>JAYVSS010000101.1:0-13569 GCA_043775075.1 Acidimicrobiia bacterium
GCCTGCATAGTTTTCGAGGTCATCGGCGGTGAGCGCCGCACGCAGGGTTTCGACGGTGAGCTCCATCTGCCGAGCACGCAGGTCGGCGACCGTCGGGACCTTTTCCACGGCGATCTTCTGCTTGGTCAGCCGCTCGATGTTTTCCAACAGACGCTGTTCGCGTGGTTCGGCCAGCGTGATCGCCGTGCCCTCGCGACCGGCCCGGCCAACGCGACCGATACGGTGCACGTACGCCTCGGGGGCGGCCGGCACGTCATAGTTCACCACGTGGGTGAGCGAGTCAATATCGAGGCCCCGAGCGGCGACGTCCGTGGCGATGAGCAGCTCCGTGGCGCCGGAACGAACACGGCCCATCACTCGGTCACGCGATTCCTGGCCCAGCCCTCCATGCAGGGCCTCGGCTCGGTAGCCGCGCCCGTTCATCGTTTCCGTGAGCTGCTCAACTTCGGTGCGGGTGCGACAGAACACGATCGCCGCGCCAGGTGCCTCGACATCCAGAATGCGTCCAAGGGCGGCCGGCTTATGCGAACGCTGGACGACGTAGACCGTTTGCCGGACGAGTTCCTTGCCCGGCTTGGTGTCGCCGAGTCCAATTTGGATGCGAATCGGATCGGTCTGGTGACGCTTGGCAATGCTGTTGATCCGGGGCGGAAGAGTGGCCGAGAACATCACCGTTTGACGGGTTGACGGCGTAGATTTCAGGATCTCTTCGATATCTTCGGCAAAGCCCATATCGAGCATTTCGTCGGCCTCGTCGAGCACGACCACTTTGATGGTGTCGAGCTTCAGGGTGCCGCGAGCAATGTGGTCCATGGCCCGCCCGGGCGTGGCCACCACAACATGGACCCCACTGGCCAGAGCACCGAGCTGACGACTGATCGGCTGGCCTCCGTAGACCGGAAGGACCTTTGCCCCGAGGACGCGTCCATACTTGTACATAGCTTCGGAAACCTGGACTGCAAGTTCGCGAGTGGGGACCAAGACGAGCGCAAACGGCACCGCCTTGGTCTTATTCTCAGGGATGAGCTGGAGAATCGGGAGGGCGAACGCCGCCGTCTTGCCGGTACCGGTGGCCGCCTGACCCACAAGGTCACGACCGCTCAAAATGAGCGGAATAGTTTCCCGTTGGATGGGAGTGGGCTCTTCGTAGCCCAGCGTTTCGAGCGCACTCAGCAGCTCGGGTCGGAGTCCAAGGTCGACGAATTTGGACGGTTGTTCAGCATTACTCACCCGGCAATTCTAGTTCGGTGGGCGATTGTCGGTCGCAGCACTCGGCCGCGGCTGTCACGCCCCTCGTACAGTTGACCGTATGGCCTCTGAGACACCGCGTACGGACCGACGCAACCTGACCGGGGTCAGAAGACTCGCCACCGAGGTCGAATTGCGAGAGATCATTGGCGAACCGCTTCCCCTGGTCCGCGCCAAGGTCGTTGACGCACTCAATGATCTGACCCGCCAGTTCGTCGAACGGTCGCCGTTTGTCTGCCTCGCCACCTGCGATGCCGACGGGAATTGCGACGTCACACCACGCGGTGATCCAGCGGGTTTTGTCCGCATCCTGGACGCTCGAACGCTGCTCGTGCCGGAGCGGCCGGGCAACCGTCTCGCCGACGCGCTGCGAAACATACTTGCTAACCCCCATGTGGGCTTACTATTTTTCCTTCCGGGCGTCACGGACACCTTTCGAGTGAATGGCCGCGCATGGATCACCGACGACGCTGAGCTCTTGGGTCCCAGCGTCCACAACGGCAAGGTTCCTCGGCTGGGCATCGTGGTCGACATTGATGAGGCGTTTACCCAGTGCTCGAAGGCATTCATCCGGTCCCATCTCTGGGATCCAAGCCGATATCAGGACGGGTCAACGCTTCCGAGCAACGGCCAGATCATGGCGGTGGTCGCGGCCAGCTTCAACGCCGAACACAATCCGGAGTTCACCGCTGCGGCCTACGACACGGCGCGCGCCGAGCGCTATCAGCGCGGTGAAGGTCTCTTCTAAGCCGAACGGGTATACCGTCTTTCTGCGGCGGGGAGCGCCTTCCTACTGCGTGGAGGATGAGACATGCCTGCTGTTGCCGTGCTCTGCTCGATCTGGTACGCAACCCGCTCGATGTCATTCTCCAATCTTCCCCTCCGATAACGGTTGAACGCTCGCGCCGACATCGTGATTCTCGGCTCGGGGCCGGCGGCGTGGTCGATGGCGGCGGCGCTGGCGCCCACCGGGTTGTCGGTCACGCTGATCGGCCCGTCTCCACGTGCCGTATGGCCGAATACCTACGCCGCCTGGGTCGACCAGGTCGATAACTCGGTGCAGAAGTTGCTTGGCCGAGCAGACCCGTGGGCGCAGCGATTCGAGAGTGCCCGAGTGATCGGTGAGCGTGACCAGACCGGGGGGCGCACGTACGGCCGATTCGACAACAGCGCTCTTGCAGCGGCGCTGCGGACCACCGCCGAAACCGGCCGCCTCACCATTCGCCAAGCAACCGCCACGGGCGTGAATCACACCACCGTCGGTTCAACCGTCACACTGTCGACCGGACGAGACGTGGAGGCAACGCTCGTACTGGACGGCACCGGCGTCGGATCACCGTTTGTGTTGCGGCCTGTAGCGAGCGCAACACCCGCATTCCAAGTGGCATACGGCATCGTTGCCGAATTCGAACGTGATCCTCTGCCTCCGGAGGTGTGCACCTTTATGGATTGGCGGGGCCCCGATCGGGCCGTGCCATCGTTCGCCTACACGTTGCCGCTCGACGGCTGCTGGTTGGTCGAGGAGACGTCGCTCGCCAGCCGTCCGGCGCTAGCGATAGAGGAACTGGAGCGCCGTCTACACAATCGTCTGCGCGCAGATGGTTTGATCGTCACGAGAACCCTTGCGGTAGAACGGGTGAGCTTCCCGATGGATCTCCCCTTACCCGATCGCACGCAGCGAGTCGTCGGTCTTGGTGCGGCCGCCTCGCTCGTGCACCCGGCCACGGGCTACTCCGTGGCCGCGTCGTTGCGGATGGCTCCACGCCTAGCTTGGGTCTTGGCCGACGCGTTGGGTCGCCGCGAGGCAACGCCAGCGCAGGCAGCGTCGGCGGGATGGACGACAATCTGGCCGGACGATCGGGTCAAGGCTCGTCGGCTTGAGGCCTACGGACTCGAACGTGTACTTACGATGAACCAGGCCGACGCGCGGTCGTTCTTCGACTCGTTCTTCCGCCTTCCAGTCACGACAACATCGACGTATCTCGGGGGCGAAGCGGGATCGACCGAGATGGCCGCAGTGATGTGGAAGGTGTTTCGCAACGCCTCACCGAGACTCCAGCGCCGCCTCGCCCGCGGCAACCCGCTCAGCCTGGCTCGCAGCCTCCTCCGGTAGACCGGTAGCGCCAGTTCGGGCCTCCTTCAGCGGAAGGCCAGCGTGGCCTTGCCCGGAGTGGTGTTCTTCCCGTTTGCGTCCTCGGTCCACACATCCACATCGACCGTCCGTGTTGTCGGATCAACGCCGGACACCACGCCCCTTACGGTGAAGGTCTTTCCTTGCAGATCCATGCCGCGGTACTGACACGAGATGGAGCGTACGACTGCCGCATGCCCAGCCCAGTCACTCACGAGTTGACCGAGCGCGGCGTACTTCAATCGGCCATGCACGATGTTGTCGCCGATCACCTTCGCCTGGGGAAAGTCGGCGTCGTAATGCAACGGATTGAAATCACCGGAGCCAGCCGCGTATTTCACCAGCTGCTCGCGACCGGGAGTCTTGACGATGGCGGGCAGCTCATCGCCGACTTTTATGGAATCAAAGGAAAGTGTCATGACGGGCTCGATTCAGTAAAAGATGCCTTGGCCGCGAGTGGTGAAGACCACGGCGCCGCTGTCGTCCACGTACAACGATTCGTTGGTAATCACCAGCATGGTGCCGAGCGCCTTCGATTCCTTGACCTCCAGGTCGGCCACTTTCGAGGAGACGTGGAGGGTCTCGCCCGCAACCGGTATGCGCACATAGTGGTGCTCGGTACCCCCGTCGAGTACATTCTTAAGGCCGTGATGGAGGCCACGCTGACCGGTATTGGTGGGATTGCCGTAACGATCGTCGTTTTGACCGGGGATGAACACCGGAATGCCCCCGTACGTGGGCGGGGCGGGCAGATTGGCATATCCCGCCGCCTGTGCTGCCGCCACGTCGTAATAAACGGAATCGGTGTAACCCACGCCGCGGGCGAACCCCCGGATGCCCGTTGACGTGAATTCAACGGGCCAGGCGGTACCTTCCACGCCGATCACGGCGCGCATTTCGTCGGTCAGTTCGAATGCCATGGCCAAAGTGTGGTCGACGAACGTGGCCCTCCGCCAAACCGACTGGCCGTCTCCTAGGGTGGGGAGGGTGATCACGGCCTTCGTCTCCATCTCCGCCGACCCGTTTGACATCGCCAAACTCGGTGCCGCCATCGCCGATCTTGAAGGCGTGCGAGAGGTGCACTCCACCACCGGCGACCACGACCTGCTCGCCATCCTCTGGGTGCGCAGTCACGAAGACGTGGCGACGATCGTGACCGAGAAGATCTGCCGCCTGGCCGGGGTCAAGTCCACCCGCACATCGATCGCCTTCCGCACCTACGGCTCGGCCGACACCGCCACCATCTGAGTATCTGAGTATCTGAGTCTTCGCCATGCTCATCGTCGTTTCCCCCGCCAAGTCTCTCGACTACGAGTCGCCGCTTTCCACCACGAAATTTACTCAGCCGGAGATGCTCGGCCGGTCAGCCGAACTGATCGACATCATGCGGACGAAAAGCGCGGAAGAAGTGGCTCGGCTCATGTCAATCTCGTCGTCGCTTGCTCAGCTCAACGTGGATCGCTACGCCGACTGGGATCCCAAATTCACGAAGCGCAACTCGCGCCAGGCCTTGCTTGCATTCAACGGCGATGTGTACGACGGTATGGCCGCCCGGACCACGTTTTCCGACGACGATTTTGCATACGCCCAAAAGTCGTTTCGGATTCTTTCCGGTCTGTACGGACTCCTTCGTCCGCTTGATCTGATGATGCCGTATCGCCTGGAGATGGGGACGAAATTGAAGACCCCTAAAGGCTTGAATCTCTACGACTTTTGGGGCGACGAAATCACGCTGGCGATAAACGCCGCCGTGAGAAAAAGTCCGGGCGACAAGGTGCTGATAAACCTGGCTTCCCAGGAGTACTTCGGGTCCGTACGCCGACCAAGACTCACCGCCCCGGTCATCGCCCCGGCGTTTATCGACCACGGGCCATCAGGCGACATGAAGATCATCAGCTTCTTCGCCAAGAAGGCTCGTGGCGTGATGTCTTCGTGGATCATACGTGAACGTATTACCTCAGCGGGCGACCTCGTCGAGTTCGACGGTGCTGGATACTCTTTCGACTCGGCACGATCGACCCCGGACAAACCAGTCTTCGTCCGCTAAACCTTCAGCTGATAGTTCAAAGACCAGCAGCGGCACGAAAGACCGATCACGGAGCGCCGCAATCAGTCTTCGACGCCACCGTTGGTCTTTGAAAATCCGACCGCGTCTATCGCATGGCGCGGTAGCGATTGATGAGCGCGGTGGTTGATGAGTCGTGGCCGACCGGTGATGCCGAGGGCACCAGCTCACCGGCGATACGAGTGGCCAACACTTTGCCGAGCTCAACACCCCACTGGTCAAATGAGTTCACATTCCAGATGGCGCCTTGCACGAAAACCTTGTGTTCGTACAACGCCACCAGTTGACCGAGCACATGCGGCGTGAGCTGGGGAGCGAGGATGGTGCTGGACGGATGGTTCCCGGCAAACGTCTTGTGGGCCACCAGTCGTTCGGCCACCCCTTCGGCCCGAACTTCGTCTGAGGTCTTGCCAAACGCCAGCGCTTCCGTTTGGGCAAAGAAGTTGGCCATGAGGAGATCGTGATGCCCATCCAAGCGGTGATTCGGCTTGGCGAAACCGATGAAGTCACACGGGATGCGTTTCGTTCCCTGATGGATCAGCTGATAGTACGCGTGCTGACCGTTTGTTCCAGGAGTGCCCCACACCACCGGTCCCGTCGACGCTGACACCGGGGCACCGCGTCGATCGACCGACTTCCCATTGCTCTCCATGTCGAGCTGCTGAAGATAGGACGCGAACTTACCAAGTTCATGGCTATAGGCAAGAACGGCGTGAGACTGAGCATCAAAGAAGTTGCCGGACCAAACACCGAGCAGACCGAGCAACACCGGCAGATTTCCGGCGAACGGGGCGGTGCGAAAGTGGTCGTCCATTGCTCGAAAACCGTCCAGCATCGACCGGAAGTTTTCTGGTCCAACGGCAATCATCAGCGATAGACCGATAGCCGAGTCCACCGAGTACCGCCCACCGACCCAGTCCCAGAAGCGGAACATGTTGGCGGTATCAATCCCGAATTCGGCCACCTTCTCGGTATTGGTGGAGACAGCGACAAAGTGGTGGGCGACGGCCGCCTCCCCCAATGCACCGACTAGCCACGCCCGGGCCGACCGAGCATTCGTCAGCGTTTCGACCGTGGTGAACGTCTTTGAGCTGATGACGAAGAGAGTTTCCGCTGGATCAAGATCCGAGAGCGCAAACCACATGTCGGCCCCGTCAACGTTCGACACAAATCGACATGACAAGCCAGCTTGGCGATACGCGGCGAGAGCGTCGTACGCCATCGCCGGGCCGAGGTCGGAACCACCAATGCCAATATTGACGACAGTTCGAATGCGGCTTCCGGTCGCCCCCACCCACGCTCCGCTCCGCACGCGATTAGCAAACGCCGCCATCTGGTCGAGCACGGCGTGCACATCGGCCACCACCTCAACGCCGTCCACCACCAACGACGAACCAGGCGCCGCCCGCAGCGCCGTGTGGAGTACGGCCCGATCCTCAGTGAGATTGATATGCGCGCCGATGAACATCGCTTCGATTTGGTCCCGCAACGACGCCACGTCAGTCAACGCCAGCAAGGCACTGAGGGCGTCGGCATCAACAAGGTGCTTGCTGTAATCCAGGAAGAGCGATCCACCCTCGGCCGTTAGCGCGGAACCCCGAGACCCGTCCGCGGCGAAGAGCGAACGCAGAGTCGTTGACCGCAGACGATCCGCATGGCGACCAACCTCGACCCACGCCGGGCTACCCACGACGGTGGGCATGGGGGTCGACGCATCGGGTGTTGTCATCACATTCCTCCAAAGCATGTGAAACGGCACACGGAAACAGATGTGCCAGACCATGATGCTCGGTCCACGACGCCCATCGGAAACGTCGATCGGGCATCCGCTGTTGTCATAACCTTGGGTGCGTGAGCCTCTCCGACCAATTTCCTGCTGGTGTTCTGACCGGCGATGCCGTTTCTGAGATCTTTGCCCTCGCCAAGGCCAACAAGTTCGCCCTTCCGGCGGCTAACTGCACGGGGTCGAACACCATCAATGCCGTGATGGAAGCGGCGGCGAAGGCCAACAGCCCGGTCATCGTCCAGTTCTCCCACGGCGGCGGCGCGTTCGTCGGTGGCAAGGGAATGGGGGCGAAGGGGGACAAACCGTCCATCCTCGGCTCGATCGCCGGCGCTCACCATGTGCACACTCTGGCCGAGGCCTACGGCGCTCGCGTGATCCTCCACACCGACCACTGCGCCAAGGACAAGCTCGGGTGGGTGGACGGCGTTCTCGACGCCGGCGAGGCCCACTTCGCCACCACGGGCAAGCCGCTCTTCAGTTCGCACATGCTCGACCTCTCCGAGGAGCCGATCGAGGAGAACCTCGACATCTGCGTGAAGTATCTGCAGCGGATGTCGAAGATGGGTATGACCCTCGAGATTGAACTTGGTATCACCGGCGGAGAGGAAGACGGAGTGGACAACTCGGACAAAGATCAGGCCGACCTGTACTCCAAGCCCGAAGAAGTTTCGTATGCGTACGAACGGCTTACGGAAGTGAGCGACCGATTCACTATCGCCGCGGCCTTCGGCAACGTGCACGGCGTGTACAAGCCGGGCAACGTAAAGCTCACCCCGACGATCCTCCGAGACGCGCAGTCCCACATCGCGGCCAAATTTTCCACCGGCGCGAACCCTGTCAATTTCGTCTTCCATGGCGGGTCAGGCTCGTCGGCCGCCGAAATCGCCGAAGCCATCGGATACGGCGTCATCAAGATGAATATCGACACGGATCTGCAGTGGGCGCTGTGGGACGGCATCCGCCAGTTCGATATCGACAAGCATGACTACCTACAGGGGCAGCTCGGAAACCCCGGCGGTCCGGATTCGCCGAACAAGAAGTTCTACGATCCGCGAGTATGGCTGCGCGCCGCTGAGGTCAGCTTCGTGACCCGCCTCGAGCAGTCATTTGCCGAGCTGGGCAACACCAACACCCTCGGCTGAGCGCAAAGCCGACGGGTTTACGGCAGGAATTGGTCGGCGGGAACACTCGGCTCCACCTGGTACTTGGGCGTGCACCGGCGACAAACTGAATCGTGGAATTGGGCCAGGGTGTGCGTCTCCACGTACCGACGCAGTGGGAGCTGCTGGTCGGCAAAGATCAGATCGTTGCACATGACGCACGACGAGAGAGTCCGATCAAACGCTTCGAGCGCGGTAAGAGCTTTCGCCAAGTGACGGCGAACGATCGCCCCTTCTAAAAGTCGGCTTACCTGACGGGCCAACGCAGTCAGCACGCATCGTTGCTCGGTGGACAGGGTTCGAGGGTGCTGATCTATCACGCACAACGTTCCGAGGTTGTGCCCATCGGGTGACCGCAGCGGCGCCCCGGCGTAAAAGCGGATGAACGGCTCACCGGTAACGAGCAGGTTCTCAACGAAACGAGCGTCGGCCCGAGCGTCGGGAACTTCCAAAATAACCTCATCCAAAATGGCGTAGGCACAAAACGCCAGGCAACGATCGGTCTCCCGGAGCTCGGTTCCGTGACGCGACAAAAACCATTGGCGGTCTTCGTCCACGAAGGACACGAGGGCAATCGAGGCGTCGCAGACGTAGGCAGCGAGGCGAGTGATGTCGTCGAATGAATCCGAGGGCTCGGTGTCGAGAAAAGCGAACCGGCGGAGCGCTTCGAGACGGATCTTTTCGTCAATAGGCAAGGGAGCGGGCATGGGTTTATCCTGAATATGATGGGGTATCCGCCCGCATCGCGAAACTGGGTCTCCGTCGTCGGGTTGACAAGCTAGTCAGTTTCTTCCCCCAAGTCGGGTACTCCCCTGCTACAACGGTTGGCGTGGATACCGAGTTCCCTGCCGCCGGAGACGTCAAGCAGGTCATCGTGATCCGACGAGATCTCAAAATGCGCAGAGGCAAAGAAATCGCTCAGGGCGCCCACGCGTCCGTGGCGTGGCTGGCGTCAACTGTGCTCGACGTCATCGATCCCGGCTCGCGGAAGGCCACCTTCATTGTCGATCCGATCGCATTCATCTGGCTCACCACGTCAAATAGAAAGATCACGCTGCAAGTGCAAAGCGAAGCTGAACTCGTTGAGCTGCACGAAGCAGCGATGGCGCGTGGGCTACGCAGCCACCTGATCGTCGACTCGGGGAAAACCGAGTTCGACAGCGTTCCCACGATCACTGCGCTGGCCATCGGTCCAGACCTCGCCCATCTCATCGACGAGATCACCGGAGCGCTCGCTATTTACTGAGGACCCCCGATGCCGATGTCATCGAATCGAGGTGTGAGGGCGTCAGTGAAGGCGAGCGGGTCTACGGATACTTTCCGATGTCGACGCATCTCCTGGTTGAACCGAACCGAGTGAGCGCGACCGCCTTTTCCGACGGGGCCGGCCACCGGGTGGCGCTCCATGCCGTGTACAACAACTATCTCCGGACGGCCGCCGATACGGGATATTCGGCCGAATTGGAGGATGAGCAGATGCTGCTTCGTCCGCTTTTCACCACATCATTCTTGATCGACGATTTCCTCGCTGACAACGATATGTTCGGCGCGCATACGGTATTGCTCTCAAGTGCATCCAGCAAGACGGCGTACGGCGCGGCGTTCTCGCTCCGCCAACGTGAAGGTCTGCGTATCGTCGGCCTTACGTCCACTTCGAATGTCGAATTCGTACGCGCGCTTGGTTGTTACGACGATGTGGTCTCGTACGACGACATCGCATCGCTCGCCCTTGCGGACAGTGTGTATGTGGATATGTCGGGCAACGAATCCGTGCGTCGAGCCGTCCACACCAGGCTTGGCGATCACCTCCTGTACGACTGCGCGGTGGGTGGCACGCACTGGGACGCCGAGCGTAAGGGCGGGGCCCTTCCCGGTCCGAGCCCGACGATGTTCTTCGCTCCGGCCCAGATCGCCAAGCGCAACGCCGAACTGGGGTCTGCCCAGTTCCAGGCAACGTTGGCCGCCGCGTGGGTCCGTTTCCTGGCGAGTGTGAACTCATCCGACGCTCCGTGGATGAAGGTCGTCCATGGTCAAGGGCCCGACGCCGTGGCGGCCACCCTTGCCGCCCATGTGGCGGGCACAGCGTCGCCGTCCGAAGGCCATATCGTCTCGATGCACCCCTAATTCCCGACCACCCGTACGCGGGGGTTTGACAGACTGGGCTCATGGCAGCGACGAATCCCGTTGTTGAGGCGCGGGCCCTGACAAAATCCTTTGGTGCCAAACGAGCCGTTCGAGGCATCGATCTGGTCCTGGAGGCGGGAGACCGCGTCGGGCTGCTCGGTCCAAATGGGGCCGGCAAAACGACCACACTGCTGATGCTCCTCGGCGCCGTGACGCCCGAAAGTGGTTCAATTTCGCTCGCTGGATATCGACTCCCGAAGGAGCGTTCGAAAGCGCTCGTGCACGTGGGTTTCGTGGCCGGGTACCTCCCTCTTCCGGAGAACCTCAAGGTGCGCGAGGCGTTGACAATCTTCGCCGGGTTCTACGGCATTCGCCGTCCAAGCAAGGTGGTACAAAGCGCCATCGAACATTTCGGTATAGAGCATCTCGCTGACCAGCAGAGCCGTGAACTTTCATCTGGGCAACGCACCCTCGTGTCGATCGTGAAATCGACGCTGCATAAACCGCGCCTCCTCATCCTCGACGAACCCACCGCCTCGCTCGACCCGGACATCGCCAAGCGAGTTCGTGATTCGCTCCTCGATATTCATCGCCAGGAAGGCACCACCCTGCTCGTCACCAGTCACAACATGCGCGAGGTGGAGACCCTGTGCGAACGCGTCGTCATACTCACGCACGGAACGATTGCCGCCGACGGCACCCCGAGCGAGATCGCCGATCAGTTCGCCACCGACGATCTCGAAGGGGCTTTCCTCGAAGTGGCCTCGCGGTCGCGCGTCGCGCCATGAGGCGCCGCGCGACTATTGGATCCAGCAGCGTTCGTATCGGAGCGGTGATGCGTCGGCATTGGATCGTTCTGAAGCGGGCGCCCCATCGGTGGTTCGAGATTTCGTTCTGGCCGTTCATGGACGTACTCCTGTGGGGCGCCCTCGGGGTGTTCGTGGCCAAGCAGAACGAGACGTCTCGGGCGAGCACGCCCTACCTACTCGCGGGGATCACGCTCTTTTGGATATTCACCCAGTCACAGTTCGCCATTGCCCTCGGCGTGAACGAGGAGACGTGGACCCGCAATATTCTCAACGTGGTCACTACGCCGATACGTGAGGTTGAATACGTTGTGGGGCTCGCCCTGTTTGGGCTTCTGAAGACAATACTCTGTGTACTTACTTTGACCGCAGCAACGGTGCTACTTTTCGATTTCGATCTTTCCCAGATCGGCTGGTCGGCCCTACCGATTGCCGCCCTGCTCATCGTGAATGGATGGGCCCTCGGATTGATCGCCGTCGGGTTCGTGCTGCGCTTTGGCCAGAGCGCCGAAATTCTTATCTGGGGTCTGAACTACATGCTCATGGCCTTCTCCGGTGTGTTCTTCCCGCCAGCTCACTCCCCCCCGGTTTCCGTACGGTCGCCCAGTTCTTTCCCACCACCAGGTTGTTTGCCGCCATGCGGGCAACCATCGACGGGAGAGGCGTGGCGTGGGGATCGATTGGCCTTGGAGCATTTACCTCGATCGTCTTCTTGGGCCTTGCGCTCGGCTTTGCCACGAAACTGCTCGCCGTCTTTCGCGAGCGCGGATACGTCACCCGGTATTCGTAAGGTCCGGCGCGGCCTACCCTGGAATCGTGGTTTCGGAGCAAAAAACGATCTGGGTATTGGGCGATCAGCTAAACCGATCGATCGGAGCGATGGGCTCTGCAGTTCCCGGCGAACACCGTGTGCTTCTGGTGGAAAGCACCGCCAAATTGGCAGCTAAGCAATGGCACCGCCAGCGTGCCCATTTCGTGATCACCTCAATGCGGCGCTTTGCCGATGATCTGCGCGCTGAGGGATTCATGGTTGACCTTCGGCGGGCCCCATCACTCGCCCAAGGCCTCGACGATCATGTCCGCGAGTTTGCGCCCCGTGAGGTGATTGCCACCGAACCGGCGTCATGGGATGGCCTCGCCATGTTGCAACGACTCGGCGTGACGGTGATCCGGTCCAACCAGTTCCTCTGCCACTACGAAGACTTTGCCGCATGGGCGTCGACCCGCAAGAACTTCAAGATGGAAGATTTCTATCGGTGGCAGCGTCGGCGTCTCGGGTATCTCATGGATGGCGACCAGCCGGTTGAGGGCCGATGGAATTTTGACAGCGACAACCGTGAGCCTCCCCCCAAGGACGGGCGATCCTGGCCAAACCCTTTGCGCACGCCTCTCGACTCCATCGATCGCCACGTTCTCGATTCCCTGCCTGCAACGTGTTGGGGCGACGAACCCGATGGCACATGGGCCACCAGCCGAGCGGAGGCATTGCGTCGGCTCGACTACGCGATCTCGGACGTGCTCCCCCACTTCGGGCCGCACGAAGACGCCATGCTGTCGTCGAACTGGCATCTTGCCCACACAGTGCTCAGTCCCTACATGAATGTCGGACTACTCCTTCCGGTTGAGGTGTGTGACGCCGTGGATGCGGCCTATCGGCGCGGGGAAATTCCGATTGCCTCGGCCGAAGGATTCATCCGCCAGGTGATTGGGTGGCGCGAATACGTCTGGGGTCTCTACTGGCTGTGGATGCCGGACTACCGCGAAGAAAACGCCCTAGCTGCGCACCGTCCCGTGCCACCGGTGTTCACCGGCGGAGCAACCGAGATGCGATGTGTACATATCACTCTGCAGTCGATCAACGAGCATGCGTACGCCCACCATATTCAGCGATTGATGATTCTCAGCAACCTCGCACTCCTCGCCGGAGTGGAGCCGTGGGCATTCACCGAGTGGATGTGGGCGAGCTTCATCGATGGAGCCGAGTGGGTCATGCTGCCGAACGTGATCGGGATGGGCGTGTATGCCGACGGTGGACGTATGGCCACGAAGCCGTACGCCGCCGGTGGTGCGTATATCGATCGTATGAGCGATTACTGCAAGGGCTGCCGCTACGACCGCAAGAAGCGCACCGGACCAGACGCCTGCCCATTCACCACGTTGTATTGGGATTTCCCTGACCGTCATCGCGTCCGGTTTGCCAAGAACCCACGCATCGTCCAACAGGTTCGGGCGGCCGAGCGGCTCAGCGA
>JAYVSS010000102.1:0-2203 GCA_043775075.1 Acidimicrobiia bacterium
GCGCCACTTCCAGCGTCGCCGCGTCCGGCACTCGCAAGCCGTGTCGGAACTCGCTGGCAATGTTAAGCCGTTGCAACATTTCGCCAATCTGCGGGCCTCCACCGTGCACCACCACGGGACGCATACCCACCGAACGCATCAAGACAACGTCTTCCGCAAAGAGACGAAGAGCGGTGGAGTCGTCCGCTCCGGTCAGCACGTTGCCGCCGTACTTTACGACTACGACCTTGCCCCAAAACTGCTTGATATAGGGCAGCGCTTCAACGAGGACCTGGGCCTTCACCGCAGGCGTAAGCGTGCTTACGATCATGGGTACAGACCGATAGTTGAGAGCCCGGTGGTCTCTTCAATACCGAGCGCAAGATTGGCGCATTGGATCATCGCCCCGCTCGCCCCTTTCGTGAGGTTGTCGATTGCCGCGATCACAACGACATACCCGGTCCGCTCGTCGAACCGAGCGGTGATCTGACACACGTTGGTGCCCATCACTGCCTTTGTTGATGGTGAACCATCGACGACCGTGACGAACGGTTCGCCCGCGTACACACCGCGTAGCATGGCGAGAAGCGCGTCGGTCGACGTTGGCCCTTTCGGACGGGCGTAACTGGTGGTCAGCATGCCGCGGGTCATGGGAGCGAGGTGGGGCGTGAAGAGGACCTGGGCTCCGGTGAGCATCTCGATCTCCGCTGTGTGTCGGTGATTGAGGAGACCGTAAGCCTCGTAGTTGTCTGACACCGTGCCAAAGAGGCTGGTGTGTTTGAGGGCTCGGCCGGCACCGGAAACTCCGCTTGTCGCATCGACGATGATGCCCGACGATTCGATCACGCCATACTTGACTAAGGGCGTGAGCCCAAGAGCGGCACAGGTCGGGTAGCACCCGGGCGCGGCAATGAGTGCAGCGCCCTTGAGCTTTGCCCGGAAAAGTTCCGGGAGACCGTAGACAAACTTCTTCAGCAACGCCGGTTGGGTGTGTTCTTCGTGATACCAGCGCGCGTATGTTTCGGCGTCCTTCAATCGGAAGTCCGCTCCGAGATCGACGATGTGGGGGACTCGCTTCATCAGGTCGGGCATGAGCTCCTGGCTCTTGCCGTGCGGGAGGCAGAGGAATACGAGATCGCAGCCATCGGCTGCCGCTGGGTCGTACGTTGAGAAGACCAGATCTGGATAAGCCGTTGCCAGACTCGGGTACAGATCGGCAGCGCGGGTACCAGCCTGCGAGTCACCAGTGGCCCAGGCCAATTCGAGGCCCGAATGGCCGTGTAAAAGACGAAGCAGTTCGGCGCCGGTATAGCCCGACCCCCCGATGATTCCAACAGCACGCATCTCATCTAGCGTAACGCATCATGCAGGTGCATGCATCATTATTCACTTGCCGGCATCGCACTGAATCTTCGCAGCTAAATAATGTGCCGCTACCGTGATGCTATGCGCCAAATAACCATTCGCGTCCCTGATGACCTGCATGAATTGGCCAGCGCTGCAGCCTTGGAGCAGAGCCAATCGCTGAACTCGTTCGCCATGAATGCGTTGCTCGCCCAGGTGAGAGCGAAGTCATTCAGTGAATGGCGGGCTCACGTCGAGGCGTCGAACCGAGCAGCGGGATTCCACGGCATGTCGGCCGCTGGAAGTGTTCGATTGACGGAACTGACCGGCGACGAGAATCCGTGAGCGAAATCGTCGTAGACGCTCGGATCCTTGTGTACCGCGCAACGGTTGCCCTCGACTCCTTTCGCGAGGTGACTGCGCTCGACAACCGGCTGCTTCGTGCTTCGACGCTCGTGGCCCCGTCGTGTGAGTTTCTTCGGTCATTTCGTATGCTCCGAACGCTCGCTACGGAAGGACACCTCTCACCATCGGATGCGACTCGGCTTGCCATGCTGGTTTGCGAGTCGGGCGTGGAGCTTCGGCCACTATGGACGTGGGATATTCCGAGAGTCAGTGGTCTGTCATGTCACCCGTCCGATGCCTGGTGCATTGCGATTGCGGAGGGACTCGGGGTGCCGTTTGTGACTCGGAACCCCAACCTGGCTCTCGTAGAGGCGGTTTGTCCGATCGAGGTTTACTAGCGGAGAAATTGGGCAGTCTGTGGAAAACGCCACAAATCCACAGGGTATGAGGTCTAGTTCTCCCCAGTAATAGGTCCGCATACTGTTTCTATGGGCTTCGACATCACTCTCATCGATGACAGCACCAAGCATGTGGA
>JAYVSS010000103.1:0-28270 GCA_043775075.1 Acidimicrobiia bacterium
CGGGCATTCGAATGGCGGCTTTATGTCCTATCGAATGGCTTGCGAACACGCTGACAAGATCGCCGCGATCGTCAGCATTGCTGGTGCGGCGAACGGCCAGGCCGGCGTGTGCAAGCCATCAGAACCAGTAAGCGTGCTTCAGATACATGGCACAGCTGACACCACGATCGCTTACGCCGGCGGGTCCATCGGTGGATTGAGCTATCCGTCAGCCCTCGATTCGGTGGCGTCATGGGCCAGCGTCAACGGTTGTGCGGCCAGGCCGACCAAGTCCACGGTCACGCTCGACCTCGTGGCTGACCTGGCGGGAAAGGAAACGGGGGTGTCCTCGTTTGCCCCGTGCTCTCGTGCCGCAGCGGAGCTGTGGTCGATGAACGGGGCGGTGCACTCACCCGCATTCTCCGCCGACTTCGCAGCCGATGTGGTGGACTTCCTACTTGCTCACCCCAAGGCGTAGCGGTGGCGCCGATGTAGCGGTCTGGGCCAACGAAAGCAACCTGATCGACGCCCCGCACGAAGCCAACTCGCGGACTCAGACCACTACGACCTTGGTCCAGTAGCAACCGGGACTTCCGTTCGTTCACCTGGATTCGTTGCTCGGCGATCGATCGAGCACGAAAGGAACTTGTGATGCGTTCTTCCAACCACCTCCGTGCAGGACTCTTCATCGCTGCCGCGACTGCCACGGCACTGACGTTGGGGACGCACCCGGCGCTTGCCGATCGAGGTTCAGAAAACCGCGCCGGGGAGCAACAACGCTGCGGTGGCTGTGATGACAGCGAGATTCGCGCCACGATCACCAGCGCGCTGCCCGCCATCATTGAGCGTTCCACCGTCCCCCACCCGACGATGGTCAATACCGTCACCACCATTGGTCGCCGGGACGACAATAAGCCGATCGAGAATGAGGCATGTGAACGACCCGAGATCGAGGGCGCTGAACATCCCGTCGTTTCCAGCACCTCGACCACCTCGACCACGTGGACCACGTCGACGATCGTTCCCCGAGTGGCAGTCGGCGCGGGCGTGACGACCACCTCGACCACCTCGACCACGTCGACGATCGTTCCCCGAGTGGCAGTCGGCGCGGGCGTGACGACCACGACGACGATTGTCCCGAAGACCACCATCACCAGTGCCAGCACGACCACCACCGAGACGCCGGTGCCGGTACGGCCGACGGAACTTCGCCGAAACCGCCGTCGTCGAGGCTGAAACTGGGCGCAGCGTGCGGACCCCGTCCCACGGAGCGGCGAGTTGTCCGATTTACGACATGGTGTCTGGTTTGCGACGTCGTAAACCGGACACCGCGTCGTTTTTCCGACAGACAGCACCAGCGGCGGGCCCGACGTCGATTGGGGGAAGCGCACGTACTGTGTCTTGGTGCGATTTGAGCGGCAGGATATTCTGAGGAAGACCCGGTGAGCGCGGGGTCGAGCCTGCGAGTGGGGATTTGGCTGTTCCCCGGCGCTCCCGTCGGCGAGATGGTCGACGCCATCGTCGCCGCCGACGCCGCTGGGGTCGACGAGGTGTGGATCGCCGACGAAGGGGTGATGCGTGAACCGCTCGTGGCGTTGAGCGCGGCATCCGTGCTGACCACTCGGATCAAACTCGGAATTGGCATTACGACACCGATGATTCGTCACCCGGGCGCGATTGGCTCGTCGATGGCCACCCTCGACGAACTGTCCGGTGGCCGGGCGATGCTCGGCTTCGGCGTGGGCGGTCACCTCACGCTCGCTCCGTTTGGACTCCAGGCAGAAAAGCCGGTGGCACTCATTCGCGATGCGATTCGCGTGGCGCGCGCCGTCATGGAGCGCCAGTCCGTCCTTGGGTACGAGCCGCCGGACCACGCCATGCCCGCCCGTCGGGTGCCGATCTTCGTTGCGTCCCGCGGTGAGCAGATCAATCGGCTGGCCTCCCGGGAGGCCGACGGCGCGTTTCTCTCGGGCGTCCCGATCGACGATCTCGAGCGGCTAGTGGGCCTTGTTCGCTCGGTCCGGCCGATCCATGTGGCGCTCTATCCGTCGGTTCGGTTTCGTCCGCCCGCACCGGGGGAGGTCGGGGACCGGGCGTCGTTGCGGGGGACGCCAGACGAGATTGCGGCGGCACTACGGAGTCTCGCGGCGCAGTTTCAACCCGAATCCATCGGACTCTGTTTGGTGGACGGTGACCCGATGGCGGCGATGACCGCGTCCGCCCTGGCGACCATCGCCGCCTTCCGGGCGCTGGTCTAGTCCGCCGGGCCAGTCCGCCGGTAGTTGTGATCGGGTCCACAGGTGAGGAAGGATCGTTACGACGGGGTCAATGCGCTGGCCCACTCAGGACGAAAGGCAGGGTTACTCATGGGCTTTCATCACGTGGCATACACCACGAAAGACGTTGAAGCGACAACCCACTTTTATAACAACCTCATGGGTTTCCCGCTGACCTATACCGAGGTTCAGGGGCACGGCGAGTCCTGGGTTCGTCATGTCTTCTACGACATCGGCGACGGCGAATCGCTGGCCTTCTTTCAGCTCCACGGGGTG
This sequence comes from Acidimicrobiia bacterium, assembly GCA_043775075.1. Classification (GTDB taxonomy): domain Bacteria; phylum Actinomycetota; class Acidimicrobiia; order Acidimicrobiales; family JANYDT01; genus JANLQX01. The sequence continues at coordinate 2,532 of JAYVSS010000103.1, forward strand.
GGCGAGAAGGAGGGCTACGCCACGGATGTTTCGGAGAGCGTTGGTCTTCCGGTGTGGGTCAACCATGCCGCCATTCGGGCCACGGCGGCGAAGCAGGAAGAGGTCCGGGCCCGCATGGAAGCCGCCGGCATCAAGCCGCTGATGGAACTCGACCACGGTTGGTGCCAATCGCTGTATTACGGCGATCCCAACGGGGTCATGGTCGAACTTTGTCGAGATACGCCGGGCTTTGCGCCTGACGCCGACGAGGCGCTCCGACTGGTGCAGGGCGACCCGATGACGCTGATCGGATCCGGAGTCGCCGGACGCCGGGACTGACCGAATTTCTGCTCTGGGCTCGCAATCAGTACGCGCGCCTATTGATTCCCGGGATGGATTGGGCTCGAACCAGCAAAATTGGCGAAGGGGTAACGCCGCCGCGGTGGGAGACTTGTCGGCCGTGTCTGCCGATGAAACGCCACCCATCGAAGCGCCGTCGACGGTCCGTCGGCGCCATTGGCGCGGGGACTTTGCCGTCGTTTCGCTCTACGCCAAGCGTGAACCCAAGCTGTTCATCCTGGCGGTCTCCGGAGCAACGGTGTTCGCCCTGCTCACGGTGGGATGGAGCCGCACGTTGGGTGGCGTGGTGGACAAGCTCGTCCGCCCGTTGCTCGATGCAGAAACCCGTCCCTCCGCAGTCGAGCTGGCGCAAAAGAACAAAGTCTCGCTCCTCCTTCTCCTCGGCGCCGTCGGATGGTTCCGACTGGCCGCCGCCCTCGTTCGACGCATCAATGCCGCCCGGCTCGCCCATCGCAGCGCCCACACATGGCGGGCCATGGTGGTCCGCCACCTTGTCCGTCAGCCGTTGGCGTTCTTTCGACGGTCGCCCACGGGAACGCTCCTGGGGCACGCCGACAACGACCCGGAGGCGGCGTCGGCGGTACTTCATCCACTGCCCTACGCCCTTGGCGTTCTGGCGCTTATTGCGATCGCCCTCGGATGGTTGATCTCCGTGGATCTACCAATGGCGGTGGTTTCAGCCATCGTGCTTCCCGCCACCCTGTTGATCAACGAACAATTCCAGGCTCGGGCCGAGGCACCGAACACTGCCGTGCAGGACGACGTGGCCGACCTTGCCGGCGTGGTGCACGAAACGGTAGACGGGATCGCCACGGTGAAGGCGCTCGGTTTGACCCAGCACATGATGGGCCGGGCTCGTCCGCGGATTGAGTTGCTCCGAGAGCACAAGCTCGAAATCGTACGTCTACGTAGCGTTGTCAACACGTTTGAGACCCTTATCCCGCAGCTCGTCAATGTTGGTCTGGTGATGCTCGGTGCGTGGCGGGTCAAGGCCGGAGCGATGTCGATTGGCGACATGGTCGCCATCGTGTCGCTGTACAACCTCATGGTCTGGCCGTTGCAGCTCCTCGCCTGGGCAATGTTCGAAATGACGCGCTCACGGGTGGGCGTTGGTCGGTTGGAGGGTTTGCTGGCGATCGATCCTCCCCCCGAGCCCCCACGTCGCCCGCCCGCTCGCGCGGAAAACGTCATCGATCTGCACAACGTCTCGCTCGTGCACGACGACGGCCGCCAAGCGCTCGACGGTGTTTCTCTCGGTATCCGTCGAGGTTCGACGACGGCCATTGTCGGGGCCACGGGCGCCGGAAAGTCAACGTTGTTGCACGTGCTCGCCGGTCTGGACGCACCCACCACTGGTACTCGCGGTGTGGGGACGGACAGGATCTCGCTCGTCTTTCAGGAGCCGCTCGTCCTTTCCGGAACCATCGAACACAACCTCGCGCTGGGGGCCACGCTCGAATCAGGTCGCGTGCAAATGGCGTTGCAAACCAGTGAGGCTTCGGAGTTCGTCGATGGGCTCGTGGACGGGATACACACTCGTCTGGGCGAGCGTGGAGTCACTCTTTCGGGCGGACAGCGCCAGCGGTTGGCATTGGCACGCGCACTCTCTCGTCGAAGTGACGTGTTGCTTCTCGACGACACCACGTCAGCCCTGGATGCCACAACCGAAGCGCACATACTTTCTTCGTTACGTTCAAAGAATCTGGTGGAGACCATGGTCCTGGTGGCGTCGCGGCCGTCCACCATCACCTACGCAGACACGGTGATATTGATTGACGGAGGTCGGATTGTGGCCCAGGGATCACACGACGAGCTTCGCCGCACATCGCCGCAGTATCGAGATCTGGTGGAGCCGCTGCAGCACTCCGGCCCCATCGCCGTGACCGCCGCGGCGCCGGCGACGCAGTCATGAGTGGTGCACGCGCGGGTCGGGCGCAAGGTCCACTTCGCCGGAGTTGGCACTCCGTACCGGAGTTCCGCACCGGGTGGAAGGGGACTCTTGGCCTCGCCTTGCTGGGAGCCCTCGGCCGCCTGGTGGTACCCCTGCTCATCCGCCAAGCGATTGACCGCGGGCTCGTCGCCGGTGACGTGCGGGTTGGATACGTGACGGCGTTGTGCGGTGCGGGCTTCGTCGGTCTGCTGCTCACGGCCGGGGCCAACCGGACTGCGGTGGTGCGACTGGGAACGACGTCGGAGAACGGCCTGGCGGTACTACGTGTACGTATCGTCCAGCGCATTCTTGATCTGTCGTTGCATCAGCATTCGAATCAACGTCGAGGCGTTCTCGTGGCCCGGGCCACCAGTGATGTGGAGACCCTCTCGGAATTCTTCTCCTGGGCGGCGATTGCGTGGATCACCAACGCCGTGGTGATGGCGGTGGTGGGGACCGCCATGATGGTGATCGATTGGCAGCTCGGCCTCGTCGCGCTTGCGTTAAGTTCACTTATGATCCCGTTTATGCGGGTAATGCAGAAGCGCCTTCGGATTGCCCACGGCGAAGTTCGGGCGCACGTTGGTTCGTATCTCGGTCAGGTAGCCGAACTGGTGGGAAGTGCCTCACTCATTCGGGCCTACCAAGCCGGCCCGGTGATCGAAACGTCTACGATCGCCGCGTCGGACCGTCGGCGCCGGGCCAACGTCAAGGCCGGCGCGCAGTCCGCGGTGCTCGGGGTAGGGAACCAATTCATTGAGGTCGCCATCGTCGTGGCCGTGATCCTCATCGGGTTGTCCCGCACCGGTAGCCACGCCATGAGTGCTGGCACGCTCGTCGGTTTCGTCTTTCTCGTATCCCGATTCCTTGAACCGCTCGGCGAACTCTCCGAGGTCGTCGATCAAACTCAGCGAGCCGTTGCGGGCATCACGCGGGTCCTTGATCTTCTCGACCTTCCGGTGGATCTGGTGGAGAACCCGACCTCGCGTCCCCTCCCCGATGGCGCCCTCGGCGTGACGTTCGACCATGTTCGCTTTACCTACCCACTTCGTCCGGTGCACAGCGCCGATGATGAAGATGAGGCGGGGGCGGCGAGTGACGTACCCGTGGTTGCCAGCGCCATGACAGTTGGCGGCCGTTTCGTCATCGACGATCTCAACCTTTCCATTGCCGCCGGAACGATCGTGGCCATCGTGGGAGCGACTGGTTCGGGCAAGAGCACCGTGGCCCGGCTGCTCTCGCGCTCCGTTGATCCCGATGGCGGGGTGGTGCGTATTGGCGGCGTGGACCTTCGTCATGTTTCGTTCGACGATCTTCATCGACGGGTGCAGATCGTGGCCCAGGAGCCGTTCCTGTTTAACACCACTATTGGCGCCAATCTCGGCCTCGCCAATCCGCGCCTCACGCCCGACGAGCAGCTCGCCATCTTTGATGAATTGGGCATCGGGGATTGGATTCGGTCGATGCCTCTCGGCGTTGAGACTGAGGTCGGTGAACGTGGTGCGCTTCTGTCCGCCGGTGAGCGTCAGCTCGTGGTGCTCGCTCGTACTCGCGCATGTAATCCCGACGTGCTCATTCTCGACGAGGCGACCTCCTCGGTGGATGCCACCACAGAGGCCCGTCTGGCTCAGACCATCATGGCGCTGGCCTCCGGTCGGACCACGGTGGTGATTGCTCATCGTCTCACCACCGCGGCGCGAGCCGACCGAGTTCTCGTGATGAGCGATGGTCGAGTGGTCGAGGACGGTCCCCCGAGTCAACTCCTCAGCAAGCCGAGCGGACAGTATGCGCGCCTATGGGATGCGTGGGATGCGTGGCATGTGTCGTGAGCCGTCAGCGGTTCTGTGTGAGCGGTTCGGTGTGAGCGGCTAGAACCGGCTGACGACGGCCATATACGGTCGGCTGGTCCGCACCTTCTTCAGCGTGACCTGACGCAACGGAACCCATGCCGGCGTGGGTTCGGGACGCCCCATGAGCTTGAGGTACGCAATCACCGACCACATGCCCGAGGAAATGGATGGGTACGAGTGATACTCCAACCCAAGTTCGGCGCACGTGGCGCGAAGCGACACCGTGGCCGGGTAGAGGGCATGGGGCGAAAGGCGGGGCCATAGATGATGGGCCACGTGCACGCCGTGCGCCTGTCCGAGGAACCACCGGGTCAGTCGACGATCGGGCGAGAGGTCGGCGGCCACAGCGAGAATGCGAAGAACTCGAGCGTCTGCCGGGGGCGTGAATGGTTCGAGAACGGGGACACGATTGAGTTCCGACGCGTGCCCAATCAAATTCAGGATTCCCGTGGTTACTCCGGCGACGCCCATCGCGATGGCGCAGAAGAGCGCCACACCGATCCATGGGAATCGGGCTAGCGGGATGCCTACCAGGACAGCGGTGACAATCAGCTTTGGTGGAACGAATATCGCAGCACGCCGCAACGTGGGCGTTTCGATTTGTTGGCGACCATCACGCCCCGTGAGGAGAAAGAGCAGGTCGACAATCCATATGTTCACGTAGTAAATACTGAGCAGCGGCCAAACGTAAAGATGCTGAAAGCGGTGGTAGCGGCGAAGGGGATGCTGGGGCGAGAACCGCATTAGTGCGGACACCAGGTCGTCGGCCAACGACGTATCGTCCCGATGGGAATGGTGCCGACGAGTATGTCGCTGTCGATACGTAGGCGCGCATACGGCCACGCCAGACATCGCAAACGAGGCCACGCGACCAACCCAGACCGACGAGAACATGGCACCGTGGTTGGCGTTGTGTCCGAGCAATAATCCGTGAGCGAGCGAAGCCCCGAGGAGGACGGCGAGCACCGCTCGACCAATTCCGGGAAGCGGAGCAAACACCAGCGCAGACCACGAGCCCCAGATCAACGACACCGCTCCGACCAGCTCGGCCGTCGCTCGACGGTTGTCGGGTCCGCGGGAAAGCACGTCCGGGGGCATACGTGCTTCTATCTCGGAGAGAAGAGAGTCACGTTTTGGCACCCCACAACCTTCGCAGACGCACGAGGGCCGTGCCGACGAATCCTCACAGTTATTACGAATCCCTCATCAACGCGGGCAGGGCCGCTTCAACGTGCGGAGTTCCGGCGTCTTACGAATCCCTCATCAACGCGGGCAGGGCCGCTTCAAGATGGGGATTCCGGCCGCTCGCGCCCACAGAACGGTGAGGGTTCGTACGGCGTCGGCTTCCTCGACCACCTGATGAAGGATGTAGCAACCGTAGGCAAAGTCATCCAGCATGCCGCCGAGGGCGTAGGCCCCGATCTGCGGATTGACCCTTACACCGTCGCGGGGTGGTTGCTCAATTGGGGGACCAGCATGACGTGGAGACGCTGTCCGAAACGATCGCGAATACTCTGGCGAAAATTACGGAATTCGTGTTCGCCGTGACCGCCTGTTCGAGTACACCGATCATCCCGGAATGGTCTCGATACGAGAACATGAACTGTTCAATCGTTGCCTGGCGAGCAAGAAACGCCGTCTTCGTGGGCTGTATCGGAGTGGCCGTCTGCGCCAGCATTTCATCCACCATTTGGGTCACTAGGGTCTGGAGAGCGTCATCCTTCGAGTCGAAATACGAATAGAAGGTGCCCTGCGAGACGTTGGCCAACGCCACAACATCCGCCACTCGAGTGTCGAAGTACCCTCGGGAAATGAACGTTGTGCGGCCCGCTTTCAAAAGTTCGACTCGGCGACGTGGGCTCTTCGGGGTCAAGAGTTCCTCAACCGGCTTCGCCATTCGCCGAGCGTAGTGAGCTGGACGAAGCGTGAGCGTTTCAGACCACGGGACGAAGGCGTGGTGGGGACCGAGACCTAAGGAAGTTCTGATGCGGACAAGTGCTGGCGTGATGGTGTTCCGGACAACAAGCGATTCTGTGGACGGCGACCGGGCCGACGCCGTCCAGGTGTTACTGGGCCATATGGGCGGTCCGTTCTGGGCCGCCAAAGACACCGGCGCGTGGTCATTTCCCAAGGGCGATTACGAGCCCGACGAATCGGCGGAGGACGCGGCGCGACGGGAATTTGTCGAAGAGCTTGGTCTTGATGTCCCTGCGGGGCCTCTGCTCCCCCTAGGCCACGTGCGGGCTTCGGGCAAGCAAATCACCATTTTTGCCGTTCGCGGGGACCCTGCGGTCGTAGACTTCGCCCCGGGAATGTTCACGATGGAGTGGCCGCCGAAATCAGGTCGGACGGCGTCGTTCCCTGAGATCGATGCCGTGGCCTGGTTCTCGATCGCCGATGCCCGCCTCAAGCTAGCGAAGTCACAACAGATGTTCCTCGACCGGCTGGCCGAGTTGCTCAAGATCGCCGCGCACTGATCAGTTCAGTGACGCGGCGAGGCGCACCCTCTCGGCCTCGAGTACTTCGTCGTGTTCGGGAAAACGCAGTACGAGCTCATCGAGGGCGAGAACCGCTTCATCGAGTGATCCTGTTGCCGTAAGCAGACGTATGAGTTCGCGGCCCTCGTCGATCGAGAAGTCGTGAATGCATGTGCGCAAACGACTCACTGCGCAGAGCCCAGCGAGGTCACGACTACGGGCGTAGTTCGATTTGAGATTGTTCAGCATGCGTATCAACACTTCCGGCGTTGAGGTGGCGTCCAGCATGCTCCGATGGAATTGGTGTTGTCGCCCAAACATCGAAACGAACAGCTCGGCCACATCGCGCTCACTCATGAATCGGCCGCCGTTGAAGGCATCGACGATACGCGCTCCATTGATCGGGGTCGTCGTGGGTGGACGCGAAGGATCGGTGGCCAGCTTCTCGGGCGTCCTCCATTCACCTCGAACGGATCCGGCGGGGGCGATGCCGAGCAAGAAATGTCCGGGCATTCCGATACCCCAGCTGACCAAACCGGCAATATCGGCCACAAGGTGACCGACGAGCGCCAGCGTGATCGGGAGGCCGAGCCGACGGCTGAGCACATCGGGAAGGAAGGAGTTGCGCACGTCGTGGTAATCCGCTCCGTTGCCGGTAAATCCCGCGTCAACGAAGATCCGCTGACGCCACTCTTCGATCGTCGAGATTCCTTCAGCGAGCTCGTGCAACGCGGCAATCACGGCGATGAGATCGTCGGAATGACGCGCCAGCCGACTCCCATGGGCGCTCAAGGCAAAGGCGGCGGGGGCCAAGGAGACCGGCGCTTGGGCAAGGCAATCGGCAAACTCTTGGTGCCACCATGGGCTGGAGGGGGAGGCGGGGAGCGGCGTCACGGCTCCACCATCGTGCTACACCGTCGGTAGTACCGGCTCAGCGAGGAGAGCGGCGACGACGGCGTCCTGTTTGGCGTAGTCCCCCTCGCCGATGTGGGTGTACCGGACCTTGCCCGTGCGGTCGAGATAGTAGAACGAGGGCCAGAACCCGTTCTTGTATCGACGCCACGTTTTGAAACCGTTGTCCTGGGCTACCGGCCAGGTAATGCGATCCTTCTTGACGGCTTTGGCCACATTGGCGGCTTCTTTTTCGTAGTCGAATTCCGGGGCGTGGAGTCCGACGATTTCAAAACCCTGACGGTGATATTTGGCGTAGAGATCACGGACGTGGGGGAGGGTGTTCTGGCAGTTGAGGCATCCGAACGTCCAGAAGTTCAAGAGGACGACTTGGCCACGAAGGTCAGCCAACGTGATCGGCTTGCTGTTGACCCAGTTCTGTAGTTCGGTGAACTCCGGCGCGTCGTATGGCTCCGACACATTGAAGGTGACCGGTGGGGCGGCTTTGGTAGTGAGCTTTGCCGCTTTCGCTGGGCTGACCGGCTTTGCTGCTGCTTTCGCGGGGCTGGCCAGCTTTGCATTCGTTGTTACGGCTATCAATCGGTTTGACGCAGCATTGGCGTCGGCGAAGCCGGAGCGACCGACAACGACCGCTCCGAGCACAACGGTACCGACCATGCGGCCAACGAGAACCGATGATCGACGGGTGCGCACGGGCAAGCGGGCGGAATCCATGGGCAAGAACGTAGGTCTCGCGCATTCGACCTGAACGAGGGTTGCTCAGCGCCGTCTCAGGCCGGGTGGGTCACGGCGATAGCGTGCACGGCCGTGCCGATCGCCCGAGGATCTCGTCGGGTCGCCCCCGCTCCACGACTTGCGCTTCTCGCCGTCTTCATCGTGGCCGCTTCGCTGAGCGTGTTCATCGCCGTGCGCACCCCGGCGTGGGAGGCCAACGACGAACCCGACCACATGATGAATATCGAAAAACTGGTGGCCGGGCACTGGTATCGGATCGAACCGAATGCCGGGTACGCCCCTCATCAACCGCCCGTCTATTACCTGGTTGCGGCCGGCGTGGAGAAGGCGCTCGGCCGATCGGCGTTCACGGTGAAACCGCAACAGGGTGATTCGGTCGTGGAGAACGGTCAGTTCGGACATGGCCAGCCGCAAGAACGCAGCGATCGCCGCCGCCTACTCCCCCTGCGGCTGCTCTCGATAGTGTTCAGTACACTTACTATCGCGCTGACTCAGCGAGTGGCGAAACGACTCGGTGCCGACGATTGGTCGGGGATCGCCGCGGCGGCCACCGTGGCCTTTGTCCCTCGCTATGTGTTCTCAGCATCGTTTGTGACCAACGATGGACTGGCCACCATGCTCGGCGCTCTCGTCACCCTCCTGATGATCAAACTGTGGCTCGGCGATCACGAAGCGGGGGCAGCCCGACGAGGTTGGCGGCTCCCTCTCGCCCTCGGTCTGGCGCTCGGTCTGTTGGCAGACACGAAACTCATCAGTCTGACCATGGTGGCGTTCGTGGGGCTGGCCGGTCTGTGGACGCTTCGTCGGTCGCATCGCCTTGCCGCGCTTCTTGTTGTGAGCGCTGCGGCGGTGAGTCTGCCGGTGTTCATTTCCAACCAGCTTCGATACGGAGATCCCATTGCCAGCAAGGCGTCGGTGGACTATTTTCGGACTTGGATTCCGGCGTTGGTGGTGCAAATCCACACTACCGATTGGCTGGTCAAGGCCGTCGGGAATGGGTTTCTCACGAGCTTTTGGTACACCAGCGGCTGGAACCAATTTCGGTGGAAAGCAATCACCTACGTGCCGCTGTGGGGTCTGTCGGCGACCGGGGCGTTGGGGAACCTGCGCCGTCGTGGCGCGTATCGCGGCACGTTGCTGTGCACGTTGATATTTGCATCGGCGGTATCCAGTGTGTGGGTGCTGGCCTGGAACACCACTCAATTCCAAGCGCGCTTAGCATTTCCGGGGCTGGCGGCGTTCGGGTCAGTCATCGCTCTCGGGTGGCAGCGATGGAACACGCCGCGATGGGTGGCGTTTGTGCTCCCGGTGCTTGGATTCTGCGGAACGCTCTACGCCATCAACGCCGACATCCTCGCCCGATACGCATAATGCTCCTGGTTCCTCGTTTGACGTGCGAGGTGCGACTGCGAGGTGCGAGGTGCGAGGTGCGAGGTGCGAGGTGCGAGGTGCGAGGTGCGACGCGTTCGACGTTCGAGGTTCGACGTTCTGGGCAGCCGCCGGTTGGTTGTCTAGGAACAATGTGCGGCCTCGGCCTGTCTGGCCTGTACGTGGTCAGGCCGCGGCTTGGGTAGTGAGGCCGGGCGGGCGGCTGGGAAGCACGGTCCCCGTTGGTGAGGTGAAGGCGAGCTCGGAGTTGGCGTCGCCATTGATGGTCCATCGGCCCTCGTGGACGTAGTGGTGATGACGGCTGCACAGGAGACATCCGTTTGATGTTGTCGTGACGCCGCCATTGACCCAGTGTTTGATGTGGTGTCCGTCGGTCCAGCTGGGTGGGGCGTTGCAGCTCGGGAATCGGCAGCCTTGATCGCGTAACACCAACACTTTTCGGATCGCTCCGGTGAATGTTCGTTGTTCACGGCCGACATCAACGATCTGGCTTGCGCTGTCAGTGAATATCGCTGATACACCGGCATCGCAAGCGATCCGACGAACCGTTTCCGCCGAGAGCGGCGACCCGCGTTCGGTGACGCCGTGCCCGGTCTTGGTGGTGAGGTCATCGAGGTTGATGATCACACTGACATGCGGCCTTGCTTTCGGCGACGCTAACGACGAGGGGACTGACGGGGATGCGGCTTTGGATGCGTTCGAGTTCTCCAGACTCAGCGCCCCGAACCCGTTGAGCCATTCGCGACAGATCCCCACCAACGCATCGGCACGCCGCTGCGCCGAAGTCTGGGCGGCGTGTTCTTCGGCCGTTCCGTTTCGCCACTCCGCCTGCACCCGGGCGTCCAACGCCCCAGCAACAACTTCAGCCGATTCCGGATCCAACGACGCAATCATTTCGGTCATCCCGGTTGAACGTTTCTGGGTGACGAGCGACCTCTTGGCCCGCAGGTCTTCGTTCGTGTCGACGCCACGTTCCTCATCGATCCGGCGACCCCACTGCTCCAACTCCCGGGCCAACTCATTCGGCGCAAGTTCACTGGCCATCGAAGTGAGCTTCTCGGCGTCACGCTCGGCCGCTGCCGCCCGGTCCCGATTCACCACGTCGGCAACCATCCGCGCTTTCGACATCGACACCGCCCCCGACTCCACCGCGTCCTGCAACGGCGTCAACGCACCGAGCCGCTCAACGATCTTCTCCAACTGCGCCGCCTCACCCCTAGCCAAACCGAACTCGGTTGATAACGCTGACCGGTCAGTGATCCCCCGCTCCCGTAACAGGCGCAGACGGAAACCTTCCAGGCGTGAAATCGTGCCGGTCAACGTCGCCAGACCACGATCAACCTCGTCGGTGCAGTGGGCATCGACAAACGACTCGGCGCACAACACCAGCGCACCAGCCGTCTCTTCGAGTACCTCAACGTGAACCATACAGAGACTATAGCAAACGTACGTTCGACTGTCAAGAACAAGTGGAAGATTGTTCGCTATTTCTGAGCGCCGTTGCAGAAGGACGCGAAGTCGCAGCCTCGACACCACGCGCCGCCGTGGGGAGAGAACCGACCGGCCTCGATACTGCGTAGCAACCCATGCGATCGCTGGCGAAAATCATCAATCAACGCCGACGTCCAATCGGTGGACACCACTTCGGCGCCCGAAGAGTCGTCCGGTGCGAGATAGCAATACGACGTTCGCAGTCGATCGGCCGCAACACCCCAAAGATCCACTGCTACCAACGCGTAAAGGCCGAGTTGCACATCGAACGATGCATCGTTCGGCGCGGGCTTTCGGCCTGTTTTGAAATCGACAATCTCGTAGCGGCCATCACGTTCGTAGGCCGCGTCGATTCGTCCGCGGATCACCGTCAAATTGGTAACTACCAGGGCGAACAGAGCCTCCAGCCGCACCGGAGTGAGCGATGCAAAAGGTGAATCGAGAAAGGCCTGGCGACATCGTTGCACCCGGTCCCCCAACTGCTCGCTGGGCCGATCGAGGTTCGCGTCGAGGTATGGGTCGAGAGTTGCGCCGGGGTCCGCCTCGGGGGTGGCGGGGTACGTCGCCGCTGACTCGTCGTCCACCCCGATCGCCGCCCGGTCATTCTCCACCTGCCGCGCCTCCACCGCGCCGTAGTCCTCCACACCCCAATTGCGCGGGTCGGGCATATCGTCGGCCTCACCCTCAGCCTGCTGACTCGGTTCGCCGACGCCGAGCACTAACTGGCCGCTCGCCCGCTCCTCGATCCAACGATGCACGGCGGTGCCCAGACGAGCGGCGGCGCTCGACCTCCGGGGAAGCGGCGTGACGTAGGACCACGCAAAACGTTGCGGACACTGGGCGTAGGTGACGAGGGCCGTGACGGCCACCGCGGCCGCCAGCGGTGACAGTGCCGGGGACGCAGGCATGGCTCGAAGGTCGAACAACGAAAGGCTCGTTTCGGGCTGAACCCGAGCGCGGCGGCGGGCTCCGGTGATCGACGCCGAGCGTTCGTCGGTTGACGTCGGCTCAGATTGCGGACGCTTCGCCGTGGGAACCTGCGAGGCATCGTGCTGACGACGGCGGGCGGCCAATAGCGGGTTCTCCACCGCGGCTACAGCACGGCTCGTCTCGCGTACGACGTCGGAACGTTCAGCCAGAAGGGCGTAGAACTCGCTCGGTCCCTGTGGTTTCTGGGGGCCTGAATACCAATGGGCCGCGCTCACGATGAGGCGCTCCCGGGCCCGTGTAATGGCGACGTAAAGAAGGCGGCGCTCCTCATATTCCTGATCCCGCGTGACGTGGTTCTTCAGCCGCTCCTCGTCGGCCCGCGACTGAGGCGCCTCGGCAAACCCGTCGTTATCCATACGCAGCCAATGGGGGAGCGCAGCGCCAACAGTGACCCCATTGGCGGTGGAGCGATAGTCGGGAAAGATGCGGCTTGAACCGGCACCGGCGAGTCCAGGCACGAACACGGTGGTGAATTCGAGACCCTTCGCCTGATGGATCGTCATGATCTGGACGGCGTCGGTGGCGATGCTCGTGGCCTCGGCTGGTTCGTCCTCGCTCAGCATCACCAGTTCGAGGTATTCGAGAAACGCGGCGATGGTGATCGGACCGTCGAGCGGGGCGAACGTTTGCACGATATGGAGAAAGCGCAGAAGGTTTTCGTGGCCGCGTTCGTCCACCACAGTCCACAGCCCCGCCTCGCCGATTACTGTTTCCACAACGTCGACGAAGGACCTCCGAGCGAGAATCGGCGTGAGCCGTTCGACGATCCCTCGGAACGTGATGAGGCGCTGCCATGCCTCGACCGAGACCTCCGGGAGTTCGCCATGAAGCACGACTCGCCGGAGATCTAGGCCGGGATCAACCGGCGGCGCGGAGCGTTCCTCACTCGAATCGACGCTGGCATCCATGGGAGCGGCGCGACGCCGCAGCCTGTCGGCCCGGCTCAACGCTGCGAGATCGCGTAGTCCGAGACGAAAACGCCGCCCCTGCAGGAGCCGTAGAACTGCCGCATTGGGATCGATCCCGGCCAAACGGTCCCGTCGATCGATGCTTCCCACTTCTGGAAGGCCGACTACCTGGAGCCATGCCACGACGTCCACGATCTCCGGTCGAGAAAGCAAACCGCCGATACCGACGATTTCTACCGGGATGCCCGCCTCGTGGAGCGCCTCGGCGATCGGCGCAATGAGCCGACGCTTCCGGCACAGAACGGCGATGGCGTTCCATGGCCCACCGACCGACGAAATCTGCGCAGCGATGGTCACCGCCTCATCGCGATCGTCCGCGGCCACGAACGACGTGACCTCCGCGCTCGCGTTATCCGTATGCGCACGTAGGGTTTTGGGTAGGGCGAGGGGGAGGCTCGCCTGCACATGGTTGGCGAGCTGGACCACACTGTCACCGGACCGATAGTTGGTCTCCAGTTCGATGCTCGTCGTGCCGTGAACGTAGTCATCGAAATGGGTGAGGTTGTGCACGTGAGCACCGCGAAAGCCGTAGATCGCTTGGAGGTCATCGCCGACGGCGGTGATGGGCGATCGGCCGGGCGCCGAAGGGTCAACCCAGACCATTTTCAGGAGCTCACGTTGGGCCACATTGGTGTCTTGGAACTCGTCGAGAAGTACTGCTCGGTAGCGGTGGCGAAGATCAAGGACCACTTCTGGCGAGTCTCGGAGAACTTGTACGGCCAGGGCGATCTGGTCCCCGTAGTCGATGTACCCCAGGCGCCGTTTGGCCGCGGCGTATGCCTCGAGAAGAACGCACAAATCTCGGCGGCTGCGCGCCGTCTTTTGTAGCATCCAGCTGCTGCGTCTGTCCGACACGATGGCCTCGCAGTCTTCTCGAATCATCTTTACGCTTACTAGATGATCAGCACACGACGATGCGAGGGTGAGTGCTTCGTCGATGATGTTTTCCGGCCGACCGAGCTTGCGGCTCGGGAGGTCCACCCGGTGGAATTCGTCGAGGAGAAGTTGGTACGCCCGAGCGCGATCGAGAAGACGGGGATGCGTTGGCAACCCCAGGGACACGGCGTTCTCGCCGACGAGCTGCGCGCCAAAGCCGTGGTAGGTCGCAACGTGCACTCGGTTGGCCGGACCAAGACGGCGGACGATCCGGTCGCGGAGGTTCGCTGCGGCCTTGTTCGAAAACGTGAGCCCCAGCACTTGGTGGTCGCTCACGCCGCCCCTCTCGACAAGAGCCACAACACGCTGGGCCATGACCTCGGTCTTGCCCGACCCGGCGCCAGCGACAATGCGCAAGGGAGCAAGGGGATGATCAATTGCCGCTTGCTGTTGGGCGTCGGGAATGAGGTTGTGGCCCAGCGTGGGGGACTCGGTTCCTGACTCGATCACCAGCTCGACCACCAGCTCGGCGGCGGGCTCGGTGGTCATTGCACGTGCCGCCCGGACGGCTGCGTGGGGCACAGCCGATGAAAGGCACAGTATGCACACGTGGCGTCGATATTCGGTTCGTACCCCTCGGCCAGGATGGCGTCGGCCAACGACGCAATTCGTTCAACCGTGGCGTCTTCGAGGCCGTTCGTCACGGTCCGCGCCATGACCTTGAGTCGTTGCCGAGACTGGGCATCCTGAAGGTAATGGAGCTCAAGATGGGCGGGGCGGCCGAGGGCCCGAAGCTCGGGATCACGGGTGGCGGCGAAGTGATAAACGGCCAGCTGCAAATCGTCGTCGACCTCAGACTGCGATTTTGCCGCGCCGGATTTGTAGTCAACGATGCGCGTCGTCGGCTCTTTTCCCTCGACCAGCGGATCGATGACGTCGAGCCGATCGATAGATCCGACGATGACGTGGCCATGCGCCGGAGACCTGGGGGACGACGTTTCGACCAGCGGCACTTCGAATCGGTACTCCGTACGGGCAACAGTGGGCGGGTTGGACCGAAAGTCCTCCCACCAATTCGTGAGCCATTGCTCGGCCCGGCGCCGATAGTCCAAGGCCTGAGCGCTGTAGCGAAACTCCGAGGCGTCCCAATACTCGTCGAGTAGCACCAGAAGACGTTCGCCGGAGCGCTCGGGGGCCACCGAATCCGGTCGAAGGAACTCCTCCAATACGCGGTGGACCAACGAGCCAGCACTGGCCGACGCGCCGCCGGCCCCGCGCAGACCGAGCCCGTATTCGAATCCGTAGCGCCAGGAGCAGTCTTCGAACGTGTTCAGCTGTGTGGCCGACAACCGCAACTCGCCGCTCGGAAAGATCGGCACCACATTCGTGGTTTCGGCCAGCGGTTCGACTTGGCCGGCGTCGCCTGCGCCGGGAGGTCGTACCAGGGTGAGTTCACGTCGCCGCCATCCGTCGAGAAAGCGACTTGGCAGCACCCCCGGCATGGGGGCAGCAATCGCCACGAACTCACCGTCAACCGCCAACGCATCGAGCGCGCCCACGAGCAGGCGGCGATCAGTCCGGGAATCTTCGTCGGCATCGTCGGCATCGTCGGCATCGTCGGCACCGTCGGCACCGTCGGAAGGTCCCGCGGCCTCGTCGCCGGCCCCGCCAGCAAACCACGGCCGACGCGCCTCGCGTTGGGGGAGTATCCCGTCCACCGCCTGCATGAGGACGAGCCCCAGCCACGGACGATCGGGCGCAACGTTGGCGGCGTCGGCCAGAGCCACAACGTTCACTCCGCCCGGACGCCCCGGCACCGCACGCTCAAGGGCCTGGGCGAGGTTGCCGTAACGGACGACGGCAGCATGGAACGACTGCACCAAATGGACCGCGAAGGGGTCGGCGAGGAGAGCCCGAGCATGGGCCGTCCACCACGTAAAGACCGCATCGGCGACGGCGACCGCAGGTGCTGCTCGTGCGGCGATTTCGGCTGCGCAATCAACGATGAGCTGGTGGTCCCCCAAGCGGCGACCGTCCGTTGAGAGGGCAATTGCCCATCGGGTGGCGGCCGAGGCGAGTTCAGAAACCACGACGTCGTTGCGCCGGGGCAGCACGATGGCGAGCCGGTCCGACGCCCACCCGGACGCCAGCCACCGCTGCACCACGGATAGGGCGGCGTCGGCCTCCAACGACGGATGGTGAGCCCGGATGACGGTGCAGCGAAGGTCAATGATCGGGCCCTGAGCTGGTGTTTGCTGGCGATCTTCGAGCTCGACGACCGCGCCGCCGCGAGTGCGCTGAAGGTCGGCAAATGCTTGAGCCAACAGCCGCTCCGCCCGTTTCAGAACGTTGACGGGTTCGATGATCAGGAGCGAGACGTCAGCGAACGGTGCGTGCGGCGGCACCGAGCTGCCCGCATCGATTACCGCGTCAGCCCGGCAAAGCGCCGCGGCCTCGTCCAACGCCTGCGCTCCGTCGGCAAGTTGGCGCGCCGCCAGCTCGGCTCGGAATCGACGGGCAAATTGGCGGAGCTCACCACGGCGACTGGAGCCGGGTTCGGGTGAGTGCCCGTCCATGGAGACCCCGGACAGCTCGCGCACCACGGCGTCCAGAAATGACGGAGATGACAGGAACCGATGTTGGGTTGGCCACAGTGCCTCGGCCGTAGAGTTGTCATGGCCTAGACCGAGATGTTCGTTGGCCAGCATCTCGGCGATCAACGTTCGACGCTCGGCGGCGTGAAGAACCGTGAGTGTGGAGCGGCGGCGAAGTAAATCCTGGGCCAAGCCGGACCAGGTGGTCACCCGGATGCGGCCAGTCAGCGCGGGATAGTGGCGAAACAGAAATGACATCCACGTGGTCACCGCCGACTGGCGCTGCCAAACAATGAGCACCCGCCCGTCTGCCTGGGCGGCCTTGACCGCCCGGGTCATCAGGTTCGTCAGGGCCATCGGGGGCTGTTGCGCGTGGTCAGGCTCACTGGATTCACGCGGCCCACCCGGGACGGCGTTGGCGGCGATCGTTATTCCCACGCCCACGACCGTACCTGAGGGGGTATGACGAAACGGGCAGACGTTCGGCGCGGGCTATGCCTGTTCGTGAATTTTGTACTCGGTGAGACCGTCGGTGTTGGTGCGTCGCTCGGCCTGATCGCTCAACGCGAAATGCTCTAAGTGTGCATATGTTTCGCTCGACGCCATAGAACCCCAACGCTCCGGACGAAACAATAGATGGCTGTAGGTGTCTACGGTCATCCAGCCTTCAGCAGCCGAACCCTGGGCGAGCCGGGACAAACGTTCACGGTGATGGTCGATGATGTCCCGGCATCGTCCCGCCAGATCCGTGAACGGATGACCGTGGGCAGGCAAGACATGGCGGACACCATCGATGAGGGCGACGCGTTCAAGCGACGCAAAGAAATCTCCGAGCGGGTCGCGCCCGGCGAACATGCCGGAAATGTGGGGAGTGATCGTGGGCAAGACATGGTCGCCGGAGAGGAATGCGCCGCCTTCGGGATCGACGAGACAGAGATGGTCCGGCGTGTGACCGGGCGTGTGCACAGCAAACCAATCGCGATCGCCAAGGCGCACTGGCTGATCATGTCGTAAGCGTACAGATGGTTCGGCGAGAGGGAAGATGCGACCGAAGACCGACGACGTGGCCGCCGTTTTCGTCATCCGGTACATCAGGCCCTTCTTGATCCCGGGAGCGTACGCCGCACCACCCCATGGCGGCGTCGTGTTGAAGAACGCTTGGGCCTCACCGAGAGGTTGCTGACCGACGTCTGCATGGGCATGGGCGTCGTCGTCACACTCATCAAGCGTGCAAACGTGGCCCGGCTTCCACGCCAACCGGAAGGCCTTATGGGTGACCAGTTGCGCGCCTGCCTCTTTGGCCAGTTTCCCGGCATTACCGAAGTGGTCGGGGTGGCTGTGGGTCACCACGACCTTGTCGATACGAGACATCGGTATCCCGGCGGCGGCCAGACGTTTCTTCAGGACCTTCCAACTCACTGGCCCGGGGAGGCCGGGATCGACGATGGCCACGCTGTCGCGGCCAACAATCGCGTACGTATTGATGTGGGACAGCCCGGGAAGGGCGATCGGCAACTGGAGCCGCAACACATCGGGAGCCACCTCGATGATTTCGTCGGATGCCTTCTCCCGTTCCTGGCGAACGGGGCGATCAGTAGTGGGCGCAGTCACGATCCACCCGAGTGTACGGACGCCCGCCGCCCCCACGCCAAAGCACCCTCCCGTGACCCTCCAGTGCCCTCCTGACCGCCAACAAACCGCCAACAAACCGCCAAGTGTGAAATGTGCGCGTCAGTGTGTGGGTTCAGTGGACCCCTGAACCCACACTTTGAAGCGCACATTTCACACTTCGTTGCGTGGCTGTCCGATCGATGGAGCTCGACGGAGCATGAACTGGTTAAGTGGGCGGGGTTGCCCGTAGCTTCGTTGCTGCCCTGAATTGGCCCGCGTAGGTGGCCAACCCGTTGAAGAGGACATTCATGAAGCTCAGCGTCATGCTCAATTACGCCGGTGACATCAAAGGAACGGCGGACGAAGTGTCGGCGCTCGAAAAGGCCGGTCTCGATTGCGTGTGGGTGGCCGAGGCGTACAGCTTCGACGCCATCTCGATGATGGGGTACCTGGCGGCCAAGACCGAGCGGGTGGAAATTGGGTCGGCGATCGTGAACGTGTACTCGCGCACGGCCACGCTCATGGCCATGACGTTTGCCGGTCTTGACTACGTCTCGAACGGACGCATCAACTGTGGTCTCGGAGCGTCAGGCCCCCAGGTGGTGGAGGGTTTCCATGGCGTGGCCTACGAGAAGCCGATGCTGCGGATCAAGGAATATATGGAGGTGTGTCGGGCCACATGGCGGCGCGAGGTCATCAACTTCCAAGGCACCACGGTGAAGATCCCGCTTCCGGCGGGCGAAGGGACCGGCCTGGGCAAGCCGCTCAAGCTCATTAACCACCCGCAGCGCGCCGACATCCCCCTGTGGTGGGCGTCGCTCAAGGGTAAAAGCGTGGAGGCGACCGCCGAAGTGGCGAACGGCTGGATCCCCATCTTCTATCTGCCGGAAAAGGCCGACATGGTGTGGGGCGACGCCCTGGCTCTCGGGCTGAAGAAGCGGGCGCCTGAACTGGGCAAGCTCCAGATCCTCGCCGGTGGCTCGGTCATGATCACCGAAGACGCCGATCGAATCACGAAGGTCCTCGACGCCGGGCGCCCGGCGTCGGCGCTCTACGTGGGCGGTATGGGCGCTCGGGGCAAGAACTTCTACAACGACATCATGAGTGCCTACGGCTGGGAGGGCGAGGCCAAGAACATTCAGGACCTCTATCTGGACGGCAAGAAGGAAGAGGCCGCCGCCGCCGTTCCCCGGGCGTACCTCGAGGCGGGCGCACTGGTCGGTCCCGAGGGCTACGTCCAAGAGAAGTTGGCGGCGTACAAGCAGTCCGGCGTGACCCACCTACAAATGGGTCTGATGGGTCCAATCGAAGCCAAAATCGCCACGGTGGAAAAGCTCAGGAGCATGGTTGATCAGATCTGAAATCGATCGAAAACAACGTTCTTGCCGTTTTCAACGACAGGACCAGCCCGTTCGCGTGGTTACTCTGATTTAGTCGACGGAAGTGCAGTTCTGTGATTGACGTCACGCTCCTGGCGCCACTACGGTGCAAAGCAAGAGGTGTCCGAGGTCACAGATTTTGACCGCTCGCAGTATCTTCTTAATTGCTGTCCCACCAGTCTCATTCCCGAGGGGGAAACACATGATGTATCGCAAGCGGCTTGCCGCGTTCGTAGCTATCGGGCTGGCCGCTGGCATTTTGTCACCGGCAATTTCCGAGGCCGCCAAAAAAGTTAAAGCGAAAGCCGTGACCCAACCGCCCGGAGCAAAGGCATCGGCCGAGCGAAAGACGGCGTGCAAGAAGGGCTTTGCGAAGTACGGATTCAAGAATCAGGGCACCTGTATCGCTTTTGGCGTTGCAGCAACCACGGCCCCGGCGGCCACCCAGGCTCCGGCGGCCACGCAGGCTCCGGCGGTCGCCGCTCCTGCTGCAGGCGGGTCGAGCGGTGGCACCGCCATCTACGGCGTCGATGCCGAGACGAACAACTGGCTCCCGGGGCCGGGCAGCTGGGGTGGCGCCAGTGGGGTTGTCGCCTACGCCGTGTACGACACGCTGTTGGCGACCGGAGCAGACGGGAAACCGGTTCCGAACCTTCTCGACTCGATCACGCCTTCGTCGGACTTCAAGACCTGGACGCTCAAAGCACGTGCGGGCATCAAGTTCCACAACGGTGAAGATTTTAATGGTGAAGCGATCGCCATCGGTATGGAGCACATCCGGACCGGCCCGACCACCGCTCCGGCGTGGGGCAACCTGATCAAGTGCGACGCAGCCGGTCCGCTGGTGGCCGAGTGCCGGATGAAGACCCCCTGGGTGTCGTTTCCCTCCTATTTGACCGGTCAGAGCGGTGTCATGGCGGCGCCAGCGTCGATCAAGTCGGGCGACGGATCCAAGCGCCCGGTGGGCACCGGCGCCTTCATGTGCAAGGGCGACTGCTGGGTGCCGAACCAGAAGATGACGCTCGTGAAGAACCCGAACTACTGGCGTGCCGGGCTGCCGAAGCTCGACGTCTTGGAGATACGTCCGATCCCGGACGAGGATCAGCGTCTTGCCCAGCTGCAGTCTGGTCAGATCCAGTTCTTGGGTACGGCGAACTTCTTGACCGGTCGCGATCTCGCCAACCTGGCCAAGGACAAGAAGATCAACCTCCTGACCAGTGAGAACGCGGGTTCTACCGCCTATGACATCCCGAACCTGGCCCGGACCGGTCCGATGCAGGATGTCCGCGTCCGCCAGGCCTGGGCGTACGCCATCGATACCGACACGCTGATCAAGCTGCGCGCACCGGGTGCCACCAAGGCCAACGGCATCTACCTCGAGGGGCAGCTCGGCTACCTGAAGAACGCCGGTTACGAATTCAACCTCGACAAGGCTAAGGCGTTACTAGACGCGTACAAGAAGGACAAGGGTGTCTCCACGGTCACTGTGACGTACCAGACGACCGCGGTGCCGGATAATCAACAGACGATCGCCGTGATGAAGCAGATGCTCGACAAGGCCGGCTTCAACGTCATCCTCGGCCCCGGCCTAGAACAGTCGGCCTACATTCAAAATGTGCTCACCGGGAATTTTGAAGTCATGCAGTGGAACTATCCACTCGCTGGAGCTACTGATGCCGATCAGGGTCGGCCGTTCCTCCACTCCGAAGGCTGCGGTGGCCCCACGATCTGTCCTAAGGCCATCGGTTTCTCCGTGCTCAACTGGTCTCGTTCGGTCGACGGCATCGTCGATACTGCGCTCGATCAGATCCGCTCCAACTCCGATCCGGAAGTTCGCAAGCGGGCAGCAGAAGCCGTGGAGACGCAGTTCAACGAGAACGTGTATGTCATTCCTCGGTGGCGCAGCCGATCGAATCTGGGGTTTTGCTCGAAGTGCGCAGTCGGGGCAGATACCGGTCCTGATGGCGAAAAGTTGATGTTCCTGCCAGCGGGAACTCAACGCGGACAGGCCTATCTGACGGTCGGCTGAGTTCTCGAAACGAGCAAGCGAAAGGCGATCGAGGCCGATGTCGTATTTTTCTCGCCGAATGGCGAGCGTCATCCCACTGTTGTTCGTGGTGACGCTGCTGTGCTTTTCCATGCTGAAGTTGCTCCCTGGGAATCCGGTTCTTACGATCCTCGGGAACAGCTCCACCGATCCGGTAAAAGTTCAAGCGCTGACAAAACAACTCGGTCTCGATCGTCCCTTCCCCGTGCAATACGGGAAGTGGCTAGGGAACTTCGTCACCGGCGACTTTGGCCGAACCTACAACCAGGGGGGCGGCGAGCCAGTGCGCAACGCCGTTCTCCGGGATGCGCCGGTGACATTGGAGCTCGCCCTTGTCGCTCTCCTACTGGGGTCGGCCATATCGGTCTTCCTCGGCATCGTGGGGGGATACCGATCCGGTACGAGGCTTGACCGGTTCATTAGCTTCGTGAACTACGCGATGTTGTCGTCTCCCAGTTTCGTCGTCGGGCCGATTTTGATCTTCTTCATCGCCCTGCAATGGAAATTTCTCCCGGTTGGACAGTTTGTTCCCTGGTCCGACGGGATTGTTGGCCATGTGAAATCGATCATCCTTCCAGCCATCACCCTGGCCATCGGTTTGATTCCTAATCTCGCCAGAATCCTTCGCACAGATATGGAATCGACCTTGAAGGAAGACTTCATCATCATGGCGAAGAGCAAGGGTCTCACGGACCGACATATTCTTCTTCATCATGCTCTCCGTCCTTCGAGCCTGACCCTCATCACGGTCGCCGGTATCAACCTCGGTGGACTCATTAGCGGCGCCGTGATTGTCGAACGACTGTTCAATCTCCCCGGCCTTGGCTCGTTGCTGATCACCGGTATCTCTCAGCGGGAGTACCTCCTCGTGCTCGGCGTGGTTACCATCGTCACCGTTGTCATCCTGCTGGCGGCGACTGCCGTTGACCTCCTCTACGGCGTGCTCGACCCGCGAGTCCGTGCTGCCCGGGCGCTGGCATGAACGCCGCCGAACTAGTAGTTGCCGAGCAAGTGGCTCCGGCCAATCCAGTGATCGTTGCTGATCGAACCACCCGCAAGAAGTGGGGAATACCGTTCTGGGTGGCCACGGCATGGCTTGGTGTCCTGACCCTGGCGGCGATTCTTGCGCCGATTCTTCCCATCCGAAAAACCGACGATCCTGACTTCCTTCTTGGTGCCGCCGTCGGGGCCGGTGATTGGACGAGTTCATTCACCCGGTCTCACTGGCTCGGTGTCGACGACAGCGGCAACGATCTGCTGGCATATGCGCTGAAAGGCGCGAGGGTGTCGTTGACCGTCGGATTCGGGACGGTGTTGTTAGCCTTTTTGGTGGGCGGATGGGCGGGCATGGCGGCTGGATATTTCCGGGGGCGCTTGGACTCGGTCCTGGTGTTTGCGACCAATGCGATTCTTTCCATTCCGCCCCTTCTGTTCCTGCTGCTTCTCGTTTCCGTCCTGAGCGCGAACAGCGGCGGAGTGAGCTTGTGGAAGTTCATCTTCACGCTCGGAAGTCTGTCGATCCCGATCACCTTTCGGGTCGTACGCGCGGCGACGCTGCAACAAGCATCCAGGGAATACGTGGTGGCGGCACGGTCGATGGGAGCGAAGACTCGTCGTGTGCTGGTGCGAGAGATTCTTCCGAATGTGATCAAACCTGCGCTCGCCTATTCGCTTGTTGCGGTTGGGTCGGTCATGGTGATTGAGGGTGGGCTTTCCTTCCTCGGCGCCGGCCTAAGTGGCAACACCATCTCGTGGGGCAAGATGCTCCAGGTGGGTGCTGGACTAAGCAAGCTAAAGGCGGCCCCCAACAACACGTTCGTGCCGGCCGGGTTTCTGTTCCTCACGGTGCTTTCGCTGAACTTTATTGGCGACAAGTTTCGTGAACGGCTCGAAGTTAAACAGGGTGGTATCTAACAGCTCCACGCCGCGGCGGAGGGTGGCGTAGCTGGTTAGCTCCATTTTAGTCGACGGAAGTTGACTTCTGTGATTGACGTCACTCGTAAAGCGCTACTACGGTGCAAGGCGGGAGGTGTCCGAGGTCACAGTTCGATCGCCCGCAGAAGTCCTCCTATTCCTTTCCCACCAGTCTCATTCCCGAGGGGGAAATATATGATGTACCGCAAGCGGCTTGCCGCGCTAGTAGTCGTCGGTCTCGTCGCCGGCCTGCTCTCACCTGGAGTTTCCGAGGCCGCCAAAAAAAAGGCGAAGGCAGTCACCCGTCCGCCGGGAGCGAAAGCATCAGCTGAACGAAAGACTGCGTGCCAGAAGAAGGGCTACGCGAAATTTGGGTTCAAGAATCAAGGCCAGTGCATCGCTTATGGCGCTACGTCAGCCACCCCCGCTCCCGCGGCGACTCAGGCACCGGCGACTCAGGCACCGGCGACTCAGGCACCGGCGACTCAGGCACCGGCCGTCGCTGCTCCCGTTGCCACGGCCGGGAAGAAGGGTGGCAAGGTCATCATGGCCGTCGGCAACGAGAGCAACGGCTGGCTCCCGGCGACGCAGAACTGGGCCGCTGAAGGCACGCAGGTGTCGATTTCGGTGATCGAGCGGCTCATGGCCATTGACGACAAGGGTCAGCCCTCGCCGTGGTTGCTGAAGTCGATAACCCCTAACAGCAGCTACACCGAGTGGAAGATGACCGTCCGCGACGGCATCAAGTTCCACAATGGTGAGCCGCTTAACGCCGATGCCGTGGCCCAGAACATCGCCTCGGTCCGCAAGGGCTTCATCACCGCCAACATTCTCCTGAACCTCGGCGAGTGCAACATCGAGAGCGAGATGGTCCTCACCTGCAAGACGAAGAAGCCGTGGGTCTCTTTTCCGATTTACTTCGCCGGTGCGCCCGGTGCCATCGTCGCCCCGGCCCAGATCAAGGCCAACGACTCCACCAAGCCGATCGGCACCGGTCCGTTCGTGTTCAAGGAGTGGGTCCCGAACGTCAAGTTCGTGGCCACGAAGAACCCGAACTATTGGCAGAAGGGCCTTCCGGTGGCCGACGAGATCGAGTTCCGGGTGCTGCTCTCCGACGATGCCCGCCTCGCCCAGATACAGAGCGGCCAGATCGACTTCAGCCAGACGACCCAGGCGGTCGCCGCCGTCGAGTACGAGAAGCTGGCCAAGGACAAGAAGGTGAAGGCCTACCTGAACGAGGGCGCCACGGCGATCAACTACGACCTGCTGAACAACGCCATTCCGCCGTTCAGCAACCGTGACTGCCGTCTTGCCGCCGCCCAGGCCCTCGACATCGACACCCTGATCAAGCTCCGGGCCCCGGGCTTCACCAAGGCGACCGGGCCGTTCGCCAAGGGCGTTGTCGGCTACCTCGCCGACCCCGGCTACCCGAAGTACGACCTCGACGCTGCCAAGGCCAGCTTCGAGAAGTGCAAGGCGGCCGGTCCGGCCTTCAGCGCCTTCACCATGGCGACGACGACCTCACCCGAGGCGATCGAGACCCGCAACATCAAAAAGCAGATGGTCGAGCGAGCCGGGTTCTCCATCAAGACGGTGGAGATCCCCCAGGACCAATACATCCCGGCGGCCCTGACCGGTTCGTTCCAGTGGCAGACCTGGCGTCTCTATGGCTCTCCCGATCCCGACGGCGAGCGGATCTGGATGGCCTCGGAAACGGCCATCCCCGCTCCCGGCATCGCCCTCAACTTCGGGCGGGTGAAGGACGGCAACATCGATGCCGCCCTCGACCAGATCCGCGGCTCATCAGATCCCGTCGTGCGCCAGCGCGCTGCCGAGATCATCAACACGTCGTACGCCAGCGAGGTCTACGCCATCTGGAACTGGAACACGAAGTACGTGATGGCGGGGTGCAACTCCTGCAGCGGGGTCGAAGACGCCCGTCTTCCCGATGGATCGAAGCCGCAGCTGAACCAGGGCGGCGTCTTCAACGGCCTCGCCTACCTGACCGGCAAGCAGTAGGCAAACTGCGAATCCAGGAAGGGCTGTCGAGTCCGTGAATTACCTCATCCGTCGTCTGCTGCTGACGATCCCCCTGCTCCTGTTCGTCACCTTGGTGACCTTCAGCATGTTGTCGCTCATCAAGGGCGACCCGGCGAAGGTCTTTCTCGGAACGGCGTACACGGAGGAGAACGGGGCCATCGTCCGCAAAGACCTCGGGCTCGATAAGCCCTTCCCGA
>JAYVSS010000104.1:0-3208 GCA_043775075.1 Acidimicrobiia bacterium
CCAACGTCAAGGCAACCGTGACCAAGGTTGCGGTGACGGCCAGCTTGCGTCGGGTACGGCGGCGGTGCGGCCGAGAAGACAGGATCATGGGGGAAAAACTAACCGATTGCTCAACCTATGGGTCCCGGACAGAACGGACAGGATGGCATCCATGAGCCCCACTTCGACGGATTACTCGCCGCCTTGGTACCTCGGTATCGATCTTGGCACCGGCGGTCTGAAAGTGGGCGCAATCGCCGCCGACGGACGCATGATGGCCAGCGCATTTCGATCGATCGACAGCGTGGTGACCCCCGATGGCGGTAATGAGCAGGACCCCCAGGCGTGGTGCGTGGCGCTGGTGTCGGCCAGCCGGGAAGTGACCGAAATCATGGTCCCGGGGCATGATGGACCGCAGGGAACGTGCCGAGGGGTGGGCATCACCGGGCAGTGGGGATCAACGGTGCCGGTCGATTCCGAGGGTCGGGCGGACGTGCTTCACCAAATGGCGTCGATCCCCGGTCTGCGGCGCGGGTCCTATCTCATCGCCAACAACCACGAAACGGGTGGGGCGACGCTTCGATGGTTGCGGGACGGCGTATTGCGCGCGGACGACGGCTTGGGGCAGGCCCCCGACGATTACGACGCCATCACCGCCGCCGCTAGCCGTTCGATGCCGGGCGCCGGTGGAGTGATCTATACCCCGTGGCTGAAAGGCGAACGATCACCGGTGGAGAACCCTCATCTGCGGGCTTCGTTCTTGAATATGTCGATCGATACTACGCGCGCTGACCTTATTCGCTCAGTGCTGGAGGGCGTGGCGTACAACGCTCGTTGGCTCCTGGAGGCGACCGAGTCCTTCGCCGGACGTTCACTCGACGGGCTGCGATTGTTTGGCGGCGGGGCGAAGTCGGATCTGTGGGCGCAGATCCACGCCGATGTGATCGGCCGCCCCATCGTGCGCCTCGACGACTCGTTAGATGTAAACGTTCGGGGAGCGGCATGGTTCGCCGCCCTCTCCCTTGGTCACCTGACGGAGGAGCCGCTGGCCAGGACTCCGCCCCCATCGACGGTCTTTTCACCGAATCCGTCTGCCGGGCTCGCGTACCGTCCGCTCTACGCCGAGTTCACGCGACTGGCTAGGGCGCAGAGGTCCATGTTCAAAAGGCTGAACCGGTCCTAGGCGCCCTAGCGTCGGCGGTCATGCTTCGGATCGGAATTGTTTCTGCTGCCCATATTGCGCCGGATGCGCTGGTCGCTCCCGCCGCCCTCAATCCCGACGTTAAGGTCACGGCCGTCGCCGCCCGGGATCGTACGCGCGCTGAGGAGTTTGCGAGCGCGCACGGTATCGAGAACGTTCTGGACACGTACGACGACCTATGCGCCACCGATTTGGTAGACGCCGTCTACGTCGCCACCCCCGCAGCGCTGCATCGTGAGTGGACCGTCAAAGCCCTGGCCGCGGGCAAGCACGTGTTGTGCGAAAAGCCCATTGGTGCCAACGCTGAAGACGCTCGAGCGATGGTCGATGCCGGGCGGCAGGCCGGCCTCGTGATGATGGAGGCCTTCCACTGGCGATATCACCCGATGGCGGAAATGATTCGCCGGATCGTGGACCAAGAACTCGGTCGCGTTATCCACATCGAGGCGAGCTTTACTGTCGGCCATATTCCCGACGATGACATTCGCTTCGATCTCGCCCTTGGCGGTGGAGCATTGATGGACCTCGGGGTCTATCCGTTGCAGTGGGCGCGCTTTGTTGCCGGTTCCGCCGCTCAACCGGCTGTCGTTTCGGCCCATGCGGCCCATGTCCGGGGCCTCGTCGACGTAGAGATCGAGGCCCAGTTGTCCTTCGCCGAAAACTTCACAGCGCGCTCTGTCGCCGGTGTTCAAAAGTCGGAGACCACTACCGTCTGCTCAGCGCGCATACATTGTTCTATGGTGTCCGGCGTGCCTGTCGCGGCGTCGCTGCGCGTGGAGGGTGAGCGGGGGACGTTGCACGTGACGAACCCGTTGGCCCCCCAGATGGGCAACGACCTTCACGTCGTTACGGCGGCGGGGGAGCGGCACGAGACGGCACCGTTCACCACCACCTACTCCCACCAGCTCATGGCGTTTGTCGACGCAGTTGAGCGAGGAATACCCGTCCCCACCGGTGGGGCGGATTCCGTCACCATGATGTCGACGGTGGATGAGATTTACACGGCAGCCGGCCTCGGACCTCGTCCGTCGTGGCCCACCAAGCGCTGAGCGGCGACCTAACGCGACCCGCGGGTGCGGGGGATGCAGGACCCCAGCTCGATGCGGTTTCGATGTAAATGGGTGGCCACATTGCCGAGCGAGATTGTTCGCTGGCTGGCCACTGCGCCCCAGAGTCCGTGCACTCGGAACCACGCCGGAATACTGCGTCCAGCCCGAGAGCGACTTCCGAGAAGCACCTCGGCGAGGTTGGCGTCGAGGCACTCGGCGAGCGGCCATCCCGCTTCAAACAACCAGCGCTGTTCGGTCCGGGCCAGCGAGGTGGTGACGACACTTGCTTCGCCTCGCCCGGCCATCACCATGAGGGCCGTGGCCACGCCGTCGATCAGAAATCCAAGTTCCTCTGCGTATTGATGAACGGAGCGAGACGCTTGCGGCGCGATCGTGAAGGTGGTGACATCGACGAGACCGTCAAGGTTGGCGAGTCCCGACCGGTCGCGGAAGTCGTTGATGATGTCCTCGGGATTGCGGCCGAGCAAACGACCGAGCTCTCGCAATCCTCGATCGCAACGGGGGTGCAGGGTAAATCGAGCAAAGGACCGAACTTCGGAGAGGATGAGCACCTCGTCTCTCGACGTTTCGGCGATCACGGCGAATACGGCGCCCGCAGTGTCGGTCAGCCACGTGTGGAATTGGCCAACGTCGCGGCCATTGGCGGCGGCGTCAACTTCGATCTCGAACAGCGCCGGAACGAGCGCATGCGATGCGTCGATCACGTGAATCGAGCGAGTCCCCAGGGCGAGGCGAAACAGTTCGCCGTCGGTTCCGGACGGGGCCAGTTCAAGCGGAGCACCGAAGGCCGAAAGGTCGATAGTGGCAACGCGGGTACGAGGCGCGGTGTCGTGTGTGAGGTCGATTGTCCCGACGTCCGCCGATCGGATGGCGGTGGCAGTGGCGGTGGCAGTGGCGGTCGTCCCGGGAACGTCACCGCTACCCGGGATGGCGTCAGGTGAGATGTTGGCGTCGATGA
>JAYVSS010000105.1:0-21372 GCA_043775075.1 Acidimicrobiia bacterium
GGGAGGTGGAAGAGGACTTGGGTTTGGGTGTCGGCGATGATCCCGGCACCGATTTTGGCGGCGGCGGTTCCGTCGTCGGCTTGAGCTCGGAGGTCTTCGAGTCGATGGGCGACGGCGATGTTGCAGACGCCGTAGGTGCGGGAGAGTTTTTGGCTGGCTTGGTAATAGCGGGCGACGTGGGGGTTCCCGAGCAGTGCCCAGATTTCTTCGAGCACTTGATAACGCCGGGGTACCGTTTCCGACTCAGGCACGGCGAGCAATTGTTGCAGCCAGGCGGTGGCGGCGATCATTACGAGTGGTTGGGCGGATGAGTTGTTGACGGCGGAGGTGTCGATGACGATGCCTCGTCCGGCCCAGTCGATTTTTTCGGTGGATTGTCCGTCGAACATGCCTCGTAGGTCTCGCTCTAAAAGTTTTTGGAGGGCGTAGCGGGCGTCGCGGATTTCGTCGATGAGTACGCTTTCGGTTACTCCGGACCGTTGGACCATTTCGGCGGTTGGCGTGGCGAGGAGGTTGGTGACGTCCGCAAGGGTTGGTTTGTCGGCCCAGGTTTTGGTGAGAGCGTCGATGGCCCATCCAATGGCCGCGTCTTCGACTGGTCGTAAAGCACGATCGAGCACTCCGGCAGTAAGCGCGCCGATCATATGCATACGTCGGGTTGCTAACTGGTCGAGGGTTCCGTGTCTGGGTCCGGGGTCGAGCGGGTTCAACCGGGTGGTGCCGCCTGGGTGAAGTTTCAACACGGCCATGCCAAGGGTTTCAGCGAGTGGCCCGTATTCGCCTTTCGGGTCGGCGATCGCTGCGAATCGTGGTTGCCCTGACGGCGACGAAAGGATGCCGATCGACCGGTACAGCAACGTTTTCACGACCGTCGACTTTCCCGATCCGACGAGGCCGAGGATCAAAATGTTCGGCGAGGTGATGACGCGTCGTGCGTACAGTTCGAACGGGTCGTAATGAAACGTTGATCCACCGGATTCAAGGTCAATCCCCATCAATACACCTCGGGCACCGAGCCCGTCGTTGGCTTGACACGGATACAACGACGCTAAATGTGCAGTCGTGGACCGGTGATGCGGCAACCGCAAACCGGGGGTTCGGAATTGCCCAAACGATCGGGACGACTCATCGACAGAGGCTGCACGATTACGAGGCATGGTCTGCGCGCTGACTATTCGCGTGGGCGATCCGGTCAATAAGCGTACGGTGGTATCCGTCGGCGGACACGAGTTGAATGTTCTGTGCGAGCCCTGCCCTCTGTAGCGAGCTGGTTCTTTGGTCAAGATCACGAACGCTCCCAGAGGTGAGGATGACGATGCGGTGGATGACGACGTCGATGGCATCGAAGTTTGGTGGTGGGTCGATGAGGTCAATGGCGATGAGTACTCGGAGGTAGGTTCCGTTACGTTCGAACCACGTGGCGTCGGAAACGTGAGAACCAAGTTTTGCAAGCATGCTTACGGTTCTCATTTCTTGGCGATCACGGCACGGGCGCAGGGGAGGACGGAGAGCAGCGCCTGGTCGTGGCGTCCGTGTAACGGGCGGAGTTCGATGCCGACTGACGCAGCGATTTGGGTGAGATCGGTACAGGACCGGTCGAGTTCGTCAGTGTCGGGGGCAGTGACGGCGACAATGGCAGTGAAGGTCAGCTCGGAGTATCCAGCGACGATTTCTTCTTCGCGTTCTTTGATTGCTTGCGCGGCACGCCGATGCCAGGCGCCGACTCTGAATCCCTTTTCGTTGCGGTGGGCAACGTCCGCTTCGATCTTGGTGGCTTGGGCGGTGATGTTGCGCTGTGATTTTGACCGTGGGACTGGTTCGAAGAACACGCCGATGGTCCGCACCGACGTGGAATGCAGAAGTAGCGGTCGGAGCCAGTCGCCCGGAACGTCAAGGCGTGGCCATTCCGCTGCTGTGAAGCACCGATGCACACTCCCGTCGACCGTGCAGCTGGTCCAATCATTACGTATGGCGAGCGGGGTGGCGTTGGCGGGGGTGATGTGACCGGCGTCGGAACCGAGGGTACGGTGGCGGCGGTCGAGGGTGGCACGCACGGTCGGGTCGAGGCGTAAGCGCATGGCCCGTGTCAGTTCGGTGGGGTCCAAATTTTGGCCGTAAGCCCAGCGGATTGGAGGCGTTGCACGAGCATCCTCGTTTCTGACAACAACCCTTCGATGGTTGCTTGGTGGCGATTGTGGCCATGGCGCTTTTCGATGCGGATTCGGGAGGGGTGGGTGGAAATGGTGAGGAGGACTTCATGGCGTGTTGCGATCGGTCCGGCTTCGGCGAGGAGACGTTCGTAGGAGGCGAGGGCGTCGGGTAAGGGTTGGTTGGCTTTGTGGGCGTCGAGCCAGTCGCGTTGTTCTTCAATACCGGACGGTGCGGCCCACTCACACCAACGAACATTGGCAATAGCGGGCCGTTCCGACACGAAGCCTTGGAGTACGGTTCCCCAGTTGGCGAGTTGGTAGTCCTGTTCGTGAGGTTCGAGTAGCCCGAATTGTCGTCCGGCGACACGGACCGTTGTTGAGTAGATCGACGCCGTCTTGTCGTGCACGACGGCGATCACGCCTGGGATGTCGATCCCATAGGCGGTAGGTTCGGTCGGCAAAATCGTTTGGGTCAATAGGGCAGGGGTCTTCTTGATGGTGCTGTTTGGTCCGAGGATTGGGAGTGGGGCATGCCATGCGCGCTTACGACTCCCGGTGCGGCTGTGTCGGATCAGGTTCGGCACCTGGCTGATGATGGGT
The DNA here is from genome assembly GCA_043775075.1 of Acidimicrobiia bacterium. Classification (GTDB taxonomy): domain Bacteria; phylum Actinomycetota; class Acidimicrobiia; order Acidimicrobiales; family JANYDT01; genus JANLQX01. Next base: position 2,751 of record JAYVSS010000105.1, read on the forward strand.
TCCCCGGCGACGCGGGCCAGTCCGGCGGTCGCACCGGTGACGCCGATGAGTGCGCCGATGGGGACGGAGATGAAGACCATGACCATGGGACCAATGAGTGCTCCAGTTCCGGTGACGACGAGTTGGATGATCGAGAGGCCAAGGAACACCCCGGTTTTATCGACCGGGGCGAGGCGGAATCGTTGCCGTTCCTTGTCGGCCGCCAGCGCCATCATTTCGGACCCTCGTTCGGCTGTCTGCGGTGCTGATCGTGTCGCGGTTTCGCCGGCTTCGGTTGAATCTGTTTCTGAGGCGGTGGCTGGGCATCTCGCATCGAAGGTCTTTGCGTTTGGCTCTCTCGTTGCGTTGCCGAACGGTTTGGCGCGGTGCTCGGAGCCGTTCCGGAGGCAGTGGTTGACGATTGACCGCCGGTCGCAGCTGGTCGACCCATTGCGCGAGGCGAGCCCTCGGCGCTGCGGGCCAGTCCATTGACGGTCTCCCGAGCCACCGTCGCCGTGCTGGTCTGGGATGAGTCGGGCGGTGAACCTGAGCCGGGTGAAGACGGCGAAGCCGCTCCTCCCGGGGCGACACCTCCACTGGGGCCTTTTGGTTTCGTCGCGGTGGCCGATGGACTGCTCCCTCCCGATGCCGAGCCACCGCCAGCGGATCCACCTTCTCGACCCGATCCGGCATTGCCACCGGATTGGCGTCCTTCCCATGCGGAGCGTAGCGATTGAGTGGCGTTCGATGCGGTGTTGCTGATCGCTCCGGCAGCTTTTGTTGCGCCGTATCCGGCGACGGCGGCTTTGGCGCCCATGCCTCGTCCAACGCCCTCAGCCGATACAGCTCCCTCCATGATGGGGATGACTCGCATCAACGCGAACGGCATGAACGCGGCGAGCAGAAGGATTGCTGACCCTTGGATCATCTCCACGGTTCCGCCGTCGGTTGCGGCAGCGTTCATGAGCGACGCTCCGGTAGCGAGGGTTACAGCGATCGCCAGTTTTGAGAAGATCAGGGCGACGGCAGTTTCGGTTGCTTTGCGCGCATAGCTTTTTGTCGGTCCCCACATGCGTGTGGCGAGGGCGAGTGGGGCGAACATGACAACGAGGTAGATGAGTGATGAGCGGACAAATAGTTCGAGGCATAGGAAGATTGCTCCGGCGATGTAGAGCAGAGCGAAAATGAACACGAACAGTCCACCTTTCACCAAACCTTCTTTTGAATACAGGGTGGTAACGGTGTCGTTGAGGGTGGTGGCGAATCCATCGATCATTGGATCGGAGAACGCGTCGATGAGGGTGAGGAGCGTGTAGCAAAGGAACCCGAAAAACAGGGTGCCAACGACGACCATGGGTAGGTCGACGATCGTGGCCCGCATGTTCTGTCCGGCCTGGCCGGTGAGGAGCCCGTGAATGATCCGAAACAGGTAGAACGCCACCAACAGTGCAGCGGCAAGACCGAGCACTTGCTGTTGGATCGCTGCGGCCGGTTCGATCGTTCCGCCCGGCGTAAGTGTCGGTTTGATGGCACGCAACAGGGTGACGAGAGCTTCGGTGACTTTGGCGACGGCGTCGGCGAGAAGCCCGGCGATCCATTCGAGGATTTGTTCGAACACACTGGTCGCCACATCGACAACGGCGTCTTTGAGGGCGGTGACAAGATCGCCCGGCGTTGGGATGCTGATTGGTCCGATACCGATATCGGCGAGGACGCCGCTCATGGCGTGAGTCCGGTATCGGTGTAGCCGTCGAGGATCGCTTCGAACGCTTTCGCTGTCGCTCCGCTGGCCGGGTGGCTACTGAACCGTCCGACCGGGTAAGGACCATCGGTCAATGACGACCCGTCGAGTCGCCACTGGTTGGCCTCTTTGACGAGCCGGATTTCGACGGTTGCGTAGTCGTCAAGTGCACCGCGGTTCGGGAACGACCACAGACGTAGGAAGTAGACATCAACCGTGCAGCGTTGGTCGGTGCACATACGAGTTCGGGCACTGATTGGCGCGATACGCAGTGTCAGTCCGGCGAGATCACCCTTGGCCAGGGTTTGTTGTTGGTGGTCGAAGGCGTGCTGGCCGAGCCGGGTCTTCGCGTTCTTGGATGCGATCGATTCGGTAAGTGCACGTGCCTTCTCGGAGGTCACTGGTGGGAAGAGCTCTTCGTCAAGATCCAGGAATCTGAGAGCGGCGGTAAGAGGGGAAGAGTCGCTGGCCGCTTCGTTTGGAGATGTCGCACTGTTGGTTGCGGATGTTGGCTCTTGCGGGACGACGACGGTTACCTGAGGGCCGAGTCGGGTGCTGGCGACCTCGGGCACGGTTGTCGGCGTGGACGTTGATGTGCTCGTCGTGTCGTGGCTGGTGAACGTTCTGTAGATACCGAGGCCGGCGACGACAGTTGCGAGGGCGGCGATGGCGATGGTTGGTCGTCGCATCAGAGGTCTACTTGGACGCTGATTCGAAGAGCTTGTTCACGAGGGTGACGGCAAGCCCGGAAAGTAGTGCGCCGGTGATGCCACCCATCACCCAGTTCTTGCCGGACACCGCATATCCGGAGTTACCCCACCGGGACCAGGTCCATGATCCGGCACCGAAGAGGACTGATCCGACGGAGAGGGCGAGGGCGAGGTACATGCCCCACGACAAGATGTTTTGGATGAGGTCGGCCCCGGGGAAGTCTTTGGCTGGTTTGATCGCGTCGACTTGAGCGATGATCGCAGTTGCGTAATGGGCAGTGGAAACAAGAACGGACATGTGAGCCCTCCAAGGGTCAAGACGTTTGGTATTCGCTCCTCGTATCCATCACCCCTGACTGCTTGAACGCACCAACAATCTAGAAACCTCGTATTGGTCATCCTCAGAAGTGGATACGAAGGTGTGACCGCCACCCGACGAAAGATCTCAAACGAAGTTACCGCTTGGGCCCCGTGGTCAACAGAGCTACGCGCGCTTATTAAAGAGGTGCGTGAAGTTGCGTCGTCGGAGGCGACTGACGGCGAACGCCGTGAACGACTTGGTCAACTCGGGACTCAGGCTCGGTGTTTGTTGGACCGGATTGGCTCGCAACCAACCTTGCCCGGTGGCTTTGGCGAAGCAGTCGAGATACTACGCGCGCCTACCAGCTCGGAACCGATCCGCATCTCGGAAGCACTTGAGCGGCTTGGCGACTTGTCGCTGTTGCTAGAACCAGTTTCGGCAGTCGGCAGACATCACCGAACCAAGTCGATGATCGACCACAACCAAGCAGTTCTGCCCGGTTTCGATTCAGCGAACAACCCAGGAGACAAACAGTGAGCAGTAGCCGATTAAGCCTCAACCGATGCGTCCTCGCCGGACGTGCCGTGACCGATCCGGTAACCAAGGACGTGACCTCGCGCCACGGTGACACGGTCCTCACGACCTTCAGTATCCGAACGCCGAAGGACGCCTACGTCGGCTCGGTGATCATGGAAATCCACGCCTGGTCACGAGCAGCGACGGTCGCCCAACATGTCACCAAGGGCCGAGTCGTCGCCATCGATGGTCAACTCACTCAACACGAGTACCTCGACGGTGAAGGTCGCAAGCAAACCCGGACAGCTTTACGAGCCGATCGAATCCAGCTCATCGACCAACTCGACGACCACACCGCTATATCGAGTTGATACCGGGCGAAGAATAGGGGCCGGAGTTTGCGGCGTGCCGGGAACAAGGTGTCGGGCTTCTGCGCTTGCGTTATGGGGGTGCCACCTACCGGCACTTGAGGGGCAGGGGGTCTGACGTCTCGCGGCGCGTTATGGGGCGAGTACCGACGACCGTCGGCCACCGCACTTCGCATGATATGTGGGTATTCGGGGGTCTTGTTTGGGAGACTTCTGGTTGTCACGATCGAGGAGTAGCTCATGTATTGGATGCCGTGTGTTGTTCGGTCTGGTTCGCCTGCTGGTGATGTCGTTTCGGTGGGTCATCCGCTGGTTGATGAGTATCTCGTTTTCATCAGGTCGAGAGCTCGTCCGAACACGGTGCTGGCTGCGGCGTTCGATTTGAAGGTCTTTTTCACGGTGATTGCTAAGTCGCCGGAGAAGGTTGTTGGTTCAGACGTGTTGCGGTTCATTCGCTCGCAACAGGGTGGTGTTGGGAATTGTTCGGATTGATGGGTCATCGGGTTTGGCTTCGTCAACGATTCGACGCCGGTTGTCATCGGTGTCGGGGTTCTATGCGTACTTAGTTGTTCGTGATGACACGAAAGTGATGGCGAATCCGGTGCCGCGAGGTCTTGTTGTTCGGCGTGAGGGTGAACATCGTCGTCACGCACCGCTGGTTCGATCGGTGAAACGACTCCCCAAGGTTCTATCGCCGGAGGAGATTAATCGGCTGCTTGGCGCGGTGCGAACGAGTCGGGATAGAGCAATGATTGAAGCGATCGTGTTGGGTGGGTTGCGGCGCTGCGAGGTGCTGGGTCTTGACCTTGAGCATGTTCGTGTTGGTGAACGGCGATTGTTCATCGCTGATGGCAAAGGTGGCCGGCAGCGTTGGATACCAATCACTGCGAGATTCTTTGCGACGCTCAGCCGTTACCTAGACAACGAACGACCCGAGTCGACATCAACATCGAGAGTGTTTGTTGGTTTGAAAGGCAAACGGCGTGGTCAACCGTTGTCCGCCTATGGGCTTGATCAGATCATCGAATCGGCTCGGGATCGTGCCGGCCTCACCCATGCGACGTGTCACGAGTTACGTCATGCCTGTTTCACCCGGTTACGTGAAGCGGGAATGTCGTTGGAAGCGTTGCAGGCTCAAGCCGGCCATGCATCGATCGAAACGACACGTGTCTATGTGCACTTATCAGATGACTGGCTTGCGAACGAGTACCGCAAAGCAGCGCAAATCATCGACGCGCAGGTCAAAGCGGGTCTCTTATGAACGCCGCAGCGAAACGACGAGTTGTTCGCCGCGTAGTGCCGCCGAGGTGGGTTGACGTTCATGAGGCTGCACCCCAGGTTGCGTTGACAATGCTGGCTTATGTGGAACAGATGCGGGTTTCGTGTCGCCCGTCGACAGTCAAGTCGTTGGAGACCGATTTGTTCACGTTTGCAACGTTCGTTATCCGCCATGACAAGAAGCTGTGTTGTGTTGCCGAGATCGGACGCGCACATGTTGAAGCGTTCAAAGTGTGGCAAGCCGCCCGACCAGGAGTCAAAGGCGGGCCAATCGCTTCAGCAACACTACGCCGGCGCCTTGGAATGGTTCGCATGTTCTTCATACGCATTATCGAGTGGGGATGGAACGATGCACCGTCACGTGTGCCGCTGTATTTCGGTGACGTCCCAAAACGCGATGAATCACTCCCAAAGTTCCTCGATGACGGCGACTACGTGAAGTTCATGCGTGCCCTTGATCAAGAGCCCGTTCTTCGCCGACGGTTGAGTGTTGAGCTGCTCGCCCGCACCGGGATGCGTGTCGGTGAACTCTGCGCCCTTGACGCACACGCCCTCACGACCATCGCGGGACACCCATGGTTACGCATTCCAGTCGGGAAACTCCACAACGACCGTTTCGTGCCACTGCACCCACACCTTGTCGAACTCATCAACGAGTACCAGACGAAATACGGTCCACACGACCACGGATTCCTTATCTCCGGTGAACAAGGCGTGTTGAACCGCTACGCCATCGCACGCTGGGTCTCAACCATCGCTCGCCGCGCAGGAATAGGCCACGTGCACCCACACAAACTCCGCCACACCCTCGCAACCCAAGCAATCAATCGCGGAATGTCACTCGACGCGATCGCAGCACTCCTAGGCCATCGCTCACTCGACATGACCATGCGATATGCACGCATATCAAACCGGGTCGTGCAAGACGAATACAACGCCGTCTCCGCGTAAGTTGACGCGCTCTACAAGACCGAAGAACCCGAACCGGTGCACATGCGACGACTACGCGCTGAGCACCAACGAATGCTCGGCAACGGCTGGTGCAACCGCCCCAAAGAACTCGACTGCTCCTTCGAGTCGATCTGCGAATCCTGCACCCACTTCGCCACCGGACCAACCTTCCGGCCAGTCGTCCTACGACAACGAAACCACGCCGAAAAACACGCCCAACCAAAGCGAACCGAACTCTTCAACAAACTCCTCGAACAAATCGATCAAGAAACCACTTGACACGATTACCCACATAACGCCGGATACTTCACGCGCTTATGGTTTGATCTGCTGAGTGATATCGAGTGCTTGACGTCTTTTGCGGTGGGGTATCTCGCACTTGGTGCTGTGCGCAGGTGAGGTGCGGACCACGTGCTGACGGTTAACTATCTATGTTAGCGTCAGCGGTAGGTGCTCATTCGGAGTGCCCAGAGGAAGGATTCGTATGCGTTTGCAACGTCGATGGTTTTTGATCGTGACCGGGATCATGTGCGTGGTCATGGCTGCGGGTGCGATCTTTGATGTCGCCAAAACCGACGTCGCAGTAAAGCTGATCGGCGATCTTGGCTACCCCGAATATTTCGTGCGTTTCATCGGGGTGATGAAACTCTTGGGCATTATTGCGATCGTTCAGCCCAAATACAAAACGATCAAGGAATGGGCTTTTGCCGGTCTCGTGTTCGATACAGGCGGTGCGTTGTTCTCCCATTTCTCATCGCAAAGTCCCGCAAAGGACTGGCTTCCTGCACTGTTTGCCTTGCTGCTCGTTTCTGCGTCCTACGTGCTGTATCGCCAACACGAAGTAGGCACCCTCCAATCGAGTCCCGACGGGAGCCGTTGAGTGGAAGCGCCGCTTCCCATAATCGGCGAGCCCTTTGCCGTTGAGTTTGCGAACTCGCTCTATCAATCCGAGAACCAGCAGCATGAGTTTCTCGGAAACCCGGGCAAGGTTGCGGTGTGGTTCAAAAACGCACCCGACGCTGCGTCGCTGGTTCTCCCTCCCCGGCTGAGCGTTGCGCATTGCTCAGACCTACGACACATACGTGACGCCACCCAACGAACCCTCGACGAAGTCATAGGTCGGAGCAGCGTTGGTGGCAGCGCTGTCGCTGTTCTGAACAAGGCGGCCCGACGATCGCACAGTCACCTCATGTTGGAATGGCAACCGGGGGCCCTTCCGGTCACATCAACATCGTTTCTAGGATCATCAATCGATGCATTTCTGTGTGCCGTTTCTACCCGTTGCATCACATTTCTTGGCTCACCAGAAGTCGGGCTGGTGCGGCGCTGTGAACGCCCAGGATGTCCAATGATGTTCGTGCTTAATCACCACAAGCGCCGTTTCTGTCACGAGACCTGTTCGCATCGCTACCGCCAAGCGAGATATACAAAAACAATCAAGGAGAATACCCATGGGTGATGAACGTGTACTTACTATTCGCTACGCAACTCAAGACGATGCCGTCGTTGTGAACGCTCTGTCCCAAGAGACGGGACTTTCCGAGAACGACGAGGTGAGTAACACGTTGGAGCCAATGGATGGAGAACACACCTGGATTGTTCGCGAGAGTTCCGACGGAACAATCGTTGGTGCCGCATACTTCGGGCCTGAAGGCCACTCCGACCGGGTATGGAATTTGTACTTCCTGGCCGTATCCCCTCACCAGCAAGGAACAGGAACCGGATCGGCACTTGTTCGCTGGGTTGAAAACAACCTGCATGAACGAGGACCCGGCGTTGCCAAACTCCTCCTGATCGAAACATCGAGTGTGGCCAGTTTCGCGCCCACTCGCGAGTTCTACACCAAGCTCGGCTACGTAGAAGAAGCACGCGTTCGTGAGTACTACGGATCCGGCGATGACAAAGTCATATTTTGGAAACTCCTCACCAGCAGGTAACCGGCTAAGTTCAAGCGACTCTTCCGCTCCGAACGACACCGGGTGGTGCGGCCATAGTGTTTAGGACAAGCGCGCTTATCGGTCGGGGGCGACGACGTGCTTTGCCGGATATCAAGCGCGCTTAGGGTTCCTCGAAGCGAGTGATATCGAGTGGTTGGGTCGCTGAGCGTGGTGCTCACTTGTTGGGTCAGCGCGGTCGAAGCGGTGTGTCGTTGATTCTCGTGATGGCGGCGTGGAGTGTGGCGCGGTCTGGAGCGGCCGTGATGCTGATCCTGATTCCTTTCGGGGCGCGGGCCCTGGTTGCGAGCGCAGTTGAGGAGACGACGGCGACGCCTTGGCCGCGAAGGGTGTCGGCAGCTCGGTCAGGGTTCGTGCGGATTGGGAGCCAGCGATGGGGTGATCCGTCGCCGGCCCATGCAGGAGGGACAAGTGCGCCTCGCGCTTTGATTTCCGCTCGTTGGAATTGGATACGGCGTGCCAGTGTACCGTCGGCCGCCCATCGAGCGGCGACGGCGATCATTGGGGGGCTCACGGTCCAGCTTGTCAGGCTGACTTCGCGGCGTATTGCGTCGATCACCGGCTGGGGTGCGGCGATCGCACCGAGCCGTAATGCAGGCGCGGCCACTTTGGAAAGGCTCGAGATGATGATGGTTGCTTCGGGTAGCGTCGAGGCGAGTGCCGGTTCGTCTTGGAGCGCTCCGTATACATCGTCTTCAATGACGGTGAGCCCTCGGCGGCGTGCCACGCAGGCGATCTGGTCACGGCGAGTTGCGTCCATGGTTGAAGTGGTCGGATTCTGCAGACAGGCTACGGTCACGAGCACAGTCGCTCCGGAAGATGAGGCCGCACGGTCAAGATCGCGGGGGTCGAGGCCGCGGTCGTCCATGCGTACCGGGACGAGTTGGATGTTGAGGTTGCGCGCAACACTTTTCATCCCGGGAAACGTGAGCTCTTCGACGAGCACTCGCGAGCCTGCACCGGCCACGACGACGAGCGTGGCGAGGAGTGCCTGCTGGGCGCCCGCAGCCAGAACGACTTCTTCGTCACGTCGCAGCACATCGCGATGGCGAAGTAGGTCAGCGAACACCGCCTGACCGCTGGCGAGTCCTCGTTCGGTGGGATAGGTCGAACGCAGCATCCGACGCAGCGATGCCGATCCGAGCGCTGTCGCTAGGTCGTGATCGTTTGGCGGCTGAGCGGGCACATTGCTCGCAAGATCAATGAGCGTTCGCGCACTCGCGATCTGATCGTCTTCGGCGAATGTCGTGGCAAAGAGGGCCGCGTCGACGGTGACACCGAGCACGAAGGTTCCCCGGCCGACATGAGCGTGGACGAGATGTTGCCGTGTTGCCTCCGAGAATGCCCGGGTGATCGTCGAGATGGTGACGCCAGTTGTGCGTGCCATGGCACGATGAGTTGGTAGTTGGGTCCCGACGGGGAGTCGGCCTGATCGAATGTCTGCGCGTATCGCATCGACGATCTGCACATAGATCGGCAGAGAGCTGTCCGTATTGATTGTGGGCTTCCACAAGGTCATCATCAATTGTTACCAGGACAATACCTATCTTGACCAGTACAATCTTAAGGCTCATGCTGTGAGTATGGAACTCACTACCGAAGACCTCATCGAGGCGAGAGAGATCGTCTATCGAACGATGCCACCGACACCGCAGTACGCATGGTCGCTGCTCTGTAACGAACTCGGCGTCGAGGTGTGGGTCAAACACGAGAACTTCACTCCAACCGGCGCCTTCAAGGTCCGCGGTGGCCTGGTGTTCATGGACCGCCTCCGTCGTCGACGTCCCCACGTTCGAGGGGTCGTATCGGCGACCACGGGCAACCACGGCCAAAGCCTCGCGTTCGCTGGGCGTGACGCTGGTGTACCCGTGGTGATTGTCGTCCCGCACGGCAACAGCGTCGAGAAGAACGCAGCGATGAGGGGCTTCGGTGCAGAGCTCATCGAGCACGGCACCGATTTCGAAGAAGCACGACATCACAGCCTTGGTGTCGCCGAGAGTCGCGGCTACGAAGTGGTGCCACCGTTTCATCCCGATCTCGTCACCGGCGTATCGACCTATCCCGCAGAGTTGTTCGACGCGGCTGGCGAACTCGATGCGGTCTATGTGCCCGTCGGCATGGGTTCGGGTATCAACGCCATGATCGGTGTACGAGACCTCTACGGACTACGCACCGAAATCATCGGTGTCGTGAGCGAAAACGCGCCTGCATACGCTCGCTCGTTCGAGGCGCGCGACGTGATCACGACGGAGACCGCCAAGACCTTTGCCGACGGTGTTGCCACTCGCAGTCCTGACCCGGTTGCGCTTGCTGCGATCGTTCAAGGCGCAGCTCGAATCATTGCTGTCACCGAGAACGAAATCGCCAACGCAATGCGGCTCTGCTACCGAACCACACATCATCTTCCCTGCGGCGCAGGCGCTGCGGCGCTCGCCGGACTCACACTCGAACGTGACGTTCAAGCCGGACGACGAGTGGGCGTCGTTCTCACCAGCTCCAATATCGACACCACAAAAGCAGCGCTGGTCCTCAACGGCAACACACCACAAATCACCTGAGCTAACCAGCAGGGGCCGTGCGGCCGGCAGATCAACAACCATCCTCGCCGTCTTGAACACGGCGCCCGGTAACGGCCCTTATCGGGTGCCCCATAACGTTCGCTTCGTTGATAGCCGAGTGTGCTCCGTACCGCCGGTTCGGGGGCGCATTCTCGCCCCAGCGAGGTTCGTCAAGCGACCTGCTCGTAACCGGCTCACCTTTTCGGTGGCACAGATACACGCTCGTAAGCGCGCAGACGACATTAGATAGACCGGAGCACATTGATCTGCGCTACCCGTCACGCACGGCTTGTCGTTGACGCCAGCCGCTACTCAGCATCGATTCCGGCCCGAGTCTGCGCCCGTTGACTCCGGCCATCGAGTAAATCCAGAAAATACTCAAACACGGCATCACCGTTGACGACATGGCCGATCATGCGACGATGACGCCGAGAACATTCGCGCAAAGAATCGCGCTAACTTCGGGATAGCACCACACCGCTGGCTGACGCAGCAGCGAGTGGCCGAGCCAAGAACCTATTGAAACCACTACCACCGATCGACCGAGTGGCTCACGCCGTAGGTTTCGGCACGGCAGCAAAACTACGCCACCACTTCCAACGCTTCCAACGAGCTACACAGATGTCTCCAACTGCGTGTCGAAACAAATTCAGCGTCGTGGATTGACTATGACACTTGGTTCCAACGGCATAGCGGCTGGCCTGTGGTGGTCCATCCACGCGTCAGAATTGAGCGGCGTGGATGCCTGATAACTTGAAACGGACAGCATTTTTGGCTGGCGTTGAGTCGACGTAAATCGACTCCTTTCGATCTCCGATTGTGGAGGTACCGATGTCGAGGTTTCTCACCGTTTCAGTGATCTTGGTGAGTTTGGCGTGTCGACTGGCCGCTCTGTCACTTGGGTTTGTCTTGCGGCTTTCGGGCCGTCTGCTGTTGGGTTTCGGACTTGCGCTTGGAAGCCCGCTCGCCGTTGGCCTGTGTCTGCTCGATTCGCGTGAGCGTCGCCAGGCGCAGTTTCGGAGATCTCGGCGTAGGGCTTGAGTCGTTCTGCCAACGGCGAAACCTTTGGGATCGTCGGGAGCAGCAGACCGTGAGCGCGCATACGAAGTTCACGGTCTTTCCACCAACGTCGTGTCTTCAAGTGGATTGGTTGCAACGTACCGTGGATACACAGGGCGTCGCCGGGTTGGATTTGGCGGATGAGGTCGGAGCCGATCAGATTCGATGTGGTCGAGTTCTCTGAAACTGAATGCCGACCGCTTGTTTGCCGATCGGTGGTGGTTGACCGGGTGAATATTTCTTGGCTTCCGGACAATTTGGCGGCAGCGTCGCCCGATGCTGGGTCGCTGATCCCGCCGAAGAAGATCTTCGTCAAATGGTTGGTGATGAGGGTGTTGGAACGGTCGGCGTATCGGTGTTGGATTTGGGCGAGTGATTGCCAGAACGTCATCAACGTGATCCCCACCGATGCGCATGTCGTCGACAAGTCCGGTAACCACGACGCCGCGGTGTTCCCTGCTTCATCGAGTACTAGCAGAAGGTTGGGTAGTGGTGCGTTGTCTCGGTTCCGGCGGGCATATGCCTGGTCGGTAAGTGTGCCTATGAGTCCACCGAACACAACGGCGAACCGGGCCGCGTCTTTGGGTTGTTCAGGCATACAGATGTATAGCGACCTGCGACCACGGCCGGCGTAGAGCCAGTCAAGATCGATCGTGTCGGCCATTTTGGAGTTACGGGCGACGCGGGTGTCTTCCCACGGGGAGAATAGGGTTTGCGCTGACGCGTAAATGCCGGACCGCGTTTCTTCTGCTTCGCCCCAGATCCCAAGGATCACCGCAAGTGCGAGTTCAGCATCTTCAGTGTGCTTATCAATCTTCATAGCGGCTTCAAGGATTTGTGCAATGGCGGTGGAGCCGTTGTCGCCACCGAGTTTGCCGACGGTCTTCTTCGCTGCTTGATGCCCGAGGGAGGTCCACAACACAACGTCACGCATAGTTTTGTTGCCAAGGTGGGCGGCGTACATGGTGACCCAGGCGAGCCGATGCGCATGGTTGGACCAGAAGTCCGGGTTCTTCACCGAGCCGTCCATGGGCGCTGATGACAACAAACTCAACGCCACTCCTTGGGCGCCGTCGGCGGTATCGCAACGATGCAATGGGGACCAGCCGATGTTGCCGAACCCTTTCGATGTTTCGAGTGGGTCAAAAACAGCCACATCGTCGAGTGCTTGGCGTCGTTTGATCGTGGCAGCGAGCAGATCCGTTTTCACTGACGAGGCGATGAGCGGTCCCCAGTCGTGTTCCAGGATTGCGCCGATAGCAATCACGGTTTTACCGGATCGTGCTGGGCCGACGACGAGCACTCCGCCACGGTCACCGCGCCTCGGGTTGTTGTTTTGTCGTCCCCGTAGCTTTTGGGAGCGGTCTTCGGTGGCGATGAGTTTGCCCTGGGCGATGCCGATGATCGTGCGTCCAGGTGATGGGGCTTTGACGATGAGCGGTGCAATGTCTGTACGCGTAGCTTCTCTCGACCATGCGGGTGCGCCGAAACGGGCGGTGCGTTGCTGCCCCACCCTTACACCACTAAACGTTTTGGCGACGACGAACACGAGGATAAGCGATGCGATCCAGGTGAGTGCGGTGGCTGCCCAAAATGGGATCGGCCCAGTGAGCCGATCTCCGGGGAAGGTGGCCGGCCACGCCGCACGCGGATTCCCGAGATGTTTCGGGAGGTTGGTGACGAGGTGAGTGACATCGTCCAAGGTCACGCCGCCGAGAAGGTGATGGTGAACGGCGAGTGCGGCCATTTGAGCGCCGACGTACATGCCACCGGTAAGGGTCGCTGCGATAGCGAGTAGCGCGAGAATCGGCCCGGAAGGGTCGCCACCTTGGCCGGCGTTGATGGAGTGTTGGTTGTTGTTCATGACGATTTAGGCGGCGTTGCGGTCGTGGTGGCGGGCGATAACATCAATGGTTCGGTGGAGGCGTTGTTGCATGGCCCGGTTGGAGTAGTTCCGTCGCCTCGCTTCGATCGACGCTGGTTGGCCGTTACAGATGGTGCGGGCGACGAACCCGGCGTCTTCGTTGCTGATCGTTCCGTCTTTGACTGCGGTGATCAAGGTGGCGAGGAGCCGGTCGGCTCGGGTTGGTCGCAGGCTGTCTTCGGGCATGTTGAGCATGAGTTGGCCCGGGGTGTTTTCGTCGACGAGGAACACTGGTTCGTCGACATGGCGTTGGTGGCGTTCCCACATGCGGTCGGCGTAGAGGATGCCCCGGTTGATGAGCGTCGCCGGGTACTCGTGAGGTGCTGTTAACGCGGTGCGGTCAATTTCTTGGAGGAGCCGAGCGAAGAGTTCGTCGAGGTAATCCTCGGCATCGTTGGCGTTTGGTTTGCGTGCCCGCATGGTGGCGATAAGCGTCGGGATGAACGCTTCCACGAGGGTGCGTCGTGCGAGCGTCGATGTTGGGCAGTGCTGGAGGAGGGCGTTGAGGATCGGTGTCGAAGTGGTCGTGTTGGACCTGCGGAGGGTCGTGACGATGTGGCTGAGGTCGGTGAAGTCGGCGAGGGCTGGGGTGTCGATGGCCCAGTGCCTCAGGGTGCGTCGGGCCGTAGGGCTGGTGGACAGGGTGGACCATTCGGTTTGGAGTTGCATGAAAATGTTCATGCCGGTCACGTTGCGGTTGCAACGTTGCAGCAGAGGTTGCAGAACACATTGCAGAACAGGTTGCAGCGACCGATTTTTGATTGCAGCCCGGCAGTATTTGGTTGCAGCCACCTGGTATGGATCGCAACTCTGCTGTTTTCCCTTGAGGCTGCGACGTTTCTCTGGCCCTCGATGCGTGCTGCCGGTCAGTGGCGAACCGATCGTTCCATCCGCTGGTCTTGGCTGAGGTGCTCGTTGATCGTTTCGACGACGGCTTCGAATCTAAGTGCGTCAGCGATGGTCTCGGGTTCGGTGCCGATTGCTGCTTCGATTCGCGTGGAGCCGAAGCCCCCGTCGTTTGGTGTGAGTCCGTTGGTGTGCCGCCATGTTTCTATCGCAGTGGCGGCGCAATCCCATGTAGACATACGGTCCGTATCGTCGGTTGGCCGGGTTCCGAGAAGGTTGATGAGATACGACGCTGGCTTCTCAACTGCTGCTTCGATGTGAGGGTCGAGTCGTCGAGTGATGCTCTCAATATGTGCGGAGTCATGGCGCATGTCGGATCGTGCCTCGGCGAGTTCATCAGCGATCGACTCGACGTCTTTTCGTGCCGTCTCAGCGGACGTTGCTCGCACGATCAGCGCACTCATCTCGCCGTGCATTCGTGCTTGTTGCGGTGGCGCGTTCGGGGGTAGTTGATCGGTGCCGTATCTGGTTCGGTAAATGACGATTGCTTTGATGGTTTGATCCCACACGGGTCGGTTCGGCGTGTCGATTGGTGGTCTCGGCCCGAACGCGCCGAAGTGTTCAGGGCTTGGCCGCCGGAATTCGTTCGTCGTTGCTTTCGCAGCGATGCGATCGATGGCGCGTCTTGCCGCAACGTCGCCTTGCTCGGCGAGTGGCCGTAGCTCGGAAAGTCGAAGTTTCGAAAGGCCGTGTACTGCGGATGCAGTCGGGTCGGTGGTTGCGACGACTGCGGCCGGTTCAGGTTTAGTGAGTTGATCAGCGAGGGCGTCGATGGCGATTCGGGTATCAGGAATAGTTGGTAGGCCAACATCGGATCGTTCCGTCGGTTCGAGGTCACGTCGACGTACAACGTAGAGGCGGGTATCGTCGGTGCCTCGGGTGAGCCCTACGTAGATCCCGGCTCGGGTTGATGAGTCGGATGCGATCATTCGGCCGGTGGTCATGGTTGCTCCTTGGGCGACGTGGGTGGTGACCGCGTAGGCGGGTGCGAGTCCACCGTTCACACCAGACCGGATTGGTCGGGTGAGGTATTCGTGCTCAAGTGTGAGGGTGCCTCGTCGACCAAAATCAACGGTGACAGTCGGGGTATCAACTCCGTCGGTGTTGATGGCGGTGATAGTTCCTTGGGTGGCGTTTCGTAGCTGGGTGTTGTCCTCGAAGCGAAGGTTGCGGTCACGTGTGCGAGTTACGACATGCTCACCGACGTGGAACGTTTCGTCACCGATCCGCATACCATTTCCGTGCAGGGTCCCGTCGGCGAGGAGGAGCGCTTGGGCTCGTTGGTTGAGTTGTCGGCGGACGGTGTGTTGTTCGGCCATCATCAACGACACCGGCCCACCGTGCTCTTGGTGGCGACGGTGATCGACATACCAATCAGCAGCCAAGTCATCGAGCAACTGTGTGGCGGTAGGCGCGCTTACGATACGGTCGCCTGCTTCGAGTCGATTGAGCGCAGCGGCGATTCGGCCTTCCCGGTAGTCGGCGTTGGCGAGTCGAACATCGGCCATGTCATCGCTTGCCTGTCGGCGATTCGTATCGAGAATGGTGACCCGGTCGCCGAGGCGGTCAACCAGATGCGCCCACAAACCCCCAGCATCAACCGATGGGTGTTGGGCTGGGTCGCCGATGGTTCGCATGATTGCTCCGGCCTGTTGAACGGCTGTGACGAGGGCGGCGTGTTGACGATTGGAGAGCAGCGAGGCTTCATCGACGATCAACACAGTGCGGGCGTCGAGCATTCGGCGTCCTTGATCGAACTGGTGCAGCAGCGATGAAACGGTCCGGGTATCGATACCCGTTGAGGCGGCGAGTTGATCGGCCGCTGACCCAGTCACGGCAACACCAACAATGCCGACGCCGGATGTTTCGAAGATGCGGGCGGCGACTTCGAGGGCTGCGGTTTTCCCGGTGCCAGCTGGACCGACCACGATTCCGAACCTGTCAGGCGATGTGGTGACCGCTGTGATCATTGCTGTTTGGTCATCGCCCAGGGTGAAGCCGGTGGTGTGTTGCCAGTCATTCATTGCAGCCGCAAGCGTGCCTGGTTTGACGGCTGCAATGTATGTGCCGATACCATTTTCGTAGGCAGCGATCACGGACTGTTCGAGCTGCAATGTATTCGCTGTGGTGTACCAACGGTCCTCACCGGTCCGGGCCCGTTGCGCATTGGGGACATCAACTGCGATCACGTCGTGGCGGGCCAGCCACGTATCAACGAGCTGGTCGATGGTGTCAAGGTTGAGTCGAGTGCCACGAGTTTCGATCGGGCCAGTTGTGCCGTCGAAGTCAATCAACGCTTGGACGACGTCTCGGCGGGCGAAGATCCCCGAGCGTTTCGTGACACCATCCGGGCCGTCGATGAATCGATTGATTGCAGCCTGATCGAGTGGGGCTGCAATGCGTGTGCGGCCGGGGTGGGTGAGCTGCAACCAATCCGTTTTGGTGAAGCCAAGGCCGCCCAGTTGGGTCTGCCACTCGGTTTCGAGTTGGTCCCATTCGGCCGGGTTCTGTTTGGCGTTGCGGGTGGTGAGCGCTGCGTACTGGCGGGCAGTGAGCGTATCGAGGCCAAGCTCCGCAGCGAGCGTCACGACTTCTTTTCGGCGGGTAGACATCGCATCGATGACCGGGCGAGGGATATGGGCAAGGTCGGCCAGTCCACGGTCGACGTCGTTCCATTCGACACCCATCTCGGAGGTGAGGTACTGGCGGATGACGGCCCCAGCGACGTATCCGGCGGTCTTGGCGTGATGCATGAGGCCACGTGCATCGATTGCTTGGGTTTGCCCGCCGACGGCTGGGGCGGCGACGTTGCCGACGAGAACGTGTTCATGAAGTTGCGGTTCAAGATGACGGTTGGTGAGGTGACGGTACGACGCGGCCCACATCCCATCGGCCTGGGCGGTGCCACGCCCACGACGAACGTTGAGGGCATGTTCTTCGAGATAACTGACAGCGGAGTTCACACCAAGATCGATCGCCGTTTCGATCGTCCGGCGCTGCTCCGGGTCGGCGTGCACCCAGGCGAGGGAGATCGACTTCTCAACGGAGATCGTGATGTCGTAGGCAACGACGACTTTGGGCTCCTCACGTCGGGTAGCGAAGTGTTCGACGTCGTCGCGTCTAAAGGCCCACGTGTTGTCGTCGAGTTGGATACCTTGCAGCCGGGCCCGCCGATTGGTTGCAGCCCCATCCTCGCCTGTTGCTGCTTGCTCGCGGGTGGCGCTGATGGCGAGCTTGCGAACGTACTGCTCAGATGTTCCGAGCAGAGCTGCGACCTGTCCAACGTCGAGCAGTTCATCCGGAGGGCCAGTTGGTTTGACCTCGCTTGTTTCGCGTTTGCGTTGTGCTCGCCCTGCTGAGCCGGTAGCGGTCACGAGTTGTTCTCCGGTGAGCGGGTGGTTCCCTGCGAGAACTTCTCGGAGCATGTCGGGGTTGACGGGTCCTTGGAGTTGGTATCCGCCGACACCACGACCGCGCCAGATGCCAGGGCCTTCGGCAGAGTCGGCGTAGTAGTCGACCGTCGGTGAGCTATTCGGCTGCGGAGTCTTGGACCCACGCTGCAAGTAGTCGATGATCTGGCCGATCGCAGCACCAACGTCGGACGCGGAAGAACCAAGCGGAGTGACATGAACAATCGGCATAACCTCTTATCCATCACCAACGACGGTGGAAACGAAACCGAGAACTGGGGCGGTTGTGATTGATATTGCATTTCGAACTGGGGCAACCGTTGATCGCGGCCTTGAAGGCATTCGCAGTGCGATAAACGACCTGGGCAACCTGCGCAGCGGATCGGGTGCCGTTTCGGTCCTCGATCAAGCGACAAAGTATGTGCAGTGGGTGAACACGACTGAAAGTCGACTCCGAAACCTCTTGGCCGAACCTTCGATCTGGGAGGCGTTGTATTCGGAACGGTTCTGGCACTTGACGAAAGACGTCACAATGCAGGTGAGCTGGGCTCACATTTTTGAAGCCGAGTATCTAGCGCAACGTGATCGACTCACGTCGCTTGCCGATGAAATAGAACGAGCTTCTACTCGTTCTACCGGAGGGCTCCTTGTCGTGCTGGACACCAATATGTTGATGCACTGGTTGCCGTTGGAGCAGATCGATTGGAAGGGCGAGACACAAGCGAGCGACGTGCGATTGATCGTTCCTCTGCGAGTGATCGAAGAGCTTGATGAAAAGAAGTACTCGAAGAGACCGGACCTTGCGGGAAACGCTCGGGATGTTTTGCAGAGACTAGGACCGTTGTTCCTCTCCGGCGCCGAGCGGTCACCGATCGCTGATGGGGTAACGCTTGAAATTCCGCCGGTCGGACGAATCCATCATCGCCTGGTCGATGCCGATCAACAAGCGATCAATGTTGCGCTGAG
>JAYVSS010000106.1:0-8128 GCA_043775075.1 Acidimicrobiia bacterium
CGTATCGCAATGATCGAGCGATCGCCAACCCGGTGGACCAACCGCTGCAAGAACGGACGACTGTGGTCAACGGCGAAGACAATTGCGCCAGCTTCGGCCAAGGATCGTGCGTACAGCCCTTCGGAACATGCGACGTCGACAAAGACATTCCCCGGACCCGGATGGACGGCGCAGCGGAGTTCGGCGAGTTCTTCGTCAACCGGAAAGGACCGACCCGAAAGCAGGCTGAGAGATCGAACCCGCCAGAGTCGTTCGTAAAGCTGCGGAGTGGGAGGAACCACATTGCTGATCTGCGCCGCAGTCTTTTCCCAGCGATGGTCCCCCATGGCGTGCCACACCCGGTCCACGATCTGCGTGGTGCGCTGGCAGGAGCCGCAGAGAAGGACGCCGTCCTCGATCCGGTCTCCCGCCACAGCTCGTCGATCGCTGGGGTCATCGATGCGAACGGTCAACACGCCGACTTCGCAGAACGGACACCGCAGACGATCAACCAGGGAACGAAACATGGCCAGAAGTCTCTCTGACTTTGCTCGGGTTCCCGTTTTTTTGTCGTACCCCCGCCCCCATACTGACAACGCACTCTTCCCCGGGTTTTGCGCCAGCTTGCATCTCGTGTCACCGACACGAGTTCGAAGGAGGTCGGCTATGTCGACAACGATCACTATCCAAGGGAATCTCACGCGAGAGCCCGAATTGCGCCTGACCGGTTCAGGAGGGAGCAGCTGCACGCTTTCCGTGGCGGTAAACCGCAAGGCACCGGCGCGCAACGACAACGGGTTTGTCGACACCGTGTCGTACTTCTCCGTGGTGGCGTACAACGCCCTGGCCACAAATGTGTGCGACACCCTCCGGAAGGGCTCTCGCGTCGTCGTTACGGGGCGGCTCGATCAACGGACATGGGAAACCGCTGGCGGAGAGAAGCGGAGTTCCTACGAACTCGTGGCCGACGACATCGGAGCAAGTCTGCGATGGGCCACCGGGGCAATGAAACGGTCAGTTTCGGCGGCCGAAACGGTGGTCGCTGTCGCTCCGCCCCCGCTTCCGGTCGCCGCTGAGCCGTTCACCGCATTGGTCGAAGTCACCTCGGGCGCGTAGCCTGCGCGGCCGCACACCTCAGGCTTTTACCATCGAGGCGTCAGAGCTGCTCACCTCGAACAAAGGGAACTTTGCATGACTGGTTGGAACTACGCCGAGGTGTTCGAAACGATTGCCCGAGCGCTACCCGGTGCACCAGCGCAGCGATGCGGCGAGCGGATGTTTACGTGGATGGAGTTCAACGCTCGGGCCAACGCGCTCGCTGTCGATTTGCTGGAGGCCGGGCTGGGAGAGCAGTCAAAGGTCGCTGCCTATCTGACCAACGGACCGGAATACCTCGAGGTGTACTTTGCTGCGTTCAAAGCTGGCCTCGTGCCGGTGAATACGAACTATCGATACGGGCCCGACGAAATTCGCTACCTTTTTGACAACGCCGATGCCGAGGCTGTCTTCTTTCACGCCGCCTACGCCTCGATCGTCGATCAAGTTCGGCCCCAGCTTCCTCTCGTGCGGCGTTGGTACGTGGTTGACGACCCAGGTGCCGAACCAGATTCGGGGGCGGCCGCAGCACCGTGGGCGGTGCCCTATGAACAGGTGATGATCGGCGCCGCTGGCGACGGACCAAACGTACGCGGGCCATGGGGCGTGAGTGGCGATCACCTGCTCTTTCTTTACACCGGGGGCACCACCGGGATGCCCAAGGGCGTGATGTGGCGCCAGGACGACGTGTTCAACGTGCTCGGTCAGGGAGGGAATCCGGGCTTCGGGTTTGCCACCGTTGCGTCACTCAACGAACTCGCCGCCCGGACCACCGAACCTGGGCCGGTCATGCTCCCCGCCTGCCCGCTGATGCACGGCACCGGGCAGTTCAGCGCCATGATCGCCCTTGGCCTTGGCGGCAGCGTCGTCACCAACCCGAATCGGTCGTTCGATCCGGAGGAATTGTTCGACCTCGTCGAGAACCAAGGGGTGAATTGGATGGTCATTGTTGGCGATGCGTTCGCCAAGCCGTTGCTCGCTTCGCTCAACGCCAACCCGTCCCGTTGGGACCTGCGCAGTCTGGTGATGATCACCAGTTCCGGAGTGATGTGGAGCCAAGCGACCAAGGAAGGTCTGCTGGAGCACATCGAGCAGGTGCTGTTGGTCGATAGCTACGGAAGCTCAGAGGCCGTTGGCCTCGGAGCTTCGGCGTCCTCGAAGGGCCGAACAGCGTCCACCGCTCGGTTCGCGCTAGGCCCGACCGTGCACGTCTTCACGGACGACAACAGGCGGGTCGAAGCCGGCTCCGAGGAGACGGGTTTCGTCGCCATCAGCGGATACGTGCCGACGGGTTACTACAAGGACCCGGAGAAGTCGGCCAGGACCTTTCGCCTCATAGACGGGGTTCGATATTCGGTGCCCGGCGATTTCGCTCGCGTGAACGCCGATGGGTCTCTGTTGCTGCTCGGCCGAGGCTCGGTGTGCATCAACACCGGCGGAGAAAAGGTGTTCCCGGAAGAAGTTGAAGAAATTCTGAAAATCCACGAACTGGTGGCCGACGCCGTGTGCGTCGGTATTCCCGACGATCGGTTCGGTGAGGTGATTTGCGCGGTGATTGAACGATCAGCTGCCGTCGGCTCAACCGAAACCTTCGACGAAGGCGCGGTACTGGCTTCCGTTGCTGCCCGCCTGGCGCGGTACAAGACGCCGCGTCACGTGGTTTTGGTCGATTCGATCGGCCGCTCGCCAGCGGGGAAAGTGGACTATAAGCGCCTCACCGAAGTCGCCCGAGAGCGGCTCGGACGATAACTCACCTAGAGTTTCCGAACAGCGGGTTCGAGCGAAGCGACGGGGCGGCGAACCAGTTGTTTCCCGGCTGTCTCCGAGGAGGTCTTCCATGTCCGACCACACCGATTCACCGACCACCGATGCCAATCCCCGTCTCGACATTGGGGAGCTGTTCGTCTTCTCCGGCGAACGTGGACTCGTCCTGGCCATCTCCGTCAACCCGCTCACCGCGCCCGAGGCAACGGACGCACTCCGCCTCGATCAGGACGGTCTCTACGAACTCAAGATCGACACCGACGGTGACAACCTCGCCGACATCGCGTACAAACTCGTCGTGGCTGGACGGGCCTGTGCAGCACATGAGCCTGATCCGGGCCACCGGCGCGGCGGCGATCCCCAGCGACAAGAACGGCGAGGTGATCCTCACCGGTCGCACGAGCGTTGGTGCCGCGCTCGACATCGCCGAGGCCCCTGAGGACACGCGGCTCTAAGTCGGACCGCGCCAGGACCCGTTCTTCTTCAACTTCGTCGGTGTCGATAGCCCGCTGGCAAACACGTTTCGCCAAGCCCTACAGGGCGATGGACTCCGCAACGAAGGGTCGTCGATAAACACGTTCATGCCGACGAACATCACGGCGGTGGTCCTTGAGATCCCGATGCCCGCCGACCCCGTGGCGATCTGGACCGTGACGTCGCACGAGGGCCACCGCATCGACCGAGCCGGCCGGCCGTCGATCAGCGCCATATTCCTTCCGACGACGGGCGACAAACCGCCGTTCAAGGATCTCCACGACACATTCAATCTCG
This sequence comes from Acidimicrobiia bacterium, assembly GCA_043775075.1. GTDB lineage: Bacteria > Actinomycetota > Acidimicrobiia > Acidimicrobiales > JANYDT01 > JANLQX01. The sequence goes on from JAYVSS010000106.1 coordinate 3,610, forward strand.
GCGATCCGATCGATGATCGCGAGCGCTGGTCGGCCATCTTCCGCCGGACGCTCGAGCTCTACGGAGCCGCGAAGTCCGTGCGGATCGTGGTCTGCAAGTAGCCCGCCCAGGCCGCATCAGTGTGCACGTTGAACTCGAGGCCCTTACGACGGAACTCCTCTCGCCCTCGAGCACTCGCCCGACCGGATCGCATGCACCCTCCTCGGTGCTACCCGTCACTGTCACCACCAGGGCCACGGGCTGGCGCATGGCGACCAGCTTGTCGAGTTTGAGCCGCAGGGTGTCGATGTCCATCCGGGCGTCGGCGTCCACCGCGATGCCCCAGACGCCGCTGGGTCCATCTCCGAGCCCCAGCACCGAGGCTGCCTTCGGCCACGAGTAGTGCATCGTGACGGGACCGACGAGGACCGGCGTGTTGGGGATGGCGCCCATATAGCGTTTGCTAGAACGTGAACAGCCCGAGCGTGTTCGGGGCAAAACCGAGGGCCCTTTCCCAAAGAGCTTCGCGTGCCTTATCGTCGAAGCCCATCATCGTCGCCATGGCGTCGGGCAGCGAGAGCGCCTCGTCCGTCGCGATGTTGCAGAGATCCATCAGCGACCCTCCGTTCCGTGGTGAGCCACATTGAAGCAGATCGGGGGGCGATTTGAAAATGTTTGAAGCCGATGACGTCGCGCTCGCGCACCCCGTCGAGAGTCGCGTCAAGGAATGAATGGGCGACGTCGATTCATGGCATGTACTTTTTCTGCAACGCCTTCAGCTCAGATTCGAGATCCAGGCCACAGTTCGCCTTGGTGAATTCGGACAGGCGGGTGATCGCCGGAAGAAAACTTTCTGACGCGATACCCGACTCGACATCACCGATGAGCCGGCCCATCTCCCTCGCATATTCCGCTTCGGTGTCGACCAACGGAACAACAACCGCTCCGATGCGGGACGAATACACCGACTGGGCGATGAACCCAACGTCTTTCCGGATCGAGGCCGGTGCAATCTTGTACATCGCCAACAGCGGATCCGTGGTCGAGTGGACCCAGGCAAGATCAAGGTTCGGACCGATCATTCCGGCCTCCTCCGCCGCCAGCCATGCTTTGGCGAGTCGACAGAACACCTGTGTGTTCTGCGCTGCGGATGCACTAATGACCGGGTGGTTCTGTTTGCAGGTTGCCTGACCAGCCGCCAGTCCGCGCACGTTGGCCGCTTTTGCCGTTCGGAGGCAGCTCTGGTTTGCCGCTTTCAGCGCAGAACTTCCAAGCTTGCCGGCGTTTGCGGAACTCTGCAGTCGGCAGGTGTTCTTTGCGTCTGCGAAGAGCCTGGCAGCCTTGGCGTTTGAAGCCGTGATGCATTGGCCGAGGCTTTGTGCTGATGCGGGTGTGGTCACGAGAGCAACCGCGAACACGACACAGCCGATCGTTCGACACATCGAACGCGTTCTTGAACCCCGAGATGCACTCATGAAGGCAAGATAACAGCGTCCTTGCGCGTCCTGCCGGTCGAGCGCTGGCGTCAGCAGCGCATCAGAAGCGATAAAGGTCTCTCGCCGCCACTGGCGGACACGGATGCGAACAGCGACCGTGGCAGGAATGGGGGTTCGAGCGTTTCAGTGTTTTTCGGTGGTGGCGCCGGACCGCTCGATGCGCAGGTTTCCCGACAGAAGCCGAGTATTGGGGATATGAACGACGTGGCTCGATCCCTCGGTGCTGGCCGGAAGCTCGAGTTCGGTTGTCGCGCCCCAGACCGCGAGGACCACCCCGCCGAAGCCTTCGCCGCTCACCGTATCACCGGGGCGCACGATGCGCTGGAGATACCGGCCCGCCGCCACTTCCGACGCCACCCCTCGACCGCCCAGACCGGTGAGCAGCGCAATCGAGAGCGCAAGACAACCGATGATTCCGGCCACCGCCATGTCAACGATACGGGTGTTGACGCCAATCTGAGCGATCGCCAACAGCACGAACATGCTGAGCGTGGCCCCCTTCACCAGCCCCACCAGCCGAGGCTGCGGTCGACCTGATGCTTTCACCGCGGCCGTTCCCGCCAAGTTGGCCACGAGTGACGCCAGCGCGTTGCCGACGAGCACAAGGACCAGCGCAACGAGAAATTTCGGCACCGCATTCATGACCGAAACGGGCAACCGATCGACGGCCGTCTTGTCCAGAAAGGAGAGCGACGTCACCACTGCGAACGCCAACACGGCAGAGAAAACAACGCTTCCGGCCGCCGGGGCGAGGGTACGGAGCTTTTGCGAGCGACGCGAGTTCGAGAGCATACGGCGCACCGCGGCGGATGCGAGCGTGCCGAGGATTCCCCCAACAACGAGCGCAGCAGGAGCGAACAACCACTTCATTGCGTCCTGCCGATCTGGCGTTTTTGTTGGGTGCTGCGCGTTGCGTTGCTCACTGCGCCTCTTTGCGACCGAGAGGCGCAGCGCAGGTCACGCCGGGTCGTCTCGAGTCAGTTCACGAACGGTCGCTAACCCTAGACCGAGAAGGTCAAAGGCGGTGGGTCGGGCCGACGGCGAGTCAAACGCGCTCGCCAGTCGGGCGTTGAGACGCTCAGCGAGGTCGGCCGGTGGAGCGAATGCGTCACGCAGGACGTCCACTGCCGACGCCGAGAGAAGGCGTCCGCCCTCGAACCGATCGGCAATCAACGGGTCGCGGGCCAGGAGCTTCTCAAACCGCTCCGGGTCGTGTTCGAGGAGTCGCTCGAGACGGGCGTCGGAAAGGCTGAACCGCCGCCCGATCATGCTTCGCGCCAATCTGACAAACGGCCGGCCAGCAGTTTGCGGGCCCGGAACAGTCGCGTCTTGACCGTCGGCAGAGCCACCCCGAGCGCTTCAGCGATTTCTTCGTAGGGCATATCTTCGACCTCGCGAAGGATAACGATCGAGCGGGTCAGTGGGTCGAGCGTGTCGAGGGCAACCATCAGTTCCTCGACCATCAATCGGGCGGCGACCTGGCGATCGGTCGAAGCTCCCTGGCTCGATTCGGGAAGCATCGACGGATCGCGTAACTCCTCGCGCCGCTTGCGAAGGGCCGAAATAGCCGTGTTGTGGGTAATGCGCAACGCCCATGCCCGCAGGGCCGAGTCTTCGTGCAGGGACCCCGCCGCCTGCCACGCCTTGATCAAGCTTTCCTGTACAACATCTTCGGCCAATGCTCCGTCCCCCATGATCGAGCGGGCGAGGCGGTACATGGCGCCACTGTGCTCGCTGACGAGCAGGGCGAGGACCTCGTCGGGGGTCGGTGTCCCGACGCGTCGCACGGCTTCGGTGACGTCCGTGACTTCGCTCATTGACGACCACCCGATGGGCCGGCGCCGCTCAGGAGCGAGAATTGCCATGTGTTTTTAACGTTTCGCCGCTCGAGAGGTCGCGACGTCGCTAGCGAAAGGGTCGCTCGGCCCACCACGGCACGAAGTCTGGCATGTCTGTCGTCGGCGAACCGGCAAACGCCGCCGGGCGCTTTTCCAGGAACGAGGTAACTCCCTCACGGGCGTCGGCGCCGCGACCGAGTTCCCAGATCGCCCGGGAGTCGACAATGTGGGCTTCCATCGGGTGATCGGCACCGAGCATGCGCCAGAGCATCTGACGGGTGAGGGCGATGCTGACCGCCGAGGTGCTGGTGGCGATTTCTTGGGCCAGGGCGTAGGCCGCCGGGAGGAGGTCGTCGGGCTCGTGCAGACTCCGAACGAGACCGGCGGCGAGTGCTTCGTCGGCACCGAACACCCGGCCGGAAAAACACCATTCCGCCGCCTTGGAGATCCCCACGACACGCGGGAGGAACCAGCTGGAACAGGCTTCGGGCACAATCCCCCGGCGGGCGAACACGAAGCCAAACTTGGCCGCCGTCGACGCCAATCGGATGTCCATCGGCAGCGTCATGGTGACGCCCACCCCGACGGCGGGGCCGTTGATGGCGCCGATCAGTGGCTTACGGCTCTCGAACAGACGTAACGTGACCCGCCCGCCGCCGTCGCGAATTTTCTCCAGATCGTCTCCGGCAGCCGACTCGACGACGGTGCCGCTACGGGCGGTGCTGTCGAAGGTGTCCCCCCCCGATGCCAGGTCAGCCCCGGCGCAGTAGCCGCGCCCCGCCCCGGTGAACACCACGGCCCGAACGCCATCGTCGTTGTCGGCCAGGTCCATGGCGGCGATGACCTCGCGCATCATGGTTCCGGTAAAGGCGTTGAGCTTGTCCGGACGGTCAAGGGTGACGGTGGCTACACGGTCGGCAACGTCGTAGCGGATCTGGGTGAAGCTCGAGGTGGAAGGCGTCGATGGCACAGCGACGATCGTGCCACTTCGTTCGCCGAATGTCCGATTCGCGCCTCACCCGGCTGAGCATTGCCCCGATCCGGACACCGACACGTTCTAACGTCAAAGTGTGGGTGTTCGTCCGAAATGGCCCGAGTCAGCGGGGACGGGAGCGCTTCGTATGGCGGTGGCGGCGTCACTGTTGTTCTCGGTCCTGATAGGCACCGGTGCGGGCGCGGCCGGCAAGGACGCCACCATCGCCACCA
>JAYVSS010000107.1:0-3173 GCA_043775075.1 Acidimicrobiia bacterium
TGCTGAGCGTGACGAACAAAACGACGGGCAGAAACCCCGCTTTCGAGCGGGAGAAGAATGATTCTGAGCTAACAATTGTCAAGCACGTCAACAACCAGGCGAACGTGATCCCCACGCAGTCGCTCAAGACGAGAAGGCGACGAAGCCAGAGGTTGCCGCGAGGAGCGTCAGATCCCTCAGCGGTGAGGTCGCCAGTCGTCATGGAAGGGGGTGGGAGGTGTCGGTCTGCGGGGGAGTGCATTGCTACCTTTTCACGTGCCTGTGTGGCCGGAGGCCAAGACCACCAGATCGGCGTGATCCTCATCGTCGAGTTGGGCGTTTGGAGGCGGCACCAACTTACAGAACGAATCTCGCCCGCTGTTTGTCGCGCCAGTTCCCCGCCCAAAGTCACATGACGTTTCCCCGCTCTTCACCTCATCGGTATCGACCGCACCATGCGTTACCTTTACGATCTGCCCGACGACGGATACCCGGAGCACAATCGTCCGAAACCACCGTCCGCAACGTCAAGATCGAAGCCCGAACAGCCGATGGCCCTGAACATTATGAGTACCGCCTCTCCACTTGTTTCAGTGGTCGTGGCGTCCTACAACCGTCTCGATTCACTGCTCTGGCTGTTGAACGATCTGCGCGAGCAGAAACCGATCGACGGCATGTTCGAAGTCGTCGTTGTTGACGACGGGAGTAGCCAGGCGGTCGCTCCGGAGGTGAACAGCCGTACGTTTTCCTTCGACGTCCGGGTGCTCACTCAGGCAAACGGCGGTCCGGCGGTGGCTCGTCACGGCGGAATCGGCGAGGCGCGGGGCGAGTGGATCGTGATCGTGGACGACGACATGGTCTTGCCCGAGACGTTTCTTTCTGCCCATATGGCGGCCCATGACGGCGCAGGCAACAATGCGCCAGCTGACGTTGTGCTGGGTCGCATTCGGGGTCCGCAGGATCGGACCGGACTGGCCCTATTCGAGAGATTTCATCAGTTTTCTCTCGACCGATTTGTGGCTGCTCATCGAAGTGGTTTGGTGGTACTCGACGGTGGACGCCTGTGTACCGGAAACGTTTCGTTCCGCAAGGCTGACTATCTCGCCGTGGGGGGTTTTGACCTCGGCCTTGGCCGTCTTGAAGATCGCGAACTTGGCATTCGATTTGAGTCAGCCAAGTATTCGCTGGTGTTTTCGGAAGACGCCTGGAATGAGCATCGAAGCGACCACGAAGATGTGCTCACGTGGCGCCTTCGCAGCCGACAGTACGGGCAACTCGACACCGTGATATCGGCAAAATATCCAGCCCATCCAGCCGTCAGTCCGTGGGCGTTTCTTCCGCAAATTCCACTGGGAACCCGGCCTGTTGCGGTGCTCGCCGCGACGTTTCCGTTTCTCGGTCGTTGGGCGGCAGGCTGGGCGTACTCGGCGGCGACGGTGCTGGATCGACGGGGCCGAAAAACAGTTGCTCTGCAGGCCGTTGCCATGACCTACGCGCTTGACTACTTTGCTGGTGTGGGCAGCGCACTCCACGGTTTTATGAACATCCAACGATCTTTGCGGGGGTGGAACGCGCTGCGGACGAGCTCACGATCCACGGCGAGTGTTCGAGGTCGGGGTCGGGCATGAGCATCGGACAACACGTACGGGAATTCCGGTTGGCGGTGGCGGCCGACCACGCTGCGGCGAGACACCTTCGGGAGCGCTACCCGACCGATGGGCCGTCGATGCAACCGAAGGGACTCGTAGTGGCGGCGGTTTCCCAAATAGGGTTCCAGATGCTGATCGCTGTTCGCCTGATGCGGCTCTTTCGTCAACTGGGAATACCGGGCAGTGGACAGGTGGTGAGCCGAGCAATTCGCCATCTCTACGGTGCTGAGATTCATTGGAAAGCCGAGATCTCGCCGGGAATTTCCATTGTCCATGGCAATGGACTGGTCGTCAGCCACGGGGCCAAGATAGGTCCAGGCTGCCTGCTTTTTCAGAACGTGACGCTTGGAGAGTCGATGAGACCTGGAGACTCGGGCACCCGGACCGTCGGTTCGCCAACGTTGGACGCCAACGTCCATGTGATGCCCGGTGCAATTTTGCTCGGTCCCATTACCATCGGAAAAGGTTCGAAAATCGGAGCTAATGCTGTGGTTGACGGCGATGTACCGGCGTGGTCCGTCGTGCGTTCTCCGGTAAGTTCAACCCAACAACGGCGTACAAACCCAGAAGAGCAACCGACAGGAATGGTGGGATCTTGACGACGTCGTTCGATCGAGTCATCGCCCTCCCACCGCCTATTGCGCTCGGTCGGCTCGAAGTACATCCGGTGTCGCTGGCGCAGGCGCTCACGCACATCCTTGCTTTGATCGAATCGGGGCACGGCGGGTACGTGGTGACGCCGAATGTGGACCACGTTTGCCTCGTGGAACACGACGATGAACTTCGGCGCGTTTATGCGAATGCATCGCTCGTCCTTACCGATGGCAAGCCGCTGGTTTGGATGGCTCGCCTCGCCGGCCGATCCGTCCCGGAGAAAGTCAGTGGGTCGGACGTGACTGTCCCGCTCTTACACGCCTTGGCCGAGGAATATCGTTCGGTGTTTTTGCTCGGCGCCACGGCCGAGGTTTGCGCACAGTTGATTGCTCTCCTCGCTCGGACAATTCCCCACCTCCGAATCGCTGGCACGGCGAGCCCCATGTTCAACCCGAATGGCGATGCCACCGACTTTGAGGCCGTGCTCGACGCCGCCATCGAAACCAAGCCCGACCTCATCCTTTTTGCCCTTGGCAGTCCGAAGCAGGAGTACGCCCTAGGTCGCTATCACCAACGTTTTGCGCCAACAGTTGGCATTGGGGTCGGGGCGAGCTTCGATTTTCTCGTTGGCGTGCAACGTCGCGCCCCCAGGTGGGTAAGCAACGCCGGATTCGAATGGCTTTATCGGTTGGCGTCGAACCCGAGTCGCCTATGGCGTCGCTACCTTGTCGACGACCGCAAGATCGTGGGAATTGCTTGGCGGCAATGGCGCGACGGGCGTAACGGTCACGACAGTTCAGGCGCCAATCGGGCACCAAATTTGTTGCCGCCAAGGTGAGCAGCCGTATGTCGAAACATCCGCACACGGTTGATTGGGAGCCTTTTTCGGCCTATCTGACGACAAATCCGTACGTGCCGTCGGAGTCCATGGGGGCGTCGCTTGAACGGAAC
>JAYVSS010000108.1:0-19458 GCA_043775075.1 Acidimicrobiia bacterium
TGCCACAGTGCACGGGGAGCAAAGGACCGCCGAAGTCCACGCCCCGACAGCATGGTGAGGCCGTATCCGGCCGCGAGAACGAGGCGTTTTTCTACGCCGCGCTCAGAGCCAATGAACGCGATGGTTTTGGGATCAATGCCCCGACTCACCAACGTGTCAGCAATAGCCAACGCGGGAAGGACGTGTCCTGCCGTTCCTCCTCCGGCGATGACGATCCACGGCGACGGAGCGCGTCCAGTCACTTCGATTCAGCGCCCTCAGGACGGCGGCGCGCAGAACGCGGCGATCCCGACGCGCCATCGGCCAGACCGCCCCGAGTGGCCCGAGCGGTCATCGGGTCGATCAGTCCGGTGCGGGCGATATTGATGAGTACTCCGGTGGCGGCCATGAGAACAACGAACGACGAACCGCCAACCGAAACGAACGGGAGCGGCACACCGGTGACCGGAAGCATGCCGAGCACCGCGCCGGTGTTGATGAGCGCCTGCGAGGAGATCCACGCCGTGATCGCCGCGGCCACCAACGATCCGAATCGTTCACGCGCACGGCGCGCCACATGCAGTCCGATGAAGATCAATCCGCCGTAGAGCGAGAACATCAAGACGGCTCCGAGCAGGCCGGTCTCCTCGCCCACCACGGCAAAAATGAAGTCGGTATGGGCGTTCGGTAGAAAACCCCACTTGGCTCGACTGGCGCCAATGCCACGACCGACCAAACCACCCGACGCAAAGCCGAGCTTCGATTGGTACACGTGGTACCCAATGCCTTGGAGATCCTGGCTGGGCTTCAGAAACGCCACCACGCGATCCCAGCGATACGGCTCCATTTTGGCGAAGAGAAACAGCAGAAACGCTCCGATAGCGCTGATCTTTCCGAGGCTCCGAAAGGGCATCCCCGAGGCCACGGCAATCGTCGCCGCAATCAGCACCAGAATCACCGCAGTCCCCATGTCTGGCTGGGCGAGGACGGGGGCGATGGCGACGAGCGAGATCACCACGAACGGTCGCACGAAGAACTGGCGCACTCGGGCCGGATCCTGCAAATAGGCACCTCGCTCGCACACTAATGCAGCAAGCGCGAATACCAATCCGAGCTTGAGCAGCTCCGTCGGTTGCACGGCGATCGATTCAGGACCGACCCAACGACGCGAACCGTTGCGGCTAAGGCCAAACGGCGTCAGCGTAAGCAGCGTGCCAAACAAGGCGACGCCAAAGATGACCTTGGCCAGCAGTCGCCACAATCCGTAGGGAAGCAACATCACCACAATTCCCACACCCAACCCGAGTCCGATCCATTGCAGCTGTCGGCGAAACACATACCAACTCGAGCCATACACCGTGAGCGAGTGAATCGACGAGGCCGACGCGACGAACACCAGTCCGGTGCACATGAGCACGATGACGAGGACGACCAGACCGAGCGATGCAGGTGTCCAGCCACCGCGACTGGCGGCACGCATCGCCGGCGCGGAAGGGCGCGTCAAAACGCTCGAATGGCGAACGGTGGCGCCGGTCGACGACGCGCTCGGAGCAACCCGCCCGCGAGAGTGAGGGCGGCGGCGATCAGCTCGTAGTCGGGCGAGCGGCCCAGGGGTAGAAACGTTGAACGGTCGAGTCATCGGAAACGTCTCCAAAGGCAGTTGGGCAGGTACAGCCGAACGCCGGGTGCGGCGAGCACAGCGGTGAACAGAGTCATCGTCAGTCGACTCCGCCGAGACGGATGAAGTCGGCATAAAACAGGCCGAGGCCGAGGGCTGCGGCGATCATGGCAAGAATCCAAAAACGGATAATCACCGTCGTCTCGGGCCAGCCTTTCAATTCAAAGTGGTGATGAATCGGGGCCATGCGAAAGATCCGACGTCCTCCCATCAGGCGGAACGTAAACACCTGCAGCATGACCGACACGGTCTCCATCACGAAGATGCCACCAACAATCGGAAGGAGCAACGGCGTGTACGTCACGACGGCGATAGCCCCGAGCGCCGAGCCGATGGCGAGGGAGCCAACGTCACCCATGAAGATGCGAGCAGGCGCGGCGTTCCACCAGAGAAAGCCGGCACAGGCGCCCACCATCGAAGCCGCGACGACGGCGACATCGAGGGCACGTTCGATGCGGTAGTCATTGAAATGGCGAAACATCCAAAAACCCATCACGGTGTACGACCCGAATGCGTAGACGGAGCTCCCCGCCGCCAGCCCGTCGAGCCCATCGGTGAGGTTGACGGCATTTGACGCGCCAATCACCACGAAGACCATGACTGCTATCCACAGGGCAACGGGGACCTGCCAACCGGGACGCTGCGGTCGAGTGAATCCCAGTACCGGCTCAACCCGTGCCCATTTGATCGCCAGCGTGGCGAAGATGATTGCCACGCTGAATTGTCCGGCGATCTTGGCTCGCTTGTTGAGACCCAGACTGCGCTTGCGGGTGATTTTGATCCAGTCGTCGGCCAGGCCGACGGCGGCAGCTCCGACAAAGGCGAACACCACAAGAACACCACGGCGACTGAACGGAAGGCGCTGCGTCAGAACATGCGGAGCTACGTATCCGGCCACAGCGGCCAAAACGATAGCGATGCCACCCATCGTCGGCGTGCCTTTCTTTTTCATGTGGCTCTGCGGCCCATCGGAGCGGATTGGCTGCCCAATCTCTCTCGAATCCAACCAGCGAATGAGGAGCGGCATGCCCAGGATTGCCGTGAAGAACGAAACGATGCCGGCGGTGAGAAGGGCGATCATCGGGCGCCACCGTTGCGCGAAACGAGCGCTTCGGCCAGGCGCTCCAGGCCCGCAACTCGACTGCCTTTTACGAGCACCACGTCGCCATCTCCGAGCGGCCCCAGGGCATCGAGAGCGTCGTCAATGGACACGACATTTACCAGCCCGAAATCCTGTTCGTTGTGACCCACGCTGAGAGTAATGCCGAGTTCACGAGCCAGAGCGCCGATCTCCAAGTGATAGGCGAGTTTTTGCGGACCGAGTTCCGCCATCGTTCCCAGCACCGCGAATCGCCTCGTCGCAGACATCGCCGAAAGTGACCGGAGGGCCGCCGCCATCGATGAAGGGTTGGCATTGTACGAGTCGTTCAGAACCCTCACGCCGGTGGCGGTGTACTGCAGGTCCATACGCATCGGCGACAGATCGTGCGTGGCCAATCCGGCGACGACACCGTCGAGAGGTGATCCGGTGGCGAGCGCGGCAGCGGCGGCGGCCAGTGCGTTCTCCACCTGATGGATTCCCCGAGCGCCGAGCGCAACCGGGGCACTCCCCCACGGGGTGTCGAGGTGGAACGACGCACGTAGTTCGTCGTCAACCACCACCTCGGAGGCGCGGATGTCGGCGTCCGCTCGACCGCGGGCGGAAAAGGTCAGGACGCGGCCGCGGGCGCGCGCTCGCATAAACGCAAACAGGTCGTCGTCGAGGTTTACGACCGACGACCCGCTTTCGGGAATCGCGTCGTAGATCTCCGATTTGGCGTCGGCCGTACCTTCGGCCGAACCAAAAAGTTCTCGGTGCGCGGTTCCGATGTTTACGATGACCCCAACGGTAGGCCGCGCGAGGTCACATAACGTGGCAATATGACCTTTTCCGCGGGCACCCATTTCGATCACCGCAGCCACCGCGTTAATGGGTGAGTTCACCAGTGTAAGGGGCACACCAAGTTCGTTATTAAAGGACTTTTCACTCGCTGCTGTTGGTCCCTCCTCCAGGAAAATAGCGCGAAGCAGGTCCTTGGTAGACGTCTTTCCGGAGGAACCGGTGACGCCAACGATTCGTTCCGGGAGCCCGGCGCGAGCGGCGCGACCCAGAGCCGTAAGCGCGCATGACGTTTCGCTCACGACAATCTCACCCTCGATCTCACGGGGTTCCGAGGTGAACCAGCACCGAGCACCCGCCGCTCGAGCGGCGTCGATGAAGTCATGGCCGTTGCGTTCGCCCACGATTGGGACGAAGAGCGAACCGGGCACCACGGCGCGGCTATCAATCGAAACCCCGCGGATCTCACCATTAACGCCCACCAATCGTCCCTCAACGGCGGCCGCGATATCGGCGGCAAACCAGGAGCGAGGCTCGACCTCTCGAAACGTCATGACTGCGTTCCTCCCAGCAGCAGGCGAAGTGCGTCTCTCGCCTCATCACGATCATCGAACGGCATCACCACACCATCTCGCTCCTGGCCCCTCTCATGGCCTTTGCCGGCGATTAGCACGATGTCGTCGGATCGCGCTTGAGCAATAGCCCAGCGAATCGCCTCACGACGATCGAGCATCGTGGTGACGTTCGTTGGATCCTCGATTCCGGCAACGATCTCGTCAATGATCGACTGCGGGTCTTCGGAACGGGGGTTGTCTGACGTGACCACGGCGAGATCTGAGTAGATAGCCGCGAGCGAACCCATTTCGGGGCGCTTGCCGCGATCTCGATCACCGCCACACCCGAACACGGTAAGCAACCGGCCTCTCGGTGATAGTGACGAGCGAGCGGCGGACAAGACGTTCAGCAAACCGTCGGGCGTATGGGCAAAGTCAACAACGACGGCGAATCGCTGACCTTCACGAATTGGTTCGTAACGACCCGGAACCACCGCCGCTCCGAGCCCGCCGACAATCGCGTTGTCGGAGACTCCCAGCAACCGGGCAACCACGGCGGCGCCCAGCGCGTTTCGAACATTGAATGCTCCCGCCAACTGCAAGGTGATCGAAAGACCATTCCACGAAAACGTACCGCCGGTTGGCCGCAGATCGAGGTCTGCAGCATCAGCGAGGCGAACCTCGGTCGTCGGCACCAGTGCAGCATCGGAGAGAAGGCGACCGTGCAGGTCGTCGCGGTTCACCACAGCATGATCGATGAAACCCGGAACGAACAGTTTGGCCTTGGCGGTGAAGTAACGCTCCATGGTGCCGTGGTAGTCCAGATGATCTTGACTGAGATTGGTGAAAACTCCGACGGCGAAGTGACAGCCATCAATGCGATGTAGGTCCAGCGCATGCGACGTCACCTCCATCACGACGTCCGTTCGGCCTTGGTCGCGAAAATCAGCCAACCGTGCGTGGAGGTCGGTCGCTTCGGGTGTCGTGCGCGTCTGGGTCAGGGTGCCGAGCACGGCAGGGCGACGACCGGCGGCGAGCAAGATCGATTCGAGCATGTGCGCCGTAGTCGTTTTGCCGTTGGTTCCGGTTATCGCCACCATTCGCATTGCTCGACTGGGGTCACCGTGCACAATCGATGCGGCGTGGCCCATCGCTTCGCGGACATCGGCCACGACGACCTGATCGACGGCCAGGTCGAGAACGTGGTCGACGAGCAGCGCACGAGCGCCGCTGGCCATTGCCGCCGACGCGTAGTCGTGCCCGTCCGCCCTCAGGCCACGAACGCAACAAAAGAGCATGTGTTCGAATGGCTTCTCCATCCATTCGGAATCGTGCGTCGCATTCGAAAGAAGTCCATCGTCAGCACGGGTTGGTGATCGCGTGACCAAGGTCGCCCCCGACGATGGGAGACGCCGGCCGAGCTCATCAGCGAGAAACCCACTCGTTACAGCCATAAGTGGACCTACGGAGTCCCGGAATCCACCGTCTGCACGGTAGCTGCACCAATCGCCACGGGGGTGCCGCTGGCGGGTGCTGGCGTCGGGGCGACAGCGGTGGTCTCGGGCGCGATGACGGGCACGGTGGCAACCGCGCGCGCCGCTGATCGTTTTCGCGCTGCCAAGTCTGGAACCACGGCGGATCGTCGCGGGACAACCGCCGACGCAGTCCCGATCGGTGGCGTGCTTGGCGAAGCGGCCGGGGCCGTGCTCGGAGGAGTCGCTGACGCAACCGTTGGCGGAGCGGCTGGCACGGTGTTCGTCGGGAGCGTGGTCCGGGTCAGGCTCCCTTGCGGTGGCAGCGCATTTCGGCGGATCGTTGCCGCCTGCCAATTGCCCGATTTGACGACGGCTCGCATCTCGGCGCTGGCGACGATTGACGGGTCGGTGGAAAGCACCACACGTGATCCAGCGGACGGAGGAATGCGGTAGTGCTGGCCGGCCCAACGGGCGACCTCAGCGAACAAGGGAGCAGCCACCACGCCGCCGTAGATCGACGTCTGCGGCTCGTCGAGCACGGCAATAATCGAAAGCTTCGGTGCCTCGGCCGGGAAAAATCCGGCGAAGCTCGCCATATAGGCACCGTCTTTGTATCCACGTCGACCGATGTTCGGTTTGCGGGCCGTACCCGTCTTCCCGGCAACGCGGTATCCCTTGACCTGTGCCGCTCGCCCGGTTCCCTTGGCCACCACGTCCACCATGATCGAAGTCATCGTGTCTGCCGTGGCCTTTGACACCACCGTGAAGGGTTGCGTTTTCGTCGCCACCTGTTGTTCGACTCCACGCTCATCGATGCTGGACCTGAGCAAGCGCATCGGCATCCGAACTCCGCCGTTGCCCAAGGTGTTGAATACGCTCAACATTTGCACTGCGGTAACGGACAAACCCTGGCCAATTGGAACCGTACCCGGCGAAGTGGAGGTCCATTTATTTAGCGGTAGCAGAATGCCCGCAGACTCTCCTGGAAAGTCAATGGCGGTCTTACCACCGAGACCAAATCCACGAAGATAGCGGTCAAGTTTTGTTTTGGTCAGACTCTGCGCAACTTTGATGGTTCCGACATTTGAGGAGTTCACGAGGATGTCCCGGATGGTCCACCGCATGGTTTGGTGTCCGACGTCATCCTTGAACCGGTGATCACCAACTTGATAGTTGTCGGGGACGATCAATTCGGACTGAGGCCCCACCACCTTCTCCTCCAACGCCGCCGCCATAGTTATCACTTTCGTGACCGAACCGGGTTCGTACACATCCACCAGCGCGGTATTGCGTCCCGTCGAGCGGATCTCACCGTCGTCCGTGACCTCCATATTTGACAGCGCAAGAATCTCGCCGGTCCGAGGGTCGGACACGATGACGATCCCGCCGTTGGAACCGGAGTCGGCGATCGCGCGAGCAAGCATTCCGTCGACTGCATATTGCAGCGATCGGTCAATCGTGGTGACGTAGCTCCGTCCGCTGACGGCCGGTTGGAGGGTTCGCCTACCACCCGGGATTTGCGCACCTCGTTCGCTGCGCTCGCTTACCAGTAGGCCATCACGTCCGGTGAGCGAGGCATTCAGCATCCGCTCAAGACCCGAGGTACCGACGTGATCAGTATCAACTCGCCCGATCAACGAACGGGCCAAATCCCCCGCTGGATTCTCCCGACGAAATCGCTCCTCGAAAAAGATGCCACGCACATTGGCCTTTTCGATTGACGCTTTCATCGCATCATCGACACCGTTCGCCAGAATGACGTAACGGGTCGGCTCCACCAGCTTGGCGGCGAGCGTGGCGGCGTCAACGGTGTTTGGAGGTAGGGCAGCCACCAACAACTTGGCCGTCGCCGCCGGGTCGGTCACGAGCGTCGGATCGGTGTAGAGACGCCAATCGCGAATACTCATCGCCAGCGGTGCTCCGTAGCGATCAAGGATGTCGCCCCGTTCGGCCCGGATTGTCGTTTGCCGAAGCCGCTGACGTTCGCCGCGGGCATCAAGGTTTCCCCGCTCGAAGACTTGGAGCTGCGTTGCTCGACCAACCATCAGAACTACAAGGCCGGCGCCAACCACGTTGATCCCGATTAGGCGTCGGCGCGATCGTCGGCGATCAACGGCCGTGGCTCCGCCGGACAGCGGCGCCGTGGGGCGAGCCGTCATGGCCGGTCGGGCACAAGTGGCCCGGCAGTTACAACGGTGGGAATCGTTGACGCGGTGGGGAGGAATTCAACCTCCGAGGCGCCGGTCAATCCCAGGCTGTAGGCGGCGGTGACCACCTGTTCGGGCGTGTCGAGCTCAGCCACCTTGAGACGCAGCATCTGATGTTCTCTCTCGGCGGCGTCAACATCAACGCGCAACGTTGTGAGTTTCATCTGCCGGCCGGCAAGCTGCGAGTGCATCGCTATCGCCGAAAACGACACCGTGAGCGCCACGCCAAAGAGGCCGAAGGCCCCGAGTGCCCGCAGACGGCGCTTCCAGACGGCCGACCAAGCGGGCCGGGCCGACCGTGCGGGTTTCACCGCGCGGTTGCCACGGTTGCCACGACCGCCAGACGCATCCTTCGTCGACCGGCTCGGTACGACGCGAAGATCGGCTGGCCGTTGGGTTCCTGCCGCCGTTCGCAGCGTCGGCGTGGATCGACGATCGACCGAAGGTTGCGGCGCCAGGGCCGCCGACCCGTGACTCTGAAAGGAGGCCGACGGACGTTGCCCGGTCAACAATCTCGGGGACTGGGGCCTCGGCGCTGACCGACCGAACGACGAGGCTGTTGATCCAGTAACCGAAGTCGCGGAGCTAGCTGCGGTGAACGTGGCAGCAGCGGCAGAGGCGGCAGAGGCGGTGGACCCTGTCGTCGCGGACTGAGGAAGCGGGTTTGCCCGAGTGCGCATCGGTGCGGCCACGACATTGGTCGAATCGCTGGCCGGGGCAGTCACGCGCCCCGCGGCGGCCGAACGCATCACCCCGGCGAACGCCGGTATTCGCCGCGTGGCGAATACCGGTCGACGAACCGGTGGTCGGCGTTCAAGGTGCGGATGAAGGTGGGCAGGCAATGGTCGTTGACACAGCGCGAACGCTTCCTGGGGGCTTCGCAGACGACGAGGGGCGAGGACGGGCGGCATAAGGACCTCAGTGGGGGCGAAGCGGGTTGGACGGGGACAGCGTCCCGGGCACCGACGCGCCCGGGACGGTCATCTCAAACACCCTCGCGACGGCACTAGCCGCCCGCGGGTTGGCAGCAATTTCTGCCTCAGGGGGTCTCGTGACCCCACGTCGCACCATCCGGCCTCGGGGAAGGGAGCCGCAGACACACGGCAGTCCGGAAGGACACGAACATCCGCCAGTTTCGGCGGTACGAAAGACGTCTTTCACGATCCGGTCCTCACCGGAGTGATAGGCGAGGACAACGAAACGGCCACCCGGGGCGAGAGCGTCGAGCCCGGCTTCGAGCATCGTCGGCAACACCGCAAGCTCGTCGTTCACGACGATGCGCAGGGCCTGAAACGTGCGCTTCGCCGGATGTCCACCCGTACGCCGGGTAGCCGCCGGAATAGCGGTGGTGACGATCTCGGACAGCCGATGCGTCGATGCGATGGGGCGATTGGCGATGATCGCCTTGGCAATACGTCCGGCGAACTTTTCGTCTCCATAGATGCGCAGCGTGTCAGCCAATTCGACGAACGAAGACTCGTTCACAAACTCCGCCGCCGTTGCCCCGCGCGTGGTGTCCATCCGCATATCGAGCGGGGCGTCGTGGCGATAGGAGAAGCCGCGATCTCCATGATCGAATTGGACGGACGAAACGCCGAGGTCGGCGAGGACTGCCGTCACCGGACGGACCCCGCGAAGTGCAGCGTCTTCGGCCAGGACATCAACGAGAGCATCGGACCGGGTATGGACAACCCGGGCACGGTCGCCGTACGACGCAAGGCGTTCCGATGCCACCTGAACGGCCGCGGGATCCTGATCGAGGCCGAGGAGACTGAGTTGGGGGCAGGCGTCGAGGATCGCTCGGGCATGACCGGCGCCGCCCAGAGTGAGGTCCACGTAAAGTCCTGCGGGGACGCCACGAAACCACTCGACCACTTGGGCGAGAAGCACCGGTACGTGCGTGAAGTCCTCATTGGCCACCACGCTCGGCCCCCTCACGGGCGGCGGAGATGGCGGCGTACGTGGCGCTGTCCCACACCTCGATGCGGTCGTCCATGCCGATGAGCGTCAGTTCGCCCCGCTCTTGCAGATTGGCCAACGCTCGCAGCCGATCCAGGATCGGCACGCGAGCTTGGGTATCGAGGCTGATGGGTTCGATGCTTTCCATGAAGGCCCGCATCGCCCACCGATGCGGATCACGCCCCTCGGTTACGGCGGCGCGATGCATATCGCGCTCGGCGTCACATGCTGCCTGGGTGAGCAACTGGAGTTGCCCCTCGCCGGCTTTGGCCAAGAACAGTTGCGTGCCGGCGCCTGCGCGAAACTTGGCCGGCAGGACAAAACGCCACTTGTCATCGAGCTTTGCTTGTGACGAGCCTGCAAGCATGGTCACCAACCACCCACGAGTGAACATCCGCACAATGCGGGTGGGGAAAGAAGGGCAACAACGTCAGGAATATCCCGACCGGCTCGAACCTCCATTTCCCTCCCCATGACTCCATAATCTACCACCACGCTCCACGACGATGCCAGTCGCTGTCGCCCATTCATCCGATTTTTTCGTTGTTCGATCCCCCCCGCCCCCGGCCTCGCCGGGCCAGCGTTCCCGCCGCGCCAAATTCGCCTCATTTCACCAGCCCAAGGCCCCGTTCCCGTGTCGAGTACCCCGAGTATCCCCGTTCCAAATGATGATGATGCCGACTTCGCCCGCCGTATCATCGTGGGTGACAGCGCCGACGATGCGGCGGCAAAATGTGCTGCCTACATCGCGCAATGTATTCAAGAGGTGACCGAAGGGTCGGCCACGGTAACCGTGGCATTTTCCGGCGGCACCACGCCCGCCCGGATGTTCGACTATCTGGCGCAACTGGCCGGAACCGGGTCCGAAGGGCCGAAGGACTGGTGGAGGGCGGTGGAGGTATTTCAGGTTGACGAGCGTGTCGCCCCTGACGGCGACCCCGCTCGCAACGCCAATGACCTGGTCCACGGGCTCCTCGATCCAACCCACGTCGCCGCCGAGCGTCGGCACCTCATGCCGGTTTTGTCAATCACCGCGGCACAGGACTACGAAACCACCGTTGATCGTCTTGCTCCATCCGGAATCGACATCGTCGTGCTCGGTCTGGGCGACGACGGCCATACCGCGTCACTTGTACCCGGTGATCCGGTGGTGGAGGAACGCGGAGCGCTGGTCGCCAACGCCGGGTCCTACAAAGGCCATGCCCGCATCACCCTCACTCGAGCCTGCCTGGACGCCGCCGGCCGAGCCATCTGGCTGGTGTCCGGCGCCAGCAAAGCCGCCGCGCTAGCCAGGCTGATCGCCTTCGACGAGACCATTCCCGCCGGCCTCATTCGAACTCCGAGCCAAACCGTGTTTACCGATCCCGATGCCGCCGGTTCAGCCAGCCCCGCCAGCCCGGCCAGCCCCGCCAACCCAGTAAGCCCAGCCAGTGAGCTCGGCGAACGTCGAGAGGGAATGTGACGCAAGAGGCCCGCGCTCGCCGGCGCCACGCCGTCTATCCGGGCAGCTTCGATCCGCCCACGATCGCCCACGTCGCCATCGCCCGGGCCGCTCTGGCGCAATGCGCCTGCGACTCGATCACTCTGGTTCTGTCGATTGGCGCCCTCGGAAAGCAAGACCGAGACGCCACCGTCGCCGACCGCCACGCCACGCTCACCGCGTTGTTCGTCAACGATGACCGGATTCGAGTGGCCACGACCTCTGCTCGCTTAATCGCCGAGATCGCTGAAGGTTTCGACGTCGTGGTGGTTGGGGCCGACAAGTGGGAACAGGTCACCGATCCGGTTTGGTACGAGGATGGCGAAATCGGACGTAATCAGGCACTCGCCGCCCTCCCCCAGGTTGCCGTGGTCCCCCGGCCGCCGATAGCCGCACCCGGGAGCCACGCTGAGCTTGTCCGGATACTGACGATCCTCGAACTCGACGACGCGACGCTGGCCGAGGTTTCATCGACCGGAGCGCGAGCGAACCGCCCAGAATGGATTGCTCGGGTACCGCCTTAGCGACCGGTGAAGTGGGGCGTCCGCCGTTCGACGAACGACGAGACGCCCTCGGCGAAGTCCTTCGTCCGGAGCAGTGGAATCAGCTGCAAGAACACGTGGTGAACGTGGGCCTCGAAGCTTTCCGCTTCACTCACCCGCAGCATTCGCTTAATCGCCCGAGTGGCGAGCGGGGCGTTGGCGGCAATCTCCTCGGCCAGCGCCAGCGCGGCGGTCGCCAACTCGTCGTCCTCCACGACTCGGCTGACGAGCCCCGCCGCCAGCGACGCGTTCGCGTCCAAGGTTCGCCCGGTGAGCATCAACTCGGCGGCCAGGGACCGCCCGACGATTCGTGGAAGCAACCAGGTGCCGCCGCTCTCGGGCAGTATGCCGCGCTTGGCAAAGGCAAAGGCCAACTTGGCCGAGCGGGCGGCAATCCGTATGTCGCAGGCGAGGGCGACGTCGAGTCCGTATCCGGCCGCCCCACCGTTGAGGGCGGCGATGATCGGGGTATCCAAGCCGTAGAGGACGATCGGCGGGGTGTCGCGCATCTCGATCTCCGGCGCGCCACCGAGCGAGAGCCCGCCACCTTGGGACTGCTCCTTCACGTCCAGGCCTGCGCACCACGCCCGGCCGTTACCGGTCAGCACAATGCAGCGAATTTCGGTATCGCGATCAGCGCGCACGAGCAGTTCGCTCAGTAGCGCCAACATCGGACCGGTGATCGTGTTCATGTGATCGGGACGATTGAACGTAATCGTTGCCACATGTCCGTTCACGTCGTAAAGCAGTTCGTCCCCGGTTGCATCGTTCCAAGCCATGCCCCATCCTCACCGATCGGGCCAGCGCGAGCCAACCGGCTAAGGCCCGTTAGCCGATAACCCGAAGTTCGATGCGTCGGTTTTTGGTACGACCGGACTCGGTCTGGTTGGTGGCGATCGGGACGTCCTTGCCGTACCCTCGGGCGGTGACACGCGAGGCGTCGACCCCGGCATCAATAAGCGCTTGACGCACGGCGTCAGCGCGCTCCTGCGAGAGCGCCTGATTGAGTTCGGATCGACCCTTCGAGTCCGTGTGTCCACCCACTTCAACCTTCGCGGTGGTTGCTTTCATCGCTGCGGCAGCATCGATGACCACAGCCTTCCCCGCGTCGCTCAGCGCCGAAGAGTTCTTCCTAAACCCCATCGTCCGTCCATCGATTGCCGTGGTGATGGCGGCTTGTGCGGCCTGGGCTTCAGGGGTTGACGGTAAGGGCGGAGCGGTCACCGAGCCAGCCGCCGCAGTGGTGGAGGTCTGCCCGACAACGGTAGACGTGGCTCCGGTGGTCGATGTGGCGTCCGCCGCACTTGTTGTGTCCGCGACCGATGTCAGGGTGATCTCGCCGCGGACCCGGTCTGCTCGGCCGCCGACGAGAACCACGCTTTCACGACGCAGCAACTCACGACGTGCGTCGTCGGCCACTTCGGCTTTGAGGGTAATAATCGTTCGGTCGAAGTTCAGGTCCGCAGTGCGAACCGGTAAACGCGCCATCGTGTCGAGGAACGTTCCGAGACGCCGATACTGGGCCAGGTCTGCGGTCTCTTTCGGAATGGCGGCAACGGTCACTTGATCGCTCAGCGTCGGTCCGCCGATCATTTCCTTCACTCGCCCGAGCAAAGCAGTTTTCGCCTCTACCGACGGCACCTCGCCGCTCACCGTGATCGAGGTTGCACCAAACACCGCCGTGACCTGGGGAGGGCGGACGGGTAGTTTCGCCGTAGTCGAAACCGTCGTGGCGCCGGCAACGACGCTGTCATCGGCCGAGGTAGTCCCGGCGTCGGCGCTCGTGCCGGTCGAGGGCCCGGCCAACTTCACCGATCGCACGCCGCGTCGCTTACCCGCCAACGCGAGGATTTCCGCTTTCGCTGCAGCGTCGAGATCGCCTCCTCGAATCGTCACGTCTCGACCGGCCACCGAGACATCAAGCCCCGGGTGCTCGATAGAAATGGCGTCGGTCACCGACTTTTTCAGCTCGGACTCGATCGAATCCCGACGCACGAAGCTAATGACCAGGGTAAGGAGAAGGAGCTCGGTAGCAATTAGCGCGGCAGCCAACCGGCGGCGGCGGCGATCGTCGCCCAGCCACGAGCCTCCGCTTCGATGCGTGACCATCTCGGGGGCTGGTTCGGGCAACTGCACGGTGGAGTCGGTGGAGTCGGTGGAGTCAGTCACCTCGCCGGCCACGTCAGGCTCCGTTCCTGTCTTGGTGCGCGTTTGCGCCGGAACTGCCGGCCAACAGCAACCGAGCCGCTTCAACCCAGTTGTGCTCAGCAATAACTGCGGGATTCTCGGGGAGCCATGCCGATATGCGGGCAACATCATCGGGGGACCATCGGGCGATATCGGCCAACGACGAAACCCCCAACTCGTGCAGGTGATCGATCAGCCCGGCGGTGATGCCCGGGAGGCTTTCCAGCCCCGACGCGGGGGCGACGTTTCCCATCGCACGGGCGTCTGTCTGGTCGCCGGTGGCGCCAACACTGCCCGAGGAAGCGAATGGCTTGGGATTGGCGTCGTTGAGACTCGAGTGGGTGGCGGCGAGTTGACGGTCGAGGTCAGCCATAACCGTGCGGGTTGCTTCGAGATGGGCCGAGGACCGTTCCTGAAGTCCCCGGACCTCTCGTTGTATACGCAACAGTTGCTCGGCTGCGGCGTCGGCCCGAAGACGGTGGTTCGACGCTTCCATCCGTAGCTCAACGGCGGTCGCCTCGTGTTCGTGTTGCACGCTTACTAACCGAGCGTTGAGTTCTTCGACGTGGTGGGCCTGGGCCATTGATCCGTCGTCAAGAACTGCTTGAAGCCGATCGGCCTCGTTCTGCCAGAGCAAAGCTTGTTGTTCCAAGTAGGTGACGCGAGCCGTGGCGTCTCGAATGACCGTATGGGCCTCGTCGAGTTCGTGCTCAAGTTCAGCGGCCCGACGAACCGCCGCGGCGGCGCGTTCCCCGTCACCAGAAGTCAGCGAACGAACATCGTGCAATTCAGACTCGAGCGCCTCGGCCCGGGCCTCAGCAAACCGGAGTTGATCGCTGACCGACGCATGCTCGCTGCGCAGCCGAGCTAGCTCGTCGGTTACTGAGGCGTGCGCCGCCTGTGTTTGCGTCAGCTGCGCCCGCAGCTCGGCCAGTTCGGCATTGGTGGCCGCCATGGCGCTCGCGGCCGCAGGATCGCTCATCATTTCGGCAGCACCTGCGCCACTTGAAAGCAGGGCGACTTGGGCCTCAGATGCCTCCAGCTGATTGGCGTGGCGTTCGAGTTCCTCGACCGCCCGCTTTAGTTTGCGGCGCAGACGGGCGACATCGGCGCCTCGCGCTTCCACATCGGAGCGGGCTGTTTCCAACTCTGTGGTGAGCGTGGACATGTCGGCCGATGTGGTGTCCGTCCCCGATCGTTTGGACCCACCCCAAATCAGCCATCCAGCCGCCACCCCGATCACGGTGGCAACAACGAGAAGGAAAAATGTCTGCGCTACGAGAAACAACATCGGATGACCTCGGGTCTCGCGGAAACTCGCCGACCCACGACGGTCCCGGTCTTTGCGCTGATGACCGTAGCCCGGGCGGGATCCAAGATCGCGGCAATCATCGGAATCGCCGATGACCTCGCCCCTCGGCATCACCCAAAGTCCCCTCGCCCGCCCTCGTCAGGCTTGGTTCACCACGAATTCGATTCGTCGATTGATCTCGCGACCGCGCGCCGTCACGTTGCTCGCAATGGGGACGGTGTCGCCTCTCCCCACGGCGATCAGCAGCTCCGGACCGACGCCCCTACTGAGAAGGGCGTCACGAACTGCGGTCGCCCGCTCGATGCTCAGCTGGAGATTCGTCTGCGGATTCCCGCTGCCATCGCTATGGGCTTCGATCCGCACGCCAAGGCCGGCGACGGCAATTTCCTGGGCGATGCGATCGAGGGTCTTCCCCGCCGCCGGGGAAACCGCCGGGCTGGAACGGACAAAGACGATCGGTGTGGCCCGTCGTATGGCGGTGAGACGTTGTTGCAGCGCAGCGACCGCGGCGGGGTCCGCATTCGGGCGAGCGATGGTGGAACCGGACGCCACTGACGATGCCCCGGTGGGCACGAGGGTGATCGTTGGCGCGGGCCGGTTGGTCGCTACTTTCACCGATCCGCCGGGCGGGGCCGTCGATTGTCCAGCCGCCAACGAACTGTTTGACCCTGCCTTTGCGCTCTCTGTCGCCGACAGCGTCATTCGTCCCAATGCCGGCGGTCCGGCGGGGCTCGTCTGCTTCTTCGCCACCGCCGCCGGCCGAATGCCGCTGACGGCGAGGCCGTCGGTGGTGACCGAGGCGACCCCCCATCGACCCCGCACTCGGTCACCCAACTCACTTCGATCATCGATCGACGCCACCGACCCGACGAGGGAAACCGCTCGGCCGCTTACGTTCGCCCGGACCGACGGCACATCGGCCAGCACGTGACGGGCAATATCGGCTCGCAGATGGCGCTCGGTCATCGACAGACCGACGACGGCACCGGCGCCGAGGACTGCCGCCATGCCCACCGTGGCGAGAATCACTGCCGGAACACGGCTCGGAAGGCGCTCCATGTCGGTCGTATCAACGAGGGAAGCCGACAACGGAGCACCGAGCGTTCCCGGCTGCGGTCGATTTCTTCGCTTCACGCCGACGTTCCGGAATCAGCAATGGCGGTGGTGACCGGGCGGAGATCAATGACCTCGCTCCGTGCGTCGACCCCCGTTCGCTGCCGCGGGAGGGCCGAAACCAGGGCCTCGGCCTGTTCAGCTCGAACGACGGCGGCGGTAAGCGCCGTCTGGGTGGTTCGCAGATGCTCGTTGTGGCGACGCTGCAGGGCTAGCAGATGACGCTCAGCCGAGGCCAGTCGCTCACGTACCAGGGCCATGGCGATCGCCGATTCGGACAGCTGTTCGGCCCGTTCGGCCGCCCGTCGATCGAGCTCACGTTGATGTTCGGCCCGCAGCTCGGCCACGTTTGCGCTGTGTTGGCGTTGCAGATCCCCTGCGCTGATGGTTGCGTACGACGGGACGATGCGACGATCAAGATCGGCGCGGAGTTGGGCGATCTGAGACTCCGCTACGTGTTTGGCGGCAACGGCGGCTTGGCCGGCAGCAGACGCCTCGACCAACTCTGACCGCAAGCCCGCCACGACCCGAGTGAGATCTTGGGATGCTCCAAGGGCGCTGTTTGCTCTTAGTAATTCGACCTCGGAGTGAGCGAGCCGATCGTCTACGCTCAACCTGGCCCGCTCGGCCCGACGAAGGCGGTCCGTGGCGAGGCGCACCGGCCGGCGTTGCCAGAGCACCCCGACCACGACGCCGATGACGAACGCCGCAAGTGCGTACACGGCGAACTGGGCGAGCAGGAACTTCACGTCGACGACGATACGACGCCGACGTGGCCATCGGTGGTTTCGCCCATTGCGGGTTGGGTCGGCAGGGGATTGCGAGGGTTAGGACTGCGGGCGGCGGCCGAGGAGCAGCGCGTCTCCGAAGGAGAGGAAACGGTACTGACGATCGACAGCCATTTGGTAGAGCAAGCGCCAGCGCGTCCCCGTGAATGCTTCGACCAGCAAGAGGATCGAAGAGCGCGGGAGGTGAAAGTTGGTCATCAGGAGGTCGACGGCGTTGAAGCGGTAATCGCCATAAATGAGGAGCTTGGTCCGTCCACGCAACGCGCCGCTGGCCGCTGTGGTCTCCAGTGACCGTACCGTGGTGGTGCCCACGGCGACCACGCGACCCCCGCTCGCTTTGGTCCTCTGCACCGCTTCCCACGTGCTCTGGGGAACGGAGAATCGCTCGGAGTGGATATCGTGATCTTCAGGTCGGTCGGCGGTCACTGGACGAAAGGTGTCGAGACCCACGCTGAGGTCGACCTTGGCGATGTCGATCCCCCTTGCCCGGATGGCGGCGAAGAGTTCCGGCGTGAAGTGTAAGCCGGCCGTTGGCGCGGCGGCGCTTCCTGCTACGCGCGCATATGTTGTTTGGTAGCGCTCGGCATTGGCCAGCGGCGCCGTAATGTACGGCGGAAGCGGAGCCGAGCCATAACGGCCAAGTGCGACCTCTTCTTCCTCGGGTGAAAGCGGCGACCCATCATCAGCGAGGAGCCGGACGAGCCGTTGGCCCCCGTCGATCGTTGTGCCCACTTCAACGATGAGGCCGGGTCCGGGCTGGAATTGAGCACCGGCGGCGACCTTGCGGCTCGGCTTGACCAACGCTTGCCAGGACCCGTCCGCTGAGCGCTCAACGAGAAACACCTCCACTGCGCCGCCGCTGTCCTTTTGCAGATTGAGCCTCGCCGGAATGACGCGGGTCTCGTTCACTACAAGCAGGTCCCCCGGCGAGAGCAACGACGGCAGGTCGCAGACTTGCCGATGCGAAGGGTCCAACGACGAATCGACGGAGACGAGGAGACGGGCACTATCTCTCGGTTCCATCGGATGCTGAGCAATCGAGGACTCCGGCAGGTCGTAGTCGTAGTCGTCCATTCGCAACCCCGACTTAGGTCGGGGTGATTCATAGGTGTACTGATTATCTTCAGGCATACGATTAATCGAAGAGTCGACGATCGGTCGGGGTGTCGGCCTCGTCGCCCCACAGCGAGGCATTTACGTGCGCCGGCAGCGCCAGGCCAAGATGCTCCCATGCAGCGGGCATGGCCATGCGGCCCTTTTGAGTTCGCTTCAGTAACCCCATCTGAATGAGAAACGGCTCGTACATCGATTCCAGCGTGTCAGCGTCTTCTCCAACACTGATGGCCAGCGTGGACAGGCCCACCGGCCCGCCACCGAACCGAGTGGTAAGCGCGCGAAGAATTGCCCGATCGACACGGTCGAGCCCGAGTTCGTCGATATCAAATACGGCTAGCCCCGCCCGTGCCGACGCCAGGTCAATCACGCCTTCGGCCCGGACTTCGGCGTAGTCCCGCATGCGTCGGAGCAGGCGGTTGGCGATGCGTGGGGTGCCCCTCGAGCGACGGGCGATCTCGTGGGCTCCTTCGACGACAATCTTGACGTCGAGAATGCGGGCCGCCCGCTCCACGATGTGGCGCAGATCGTCCACACCGTAGTAATCGAGCCGGGCGGTGTGACCAAAGCGATCGCGCAACGGGCTGGTGATCAGCCCCGGTCGGGTTGTCGCCCCGATCAAGGTGAACGGGGGCAGATCAAGGCGGAGGCTGCGGGCGCTCGGACCTTTGCCAAGCACAATGTCGAGTTGGAAATCCTCCATCGCCGGATACAGAACTTCTTCGACGGCACGTGGCAGGCGATGGATTTCGTCGATGAAAAGAACATCGTTTTCCGCCAGGTTCGTGAGAATGGCGGCAAGATCACCGGCGCGCTCCAACGCCGGGCCCGAGGTAATTCGAAAGCCCACACCCATTTCGATGGCCACGATGGCGGCGAGCGACGTTTTGCCTAGGCCCGGCGGTCCGGCAAAGAGCAGGTGGTCGGCCGCCTGCTGACGTTTGCGGGCAGCTTCCAGCACGATGCCGAGGTGTTCTTTCAGCTGCGGCTGACCGATGAAGTCGGCCAGGGTACGCGGGCGTAGAGACTCCAGGCCTTCGTCGTCGGGCTGCGGTTCTTCGGCCACCAGGTTCATGGCTTACAACCCTGCACTCAGCAGGGCCAACGCCTGCTTGAGGAGTGCCGAGGAGTCGGTCTCGCCATCTGGCAGGCGGCGGGCGACGGCGCGGATTTCGTCGGTGCCGAACCCGAG
>JAYVSS010000109.1:0-9041 GCA_043775075.1 Acidimicrobiia bacterium
GCGCCGGATCGCTTCGGGCAACACGATGGTGGGCACATGGGCGACCAATGCCGCACCGACGATCTCACCCATTTTGACCTCCGTGGTCCGCTCCGTGGACCGCTCCATTGACCGATCCTTCGACGATCTGCAACGTCTTCAAGTCGCTGCAGAAGTCGAGCGCATAGTCGCCCCCCTCGCGTCCGATACCGGAGATACCCATGCCGCCAAAAGGGGCGGTGAGATCGCGCACGAGGAATGTGTTGACCCACGTCGTTCCCGCTCGCACTGCTCGGCCCACTCGATCGGCCCGGTCCGCTGACGATGTAAACACCATGGCCGACAGCCCATAGGCGGTCGAGTTGGCCAGAGCGATTGCTTCGTCTTCAGTCTCGAACGTTTGGAAGGTCAGCACCGGTCCGAAAATTTCTTGCTGGACCACTTCGCTGTCGTTGGAGAGCGGTTCAATCAACGTTGGCTCATACCAGAGGCCGCCGTCTTTCCACGCCCGACCGCCCCGAATGATGGTGTCGCCATTGGTCCGTGCCCGCTCGACGAAGCCACTGACCGATGCCAGATGATCGGGATGGATCATCGGCGAGATGGTGGTCATCTCATCGCGCGAATCACCAAGAACGTGGGCATCGGTATTGGCGTGAAACCGTTCAAGAAACTCGTTTCGAACCAAATGATCGACGATGAGCCGAGTTCCGGCAAGACAAACCTGGCCGCTGTCATCGAACATCACCGCGGCCTTTTTCGCCGCCAGTTCCAGATCGGCGTCGGCGAAGACAATGAACGGACCCTTACCTCCGAGTTCAGCGGTGAACGGAATCAGATTGCGGGCTGCTTGCACGCCGATGATGCGACCGGTCTCCGGAGACCCGGTGAAGCTGATCCGACGAGCCCGGGAATCGCTCACCAGCGCCGCACCGACCTCCTCACCAATCCCTTGCACCACGTTAAACACGCCCGGAGGCAGGCCGGCGTCTTCAGCCAGATCAGCGAGCAATGACGCCGACAGGGGCGACCATTCTGCGGGCTTGAGCACGACGGTGTTCCCGGCGGCAAGGGCGGGCGCACACTTCCACGTGCTCAGCATGAACGGCGCGTTCCACGCCGTGATCACCACGGTCGGACCAGCGGGCATCCGGATAACTCGATTGAGCGTTCCGTTCGATGACCACACCCGTTCTTCGTAGGCTTCGGCCAGATCGGCGTAGGCGCGAAAGTTCCGAGCGCCACGCCCAATGACCCGCAGCCTCAACGACTCGTGGAGCATGCCCATATCCATGCACTCAACGGCGGCAATGCGCTCAACGCTGGCGTCAAT
Source organism: Acidimicrobiia bacterium (assembly GCA_043775075.1). Lineage (GTDB taxonomy): Bacteria > Actinomycetota > Acidimicrobiia > Acidimicrobiales > JANYDT01 > JANLQX01. Next base: position 1,313 of record JAYVSS010000109.1, read on the forward strand.
GAGATCAGCGAGACGGCGAAGGATCGGGCCCCGGCCACGAGGTCCCAGAGCCGCCCACGCCGGGAACGCATCGACGGCCGCGGTGATCGCCGCATGCGCCGTGCTTTCGTCGCCACGCGAAACCTCGGCCAGGACCAGATCCCAGTCGAGCGGAGAGCGATCGGTGAAGGTACGCGCGCTTTGCACTCGTTGCCCACCGATGTAGTGATCAACCGAGACGTTGACGGTCACCCAACCATTGACAATGAGAGCCAGCGGATGCTCCATCAGTCACTTCTCCATCTTCGAAACAACCAGCGCGCCGACGCTTCGCATGGGGACTGGTGGTGAGCAGAATCTCGGCGCATCGGCGCCCTGGTCGTATCTGCGACGGACCACTACCGCTCCATCTTCGGGTGGACCCTGGGATAGGGCAGGAGATCTCTCGGGGTGGGATAGACCGGCGGTCGTTGGCCCCGCAGTTCCCAGTCTCCGCCGAGCGCCGTGGAACGCACCTCTTCGGTCTCAGTCGGCTGCGAGCCAATCTCGTCACTCACGGGAGCGGGCCCCTCGACAATGCGATTGGTCAACGACCCGAGGCCCTCGACCTCGACGGTGACGACGTCCCCCGGGACAACCGGACGAGAGAACGCCGGGGTGCCGGAAAGAATGACGTCGCCTGGTTCGAGCGTGATGAGGCGGGCCAGATCGGCGACGAGATACGCCATGTCCCACGCCATCTCGTCGGTCGAACCATCTTGGCGAAGTAATCCGTTCACATACGTTTTGATGAACTTGCCCACCGGGTTCCAACCTTGCACGTAGCCCGGTCCGAGTGGGCAGAGCGTATCTGCGCCCTTGACCCGCAGCATCGAACCGGAGTCTGTGTCACGAAAATCATGCAGGCCAAAATCGTTGGCGACGGTGTAACCGCCGACGTACGACGCGGCGTCGGCGTACGACACATTGCGACAGCGACGGCCGATGACGATCGCCACCTCCCCTTCGTAGTTCAACCACTTACAGTTGCTCGGCCGCACGACGTCGCCGTTGTGGGCGTTGAGCGAAGACACCGGTTTGTGGAAGTACGTGGGCGCCGGGGGGAGACGGGTACCGAACTCGCGCACCCGACTGATGTGATTGAGATGCGCGCAGATGATCTTGGTGGGGACCACCGGCGGGAGATGTATGGCGTCGGCGATCGCCACGCTGCGACCGTCGTCGGCATTGAGGGTGTCGCCGACGCGCGTCATCTCCACCACGGCGCCGGCGAGCAGGATTCGTCTCGTTTCTCGCAATTGCTCCACGGGACCTCCTGTGTCCTTGCGGTTCGGCTCGAGATTGTTCGGTGCCAAACGATACGCCCGACAACGATACGCTGCGACATGACCTCAACGACGGGTTTCCTTTTTCCTCGGACGGGCACCGGAGCGTCGTCGATGCTGCCCAGTCCGCCGTGGCACTACTCCGGCGAAATGCTCACCGTCGAGTACCGGACGGACCCGGCGGCGGTGGCGGCGCTCCTTCCGGCGCCTCTGCGGCCGGTCAACGACGACGAGGACCCGGGTGCCGTAGCCGTGGTATTCGCTGACTGGCAATCGTGTTCCGATGCCCACGAAGAGGTGACCGATCCGGTGCGCTCTCAGTACAAAGAGGCGTTCGTAGTGGTGCGTTGCCGGTGGCAGGACAAGGTGTGGTCCCGGTGCGTGTACATCTGGGTGGACAAGGACTTCGCCATGGTCCGCGGCCACTTCCAGGGGTACCCGAAGAAGCTCGGATCGATCTGGATGACTCGACCCATCACCGTCGGTCGGGCCGGTCCGAGACTCGAAGTGGGCGGCCGATTCGGGGCGACGGTGGCGGCGAGCGATCGTCGGCTGGTCGACGTGGGATTCCAAATCACCGGCCCCGCTACCGGCGCCGGATTCGTCAACGGCCACCCCATGCTGCACTCTCGGTGGATGCCGTCGATCACCGTCGACGGTACCGACTCCCTCGACGATCTGGTGACGATGAGCGGAGTCGACGTGGAGATCGGCCGTCAATTTTGGGGCACGGCGTCGTTGACCTATGGAGACTCACCGGTCGAGGAACTCGCAGCTATCGCCCCCCACGAGATCATCGGCGGGCACTGGCGTGAGGTCGGCACCACGTTCGCCGGGGGAACCCAGCTTGCCCCGCACCACTAGCCCCGGCGGCTTAGGCCTGGGGAGCCGCTCCCCGGATTCCGCTGCTCGATCCTGGTGTCTGCGGCGCCGACGGGCGGGCGATGGTCGTCGGGCTTGCCGTCACTTGCGGGGCGTCGAGGCGGCCGGAAAAAACCGACGCAACCGGGCCCGACGCGCTCTGATTCCACGGGGTTCCGTAGGACGTGAGCGACATCATCGACGCATCAATCCACACTGACGACCATGTCGGCAGGGAGACGACCCGGCTCCCACCGGCCTCACTCAGACTGGTCACGACGACCTGTTCCGATGTAGCTCGGTTGGTGAGAGTGAGCGTGACGGAGTTCGTGGTCACCGGGGCGTACGACGTGCCGCTCCCCCACTCCACACTTAGTGTGCGGGCTGTGTCATCCCACCGCAACTTCTGCACGAGCGGCGCAACTGGCTTGCTGAGCACGGCCACGCTTGATGATGAAACGCCCGTAACGGATCGACGTCCCAAGGCATCAACGGCAGCGACCTTCACCAGTACATTCGCCGAACGGCTCAGCGAGGTGAACACGGCGCTCGTGGCGGCCGAACTAACGATGCCGCCGCAAACGTTGGCCGTGTCGCAGAGCTGCGCCTCGTACGTGATCGCACCGAACATATTCGCCGAACCGGTCCAACTGGCCGAGATGGTTTGGTCCCCGGCCGGCGAGACGGAAACCACAGGAGTCGTCGGTGGGTCAGTCCGGTATATCTGGAGGTTGTAGTTGCCGATGCTCCCGTACGTCGAGAAGTCGGTGGGGTGTGCGGAACCTCGAACGAGCACGTAGTAGCGCCCGTTCGGAACGACGTTGCTGAAGAAAAGAACGTTCCCGGTTGATACGTAGAACCCGTTGAACAACGTCGACCCAGCGCTGGTGATGATCGACACTTGGGGGGCCATGTTGGGGCTGACACTTGACCGGTTGAGAACGACTTTGAGGTACTGGCCGACCACATCTACCGCGTAATAGTCGACATCGGCGGCCGAACTCACTACGTCATCAGGGGTGGTCACATTGGTTCCAGGAGTAACCAACACCGCGTTGCCAATCGACGACGAAGTGTCGGAGGCAAATCCTGTTCGAGCGCCGATTTTGGCGATGTCGTCCTCGGTATTCGTTGCCCCCGAGTACTCGCCCTTCGACCACTGGACGTATTGGCTACCGGGATTCCCCATAATGGGTCCCCAGACCGACGTTCCGCCGTAGTACGGCGAGGCACCTTGTCCATCGTGACCAAGGGACAGGTTGTGTCCGACCTCATGGGAAACGGTGTTGGCGATGCTGATGGCAGAGTAATACGACGGCGGAAAGACCCAGGCGGGCGAGTAGAACAGGTCCGGATCATCGAACACGTCGAGATAGGCAATGCCGCTGCATCCCGCTCCGCACAACCAGTTCTCATTGGTGACGACGGCAATCACACCGTATGTCTGGTCACCGGCGGACAATTTGGTGAACGCATCGACCCCGGGACGTTGGGTCGTCACGTTCACATCGAACGGGGCGAAGTCCTCCGCCACTCCCTGCCAGGTATCGCGAATCATCTGTTGCTCGGTGACGCTGAAGGACCCGGGCACTCCGTCACGGTCGAACGGAGGGGCGACCTTCGTTGCAATCCCTCTCGATTGATTCCACGCCGTGCCGGTCACGGTCTCGCCATCAAAGTCGATATAGATCGTCTTCGTGCTGCCGGGGCGGCTGTTCAGAGTGAACGGATCGCCCGTGGCCGGGGCCACACCCTCCGCCACCATGGAGCCGTCCGCGGGGACGAGTCCCATTTCCGCACCGGTCGGCAGCGCGGGTTCATCAACGGGGGCCGACGAGGTATTGGCGCGAACATTGACCTCGGCATAAAACAGTGCACCGTCGGCATCTTCGTAGGCCGTGGGATCGTCGGCCAGCGAAACCAACTGCGGCGAAAGTGACGGCAATCGACGAGCACCGCGGGTCTCGGCCACGACGTCGCGGACCTTGCGGCCGGCCACCCCGAACTCGTCCACCGGTGAGGACCGCCCACTGCGTGCAAGCGGGGCGGAACGGACATCGGCTCCCCGAGCCGAGGGGCCCGAGAGCACCACGATCGCGCCGATCAGCGACAAAGCGGCAACGCCGGAAAATGTTCGCCTAGACAAGTGCATCAGCTTCGGGGCTGGCGTCATTGTTGTCAATGGGCCCGACGACCCTCGTTTTCATCTCCGGTGACCTCCGCCTGGCCTGTCGGTTCTACGAAGCGAGCGGAGCGAAAAGGTCCACGGCGTTGCCATCGGGGTCATGAACGATGGCATAGCGCTGCCCCCAAAACGCGTCCCACGGCGCCTTATGGCCGTGATGTTTAGCGGCAATCAGCGTGGCGTATGTTTCGTCGACTTCAGCCCCGGTGTCGCAGGCAAAGGCCAGAGCGATGCGGTGGCCACCCACGGGCGGAGTCCAACCGGGGTCGAACGAACGAACAACGTCCACCGTGTCCCAGGCCAGGCGAACGCCACCCGGGAGGTCAACCTCGACGTGAGGTTCTCCGTCGTCGGAGGCGGGGATGTCGAGACCGAGAAGCCGATAAAACGCCAGCGAGCGGGCCATATTCCCGACAACGATGCCAGCCAGATCGAAACGCAGAGCCATTACGTCATCGTACGGGCGACCGCGTCCAAGTCAGGGAATATGCGCGTCCAAGTCAGCTGGTTTGCGCGGTTTTTCTCGTCAAAATTGCCTATTTGGACGCGCCATCCGAGCTACTTGGACGCGGCTTCCACGATGAGGGCAAACGCCGCGTCGGCATTGATGGTCCTCAGCACTCGACAGTTCGCCGACGGCATGTCGTGGAAGGCGCGTTGGTCAACGACCGTCATCCCTCTCGTATGTGTACCTAGGAGTTCAATGTCCAGCCGGGCGTCGTAGGCGGAAAACAATTCGGGGTGAGTGAGCGCCAGGACCGCCAGCGGATCGTGCATGGGAGCGCCCACCACATCGTGTTGGCGGGCACGGTACCGTTCGCTGAATTCCGTTAGTAAGTCCGCGAACAATTGGGCGGGGCGGGTGGCGACATCTCGGAGCAGCGCAATCCGACTCGGCGTGGCCTGGAATGCGTGGGTGACGTTGAGCCCCGCCATGATCATCGAAACCCCCGATCGAACGACAATGTCCGCAGCTTCCGGGTCGGCCCAGATATTGAACTCGGCGGTGCTCGACCAGTTCCCCACATGAGTGCTGCCCCCCATGAAAGAGACTCCGGCGACCTTGGCGGCCAGCGACGGATCACCTTGGAAGGCGAGGGCCACGTTCGTCATCGGGCCCGTGACCACGAGCCACACGCCGTGACCGTCATTGGCCCCCTGGCCGTGTTCGTAAGTGATGGCATCGCTCAGGAAGGTCACCGCATCGGTCGAGTTGGGTAGTCGACTGGGATCGGGCAGGTCCGCCCCGGCCAGGCCGGTTTCACCGTGAATGTTGGTTGCCGTGTGGGGAACGTTGACCAGCGGGTGGTCCGCTCCGGCGTGAACGGGAACATCCGGCCTCCCGACGAGGTCAAGGATCTGCAGCGCGTTGCGGGTCGTGCGGTCGAGACCGACGTTGCCTCCGACAGTGGTGACGGCAACAAGATCCGTATGCGCACATGCCAACATGATGGCCAGCGCGTCGTCATGACCCGGATCACAATCAAGAATCACCCGCAGCGGCACAGAACCCATACCTCTTTCCTAGCGCACGACCTTGGCGAAAGCGTTCTTGGGGAGGCGGGCGTTCTCGGGGAGGCGGGCGGTCGAGAATGCCACCGGGGGCACCCGATACCGCAGGGCCACCCGGTTTGTCCGGCGCTAGTGCGGCGGGTAGCGGGGTTCGGGCAGGCGATTGAGGGGAACGAGGTCGCGGCGATATTGGCGGTGGGTGGCTTCAACCGCGTCGGCTAGGGCCTGGCGGGCGACGACCAGCTCGGCGCGGAGACGCTCGTTCTCCGCTTCCAACTCCAGCACCTGACGAACCCCCTCAAGGTTGAGGCCGGCGTTCGTCAATTGGGCGATGCGGTGGAGCATGGCGATGTCGAGTTGGCTGTATCGACGGCTGCGGCCGGGCGTGCGCGATGGCTCCAGCAGGCCTTTGCGTTCGTAGATGCGCAGGGTCTGGGGGTGCATCCCGGCAAGTTCGGCCGCCACCGAAATGACGTACACCGCACGGCTGGCGGGAAGCGAGAACTCGGGCTCGCCCCCGGGGGGATCAGCAGGATTCATATTCGAGGCACCTCGCTCTCTTTCGGTAGAGGCAGGACATCAGTGGAACAGCGGCAGGGGACTTTCGGAGCACCCTACCGGTTTCGGTCAAACCCCAAGGTGGGCGCGCGGATTGGCCGAGGCGGTGGCCGCGGCGAGGGCGTCCAACGCCGCCTTTTCTTCCACCGACGGCTCGCTCGGCACGACAATCTCAAACGTCACCAACAGGTCTCCGGCACCACCGGCAGCAGCTGCGCCTTTGCCCTTGGCCCGAAGCACCCGTCCCGATTTCGATCCCGGCGGGACCCGCAACGACACCTTGCCGTCGAGCGTGGGTACGGTGATCGTGGCCCCGAGCACCGCTTCGGCGTACGTCATGGGCACGGTGAGCGTGAGGTCTTTGCCTTTGCGCCCAAACATTGAGTGGCCACCGACTTTGACGGTGACCATGAGGTCACCGGGAGGGCCGCCGTTGAAGCCGACGCCACCACGATGCTTGAGGCGAATGCGCTGCCCGTCTTCCACGCCGGCGGGGACACGCAACTTGACACGGCGGGGTTTGTTTGACCCACCGGTTCCGTTGCACGACGGACACGGCGACTCGATCCGCATCCCCGAACCGCCGCAGCGCGAACACGGCTGGGTGAACGAAAAGAAGCCCTGATTGGAATCGACCGTGCCCCGCCCGCCGCAGGCTGAGCACACCGTGGAGGTGGTGCCCGGCGCCGCGCCGGTGGCGTTGCACGTGTCGCACGGTCCGGGACCGATGATATTGACCTCGGTGGTAACGCCGGCCACCGCGTCAGCAAACGACAGCGTGAGCGACGCCTCGAGGTCCTCGCCCCGGCGGGGACCGGGCTGGCCTCGACGCTGCTTGTTCCCACGGTTAAACACCCCACCGAGCAGGTCGCTGAGATCATCGACCCTGAACCCGCCCTGCCCGCCACCGGCGCCACCGCCGCCCGGTTGGCCGAAGCCGTAGGCCGACGGACCGGCGGCGCGCACTTCGTCGTAAGAGGTGCGCTTGTCGGCGTCGCTCAGAACGGCGTAGGCCGCACTGATCTCCTTGAATTTGTCTTCACGGCCCGGATGGGAGTCCGGATGGTTCTCCTTGGCGAGCTTGCGATACGCCTTGGTGATTTCCTTCTCGGTCGCGGTCTTACCGACGCTGAGCGTCTTGTAATAGTCCTTCTCAAACCATTCGCGCTGTGGTTGCGCCATACCGGAACCTCTTCTACTTCTTCTTCTGCTTCGACAAAACGTTGACCCGGGTGGGGCACATGGAGCGAAGGGGTGGCGCCGGTGGGGCCCCCAGGTTCCGAGGACCGCAGCGACGCGAGGACCGCAG
>JAYVSS010000110.1:0-2767 GCA_043775075.1 Acidimicrobiia bacterium
CTGGCGAACGTCGCGTCGTCGATGACCTCAAAGAACCGACCATTCGTAAGTTCACTTACGTTACTACGTGTCTGCTTGGCGCGAAGCCCGGACTTCGGAGACATCAGCACGCATGGCTTTGCCTGCGTGGACTTCACCTGACGACGAAGCAAATGAAAGATCTGGGCCGCTGTCGTCACGTTGCACACACGCATGTTGTCGTCGGCACACGACTGGAGGAATCGCTCCAGGCGAGCCGACGAATGCTCAGGGCCCTGACCTTCATAGCCGTGCGGGAGTAGCATCGTGAGCCGCGATTTCTGGCCCCACTTTGATTCTCCCGACACGATGTACTGGTCGATCATGATCTGCGCGCCGTTCACGAAATCGCCGAACTGAGCTTCCCAGGCCACGAACGCTCCTGGGTTGCTGATCGAGTACCCATACTCAAACCCGAGGACTGCGTACTCCGACAACGACGAGTCATAGACCGAGAAACGCCCCTGGTTCGACTCCAGAGCGGCGAGGGGATAGTGCTCGGCGCCCGTTTCAACATCGATCATCACCGACTGGCGATGGCTGAACGTGCCACGCCGCGAGTCCTGTCCCGTGATTCGCACCGTGCGCCCTTCGAGCACCATCGATCCGTAGGCCATTGCTTCGGCCAGGGCCCAGTCCACCTCACCGGTGGCGTAGGACGCGGCTCGCGTCTCCAACTGCTTCGCCAACTTCGGATGGGCATTAAAATCTTCCGGCCATGAGTGGGTGGCTGCAGCAATACGGTCAAGTACTTCGTGCGAAACCGCCGTTTCCACGGGAGCAAACGATGCCGCCAGGCCTTCGCCGCGCGGAATGTCCTCGTAGGTCACGCCCTCCTGCTTTTCCGCCCGCGTCAGGTCAAGCGCCGCCTGCATCATCGCTTCAAATTCGGCGATTGCATCATCGGCCTGCTCCTGCGTGATGTCCTTGCGCCCGACGAGATCTCGGGTGTAGAGCTCACGCACCGACGGACGGTTGTCGATCACCTCGTACATCAGCGGCTGGGTATAGCGCGGTTCGTCACCCTCGTTGTGCCCATGCTTGCGATAGCAAACCATGTCGATAACAACATCACGATGGAAGGCCTCACGATAGTAATAAGCGAGCTTAGCAACGCGAAAACACGCCTCGGGGTCATCGCCGTTCACATGAAAGATCGGCGCCTGAATTGTCTTCGCTACATCGGTGCAGTAGGTGGAACTTCGAGCCGAGTCAGGGTTTGTGGTAAAACCGACTTGATTGTTGATAACGAGGTGGATCGTGCCACCTGTTTTATATCCGGCGAGCTGGGAAAGCTGCAAGGTTTCGGGGACCACACCCTGCCCGGCGAAGGCCGAATCACCATGCATGAGAAGCGGCAAAATGGAGGTATCGCCCACAATTCCGGTGCCGTCCAGCTTGGCCCGGACCATACCCTCCACCACCGGGTCCACGGTCTCGAGGTGCGATGGATTGGGCGACAACGTTACGGTGACCGGAGCGCCGGAGAGGCCCTTGTAAATCCCGGTGGCGCCAAGGTGGTACTTCACGTCGCCCGAGCCCTGGACTGAGCCGGTGGGCATGTCTTCGAACTCCCGGAAGAGGGTGGCCACGTCTTTTCCAACAACGTTCACCAGGGTGTTCAGGCGTCCGCGGTGCGGCATTCCGATGACCACTTCCGTCACTCCGGTAGCCCCGGCTAAGTCGAGAATGGCATCGAGGATGACCATCGCCGACTCGCCTCCTTCAAGGCCAAACCGCTTTTGTCCGGTGTAGCGCTTGTGAAGGAATTTCTCGAATGCCTCAGCTGCATTGAGCCGACTAAGGACCTGGCGCTGCGTATCAATATCAAGGGTCGTATCAATTCCCTCTACATGATTTTGAATCCACTTCTTCTGGACTGGGTCCATGATGTGCATGTACTCCACGCCCACGGTGCGGCAGTACGCGTCGCGGAGAATACCGAGCAACTGTCCCAGGGTGTGCTCGTCGGAACCGGCAATCATGCCCGTGAAGAACTTGCGCTCAAGATCCCATATCGACAGTTCCCAGGTGATCGGGTCGAGCTCAGCAGGCATGGTCGGGGCCTTGGCATCAAGCGGGTCGAGGTCGGCAATCAAGTGGCCTCGGGACCGATATGCGTTGATGATCTCCTGAATTGCGGCCGCCTTTTCCGCAACGTTGCGGCTCGACGACACGGCATTGGAATCTCGGTTCCAGCGAGCCGGTTCGTAGGGGACGCCCATCGATTCGAACACGCCGTCGTAGAACGATTCTTCGCCCATCAGGAGACGCTGCACGGTGTCCAAGAACGCGCCGGACTCGGCGCCCTGAATGATCCGGTGGTCGTACGTGGAAGTAAGCGTGATTACTTTCCCGATTCCGATCTCGGCCAATTTGGCCGGATCGGCGGCCATGAACGCCGCCGGAAAATCAATGGTTCCGAGCCCGATGATGGCCGCCTGCCCGGGCATCAGCCGAGGGACCGAATGACGGGTTCCGATTCCACCGGGATTGGTGATGGACACCGTCACGCCGGCGAAGTCATCAACCGCCAACTTGTTGAGCCGCGCCTTGGCGATAATGGACTCATACGCGGCGTAGAACTCGTCAAACGTCAAGGTGTCGGCCGCTTTTATACACGGAACGACCAAGCTGCGCGAACCGTCGGACTTCTTCACGTCCACGGCGATGCCGAGACCGACATGGGGATTGCGGACGATCTGCGGAGTGCCATTGGCATCCGTGGTGTACGTATTGCGCATCGCCG
>JAYVSS010000111.1:0-2603 GCA_043775075.1 Acidimicrobiia bacterium
CCATGACGTCGTACAACATCGCCTTTCGCATGGGACACACTCGGTACGCCCGGATGCTGGCGGACAACGGATTTGCCGGCACCATCCTCCCCGACCTGCAGCTCGATGAGGCCGAGGACTGGATGCAGGCGGCGGCCACGGCCGGCATCGAAAACATCCTGTTGGCCGCCCCCACGACTCCGGTCGATCGGCTGGCTCGCATCTGTGTGGCGTCACGTGGTTGGGTCTATGGCATCGGCACGATGGGTGTCACCGGGGAACGAGCGGCGCTGGCGTCGACGGCGAGTGAGGTGGCGACGAGGTTGAAGGCGATCACCGATCGTCCCGTCCTCATCGGGATCGGCGTGTCCAACGGCGATCAGGCGGCGGAGGTGGCGGCCGTGGCCGACGGGGTCATCGTCGGCTCCTCGTTGGTTCGACGCATTCTCGAGGGGCGCGGTCCCGAGGGGGTCGGGCGTTTTGTCGGCGAACTGCGCGCAGCCATCGACGGCGTCGGTTGAACCAACGGCCCGTCTGGTTTTCGCCCGACGCCGCAGGAACCCGCGCCAGGGCTTTTGTCGGCACTAACCTTCGAAGTGTCTCGACATCAGTCGGGCACGTTCGAGGAATGCACATGACTGACGACACCACGACGCCCGAGGACTCCTCAGCCGTCGACGCCGCCGCCGCCCCGATTGTCGAGGCGCCCGTGGCCGAAGTACCTGCTGCGGTCGAAGTATCCGCCGAGGTCGACGAATCGGCTGACAGCGCAGTACCCGCTTTGCCCGACGACGCCGCGCCCGCCGAGGTGGCGGTTGCCGCCGAATCCGCTCCGGTCGAGGCCGAGTCAGGGATGCCGAAGGTGGCCTCCAGCGAGTCCGACGTAACAACTGCGGCCGCATCGGCGGAGCCCACACCAGAGTCCGTCGACGATGCCGCGCCGGCGGTAGCAACTCAGGCGGTAGAAACTCCGCCGATAGGAAACCCGGCCGACGTCGCCCCGGAAACACCGCCGGATGTGCCGGTGGCGACCGAGGCGCCGGTCTTCGTCTATCAGCCGGGCGACATTCTGCCGGGAACGATCTCCGTCGTGGGGGCCAATGGGATCGAGGCCGACCTCGGTGAAGGCGCCGTTGGCGTTATCCCCCGGGCCGAGCTGGCCAGTGCCGACGAGCCAGCCGTGGGCGACGCCGTTGAGGGCACGGTCATCAAACTGCAGACCGGAACCGGTCGCTACGTGATCTCGCCGAAGCGGGCGGCCCGCACCCGGGCCTGGGCTCGCATCACCGCCGCCCTTGAATCAGGCGAGCCGGTCAGCGGGATCGTGCTCTCGACCACCAAAGGCGGGGTGATTGTTGACCTCGGAGTGCGGGCTTTCCTACCGGAATCCCTCGTCGATGTGCGACGGGGGACCAACCTGACCGCGCTTGTGGGGCAGGAAGTGCAGGTTGTGGTGATCGAGGCCGAACTGCTGTCCGGCGAGCGAGCGGCCACCGAGCGTCGCGGTGAAAAAGTGGTCGTGAACCGCAAGGCGCTTATGGGCAAAGTGCGCGACGAGCAGCGAGCGCAGTTACTCGGCTCGATTTCCGTCGGTCAGAAGTTCACCGGCCCGGTCACTGCGGTTACCGACTTCGGCGCGTTCGTTGATATCGGTGGGGCCGAGGGCCTGGTGCACGTCAGTGAGTTGGCGCACCGCCAGGTACGCAAGCCGTCCGACGTGGTCAAGGTCGGCGACGTGATCGACGTGGTGGTGAAGGAGATCCGGGGCGAGAAAGGCAAAATAAGTCTGTCTCGCAAAGCCGCCCTGCCGAGCCCATGGGTGGCTTTCCAAACCGTTCACAAGGTCGGCGATCTCGTCTACGGAACGGTGACCGGCTGCGCCGAGTTCGGGGCCTTCGTGCAGGTCGAGGGCGAGGGATTCGACCCGATCGAAGGACTGGTACATATTTCCGAACTCAGCCGGTACCGGGTCGAACAGGCCTCAGACGTCGTGGCCGTGGGCGAGGGCGTGTGGACGCAGATCCTGGCCATCGAGCCGGAGAAGCGTCGTCTGGCGCTGTCGCTGCGGCGGGCGCTCGAAGGCTGACTTCACGATGCGAAGCGTCGGCGCGCTAGTTGTTTCGAAGTCAGACCGCTAGCTGTTGCCACCGGCCATCATGATGTCGGTGTTGATTGCCTGAATCCGTTGACGAAGCTCCTCGATCGCCTCCGTCGTTTGTTCGAGGGCCCGAGACGTCTCAGGCCAAGTGCTCCCGCGAAACTCTGATGCCAGCATTCCGTCCCACACTTCTGGATCGGAAAGAATTTGACCTTCGGCCTTGAGCGCCGAGATTTGTTCGGCAAGACCTCCGCTCAGAATTGTCTGAATGCGAGTAATGGAGGTCTTACCCTGCTCACTGGAAAGTACCCGAACGCTCATGGAAATACCGCTCTTTCTGCCGTATCGGCTAGGTCCGCTGCACGGTTGCAACGTGGTGCGATCAACTTAGAGAACGACGTCGACTGAAGCGATCGAGCCGCGCGTGATTACGCCACGCGCCCGGTGGATTCGGAAAAACCCCACTACTTGCGCGTTTTTCGGGTCTTCTTACTACCTGCCGCAGTTGTTGACGCCTTGGTCGCAG
>JAYVSS010000112.1:0-2105 GCA_043775075.1 Acidimicrobiia bacterium
TGCGAGCCACGTTTCCGGCGGGGACCGTTTCGGGTGCCCCTAAGGTTCGAGCGATGGAGATCATCGACGAACTGGAACCGTCACGTCGCGGTCCCTACGCGGGCGTGGTCGGATACTTCGACTTTGCCGGAAACCTGGACACGGCAATTGCCATTCGCACTATGTTCGTGACTCCCGACGGGCGGGCCTCGGTGCAGGCCGGGGCGGGCATTGTCGCCGATTCCGATCCCCAGTCCGAGCACGACGAATGCGTGTTCAAATCTGCTGCGCTTCTGGCTGCGGTACCGGCCGCGCGGCGCATGCGCAAGCTGAAGGAGCGCTCATGACCGTCCACGAAACCCTCACCGCGGACAGCTTTGCCGCGGTCTTGCGGGGCGAGATTGCCACGGCGTTTCCGCGTGACGTTATCGAGGCCGACGGCGTCGATACGGTGAAGTTCCTCCAATCGCAGCTCTCGCAGGATATTGCGTCGATGGTCGCGGCGGATGTTCGGTGGTCATTTCTTTTGCAGCCTTCGGGGAAGCTTGTTGGCCTCCTGCGTGTCGTTCGGGGCGAGGGCGATCGCGTTACCCTCGACACCGATCCGGGCAACGGTCAAGCCGTCGTCGACGCTCTTAGCCGATTCAAGATTCGGACGAAGTGTGATCTTGATCTGCGCGCTGATCAAGTGTTCGGGGCCACGTGGGCCGAAAAGTTTCCCGCCCTCACTGGCGATTCATCGAACGCGCTTGGCGCGGAGGTGAGCGGCCTCGCTTCAATCGTTCACGGTTTCCCCATGTGGGGGGCAGAGCTCGACGATTCGACGATCCCCAACGCCACCGGCGTGGTGGCCCTCGCCGCCAGTTTTACCAAAGGCTGTTACACCGGCCAGGAGCTGGTGGAACGCATCGACTCCCGGGGTGGCAACGTTCCTCGCCGCCTGGTAGGGCTTGACTTTCGCGGTCACACCTTCGCTGTCGCCGGCGCTACCGTCAGCGTGGATGGCAACGTGGTAGGGACCATTACTCGGGTGGCCACGGACCCCCGCACGGCGGTCTCCGTGGCCTTGGCATATGTGAAACGCGATGTTCTCAACGGAGCGGACGTCCAAGACGGGTCCGGGCTGGTGGCTGAGGTTCGAGACCTGTCGTGACTCCACGTGTCGTCGTCCCGGCCGCGCTCGTAAGTGTGCTGGTTATATGCGCGCTTGGGAGTTGCACCCGGAAGGTGGAGATCGACTACCCGATCGTTCCTTCCACGCTTGTACTTCGACCATCATCAACTACCACGATCGGACCGGATCGATCGTTGGAGACCCTCCTCCCGCCGCCGGACTCCGCAGCGGTCACGACGACGACGCTGGTGGATTTCGGCGTGGGTAAGGTGACCTTGAACGGCGTGGTCAAGGGCCCCGATGGACCGGTTGCCGGTGCGACCGTGCGGGTCGAACGGCTGGTCGCCGACGGAGTGGCGGAACGTACGGTGACTGCTGATGGCCAGGGTCGATACGTGCTCTCCAACATTTTGGGTGGACGGCTGCGCGTCCGGGCGTGGAAAGCGCCGAACATCGCGATGCCCAGAAACGTTGTTGTGTTTGCCAAGGAAAAGACGACCCTGAACCTCGAGCCTGAGCTGTTCGCCACCACCGACGTGCGCTGGGCGGCGGCACCTTCGGCCCCGATCGAGGGCCAGGCAGTCAACATCGTTTTGCAGGTGAGCCGTCGGCGCGTGGATGACGCGGGCGTGATCGGGTTTGAATTGATCAGCGGGCTCGCCGTCAAACTTGTGGCCCTCGGTGCCCTCCAGCCCGAAGGGGGCGATGAGCGCCTGACCGACGAGAACGGGCGGGCGTCGTTTCCCACGCGGTGCAATGCCACCGGGCTCGCCAGTATTCGCGCCGAACTCGCGTCCGGCGAGGCGGCGACACTCGAACTTCCACCGTGTCTCCCGGTTCCTACTACGGTGCCACCGCTTACCGAAGCCCCCACTCTTCCACCGGTCATCGTTCCCGTTGTTCCCGTCGACCCCGCGGTCACGTCGACCGCCGTTCCGGTTTCCGCCCCGGCTTAGGAGCGAGCAGACCAGTCGACACAGCAAATGAATCGGCCAGCTTGCTGGCCGCCAAG
>JAYVSS010000113.1:0-15774 GCA_043775075.1 Acidimicrobiia bacterium
TTGTGCCAATCGATCGCCGATGCCACGGCCACGGTGGTGAAATCGGCCAGACCGATACCGAGGGCGTTGCCGTGACTCGCCTCGGTCAGCCCGAGCACGACAATCACCGAACTCGTGGCCTCGCCTTCAAGGCCATTGACCCAATAACGGCCGGACACATTCGGATCAATACCGACCCCGCTGATGTCCTTACCCACCTGCTCCACGATGAGCACGTCGACGTGTTCGAACGGCAGCCGAGGAACGTGGGACTTCGCCATATTGGTGAGCACCACCTCACGCTCCGCACCGATCTCGTCGGCCGTTAGCGCTTCAACGGCAACGACGTCACCAGCGCCGTTTTCGATGGTCGCCAACCCTCCGAGCAGCCGTCCGGACTCGCGCAGCGCCACGATACCGTCGAGCAACAAATCGCGCATCGCCTCCGGACCGCGGGCATGGATCTGGGCGGCTCCGGGTTGCTTTCCAAAACCGACCACCGCCATCTTCGAAAGACCGCTTTCTAGAGGGCCGATAAAACATGTGTGCGGTTTGATGCGATTAACGGGAAAGAAGAATCTCGCATTTGCCGCAAATTGGTCAAGATACGTAGGCATGCCATGGGCGGTGCGAGTGACCTCTATCGTTTCCATCGTGGCGCGAATCTCGGCCCCGACCGACTCCTCGGTGATGCCGTAACCGGTCAGCACTTCGCGCTGGCCGTCGGCCGTACCGCCACCGTGGCTGCCCATCGCTGGTACGACGAAGGGCAGTGCGCCCAGGGCGCGGAACCCATCGATGACCCCCGCCAACATCTCCACGCGGCCGGTGAGTCCGCGGCTACCCGCGCCGACCGCCACCGTGTCCCCGGGCGAGAGCGCGCTGGTAAAGCGGCGCACGATCTCCTTGGCCGCCCTCGACCGTACGTCGACGATCGTTTCGGTCGGCGTGGTGGGGAGCCGAACCCGATGAAGCGTCGGAATAACGAGAGCCGAATCAAACGGCAGGTGCACGCCGCCCAGCATGGCGTCGAAGTTTGCTCCAGTTGCTCCAGTTGCTCCGGTTGATCGGTTCGAACGGGCGAGAGAGGACACCAGGCCATCTTTCCCGAGGGACGCCGAAAACACCAACGGTTCGTGTGTGTGGGGTGGGTGCGCCGTCATCGGGGTCGTTGTTGCCGAGGGCGGGCTCGAACTCGGCACCAGAGCCACGACGAGCCCCAGCGATCATGTCCCTACCCACCACCCGGTAAGTCGAGCCAGTAGACGGGGGCGACCCACACGGCCAACGTTGCCGACGAGCAACGGCCTCGTCTGCATCATCGCACCAACAACAAAGGCAGATCGTCGCTGGGGGTCCCAGTGTTCTCCGGGCACCACGGTCTGAGTCGGTCCTGCCTCAGCGACCGGTCACCCCGCCCCCAATCATCCCTGCTCTTCGGCGACCCGTCACCGTAGGTTGCGGGACCTCTATTCCCTAGAGAAGTTGGGCGTTGAACCCTTCGGATTGAAGGGCGACAATCACATCGTTGCGATGCTCAGGATTGCGCGTTTCGACCACGAGAAGAACTTCGACCTCGTCGATCCCGATCTGCACGCCGGTACGATGGTGCTCTACGTCCAGAACGTTGAGACCGAGCTTCGCAACGACGGCCGTAAGCGCAGCAAGCGAGCCCGGCCGATCGGGAAAGACGATCCGTAAGCGTAGATAGCGTCCGGCCGCCGAGAGTCCTCGGGTCACGATATGGGTGAGCAACATGGGGTCCACGTTGCCGCCCGACAACACGACCACAGCCGGCCGTGACCCAGCGATTTTACCCGCCATGAGTGCCGCCAATCCAACCGCGCCAGAAGGCTCAACCACGGCCTTGGCTCGCTCCATGAGGAGCAGCACCGCCTGGGCAATTTCATCTTCGGTCACGGTGATCACATCGTCGACCAGAGCCTTCGTCATAGCGAACGTGATCGCCCCGGGGGCGCGCAGGGCGATGCCATCGGCCATCGTCGAGGTGAACGCCAACGTGGTCACCACACCGGCATCGAGCGAGGCACGCATGGATGCCGCACCAGCCGCTTCTACGCCGATGATCGTGGCTTTCGGCATCACCTGACGAAGAGCAAACGCGGCCCCGGCAACGAGCCCACCGCCACCCACGGGAATGAGGACGACGGGAGCGTCGTCGTTCCGCTGCTGGGGCGAAGCGCATTGGCGATATTCGGCGGCGATTTCCAATCCGACGGTCGCCTGACCGGCAACGATCATCGGGTCATTGAACGGCGGGACAAAGACGGCACCGTGAAGTTCAGAAAACTGGCGCGCCTTCTCCAGGCAGTCGTCGAGGGTGGCGCCGCCAGGTATGACGGTGGCGCCGTAGCCCTCCGTGGCCCGAAGCTTGGGCAACGACGCCGTATCGGGCATGAAGATCGTTGACCGTCGCCCGGTGAGCGACGATGCCAATGCCACGCCCTGTGCATGGTTTCCCGCCGAAGCAGCGACCACGTCGACGCCGTCAGGCAGTTGGCTAATACGGTTGTACGCTCCGCGAATCTTGAACGACCCAGCCCGCTGCAAGTGCTCCGGCTTCAGAAATATCGAACGGTTCAGCGCCCGGCTCAGGGAGTCGGCGAGCCGTGTTGGTGTGGGCCGAATGATGCCTTGGAGGCGGGCCTGGGCGGCGTGCACGTCGTCAAGCGTGACTTCGGCGATGGGGCCCCGATGATCGTGCATATGGAGTGAGTGTAAGAGAGCGGGGTCGCAACCTGGCCGACCACTCCCGGTGCCTGCTGGACCGGCAGATCTACTTGAAACCCTCGACGATCATGCCAAAGCCTTCGGTCGCAGCGAAACGCAGACCGATCACGTTTTGGTATGCGTCGCTGTTGTACCAGGCAAGAAGGGCATCGCGGGTGGGGAATTCCATGATGACCATCCGGGCACCGGCCGACGTTCCTTCCAACGGCGATGCGTCGTTGGTGGCCGCCACAATCTTCACGTCATGCCCGGCCAGCGTGGGCCCGACGGCGCGTTGGTATTCCATCAGCTTTTCCTGATCGGTGACCGTTGAGTTCACAACAAAGTAGGTAGCCATACGGTGATTCTTAGTGCGAGCGAGCCGCTTCGAGCAAGACGCGCACGATCAGTGCGAACGCTTCCGCGTTTGCGCCGCAACGCGCTTGGCGGCCTCAATGAAGTCCACCGCTTCGAGCGTCGATACGGTGGTGGAATCCAGCGAGTTCACGTGCTGACGTTCGGTCAGGCGCAGCGCCTGCCCATTGATCGCATGTTCGAACATGTTCCTCGACACCCGAGCATTTCCGAACCTCTCGTCGCGCACCATCGACTCGAACACCAAGACCAGTGTGTCGTGGACGCCCGCACCGAGAATGAATTCACCGTCTCGCGCCATCTTCTCGGTGATCGCCACCAGTTCGTTCGTGGAGTAGTCGACGAACTCCAATTCACGGGAAAATCTCGAACGCAGTCCGGGGTTGGAATTCAAAAAATTGTTCATCAATTTCGGATATCCCGCGGTAATGACTACCAGGCGATCTCGATGATCCTCCATGCGTTTCAGCAGCGACTCAATTGCTTCTCCGCCGAAGTCCTGGCCGCCCATCGTTGACGGGGAGAGGGAGTAGGCCTCGTCGATAAAGAGCACGCCGTCCAGCGCCTCCCTCACCACGCGATTCGTTTTCACCGCCGTATGACCGACGTATTGGCCAACGAGCCCGGCGCGATCAACCTCGACCAGGTGACCACGCTTGAGGAGTCCCATCGCCCCATAGGCCTCGGCCAACAGACGAGCCACGGTGGTCTTACCCGTACCGGGATTGCCCAGGAACACCAGATGTTGGCTCATGGCGACGTCGGCCAGGCCGTGCTCCCGCCGCCGCGCTTTGACCTGCAGAAAGGCCAAAAGCGTACGGACCTGTTCCTTCACCGAATCGAGCCCCACCAGCAGATCGAGGTCGGCCTGGACCTCGGCCAGGGTGCGAGGCGGGCGCGAGGGTGGGGCGAACCGAGTGCCGCCGAGGCGTTTCGTGAGGAGCTGTTCGGTGCTCCGACGAGCACTGTCGCCGGCCTCCAGCAGCCGTTTTCGGAGTTCGTCAGGTCGAAGAATACGAAAACGCTACAGGGTGCGCTTCGACCACCGACTTCGGCGACATCGAGAGCAGTAACCGACCGCTTTGGGGTGACATCGTTCACCCCAGCGCCATCTGACGCCTCACGGGACCATCACACCGTCGCTCGCCCCCTGTTCATATGCCCCGCGCAAGCTATCGGCGGAGTTCACCCTGCCCATGCCCGCACCTGCGCCGGCATCACTCGCTCCGCCCCGGAGCCGAACAGAGGAGTACCGCATCATGCGTCCAGTTATCCACCGCCTTCCCATTATCGGATCGGCAACGCTCGCCTGCTGTCTTGCCGTAACCACTTACGCCGTCCCTACGGCCGTGGCCAGCACGAAGAAGCCGTCGAGCACGGCGAAGAGGTCAACGACGAAAAGCAAGGTCGCAACGAAAGCTTCAACGAAACAGTTGGCCCCGAACGGTCGGCCGCCAAAGCCCGCCGGACCATTCCTGTGGGGCACCCAATCAAGCGATTCGTCGCTTCCGAGCGTGTCAAGTTTCGAAGCGGCGACCACCCAAATCGTCCCAAATAACAAGCTGTTCAAACTCCTGATCATCGGGTCCGATGCCCGGCCCAACGAGAACTTTCAACGGACGCGGGGCGACTCGCTTCATGTCCTGGTGTGGAATCCGGCATTCAACAAGGGAACGATCGTGGGGATCCCTCGTGACTCCTACGTGACGCTCAAGCCATCGGGTAAGAAAGGAAAGATCAATGGCGCCCTTGTCGCCGGGGGACCGCAGGCCATGCTCGACACTGTCAACGATCTCACCGGGCTGGGGATTTCCAACTATGTGGTGACCGGTTTCTCCGGTTTACAGAACATGGTGGATGATATTGGTGGAGTGAATGTTCTCATTGATCCGGCCATGAAGGACGTCTATTCAGGGGCGATGTTTCAGAAAGGATGGTTCGCTATGAACGGTAAAGCGGCTCTGGCATACAACCGAAACCGTAAGACCCTGGCGAGTGGCGACTTCACTCGTTCCGCCAATCAGGGCAAGTTCCTTCTCGCTGCATTGGCCAAGATGCGCGAGGAAGTCAGCGACGTGCCCGGTTTGGTGAAATGGGTAGGGTCATTTCGGAGGAACGCCGCCAGCAACGTCAAGCCGACCGACCTCCTCGTCCTCGCTCAGATGGCTCGCAGTATTGATCCTTCCGACGTGAAGAACATCGTGCTCGGAGGCACCGGCAGTCGGGTCGGCGGTGAGGATGTGGTGAAGCTCGCACCGAGCTACAGCGGTCTGTTCGTCGATATCGGACGTGACGGAGTCAACGACGGGCGTTAAGACCGTTGACGAACCGCTCGCTTCTTCGCCCTTTGGGGGACACGCAGGGCGAGCTCGTTCGGAACACTGCTCGTCCCTCCGGGCATCGCCTTTTCCTTGGCGATGACATCGGCGAAGTCGGTTCCGACGGTAACGGGACCGGTGGACACATTCTCCCCGTACGCTCCGTCACGAGACATCGCCACCTTGATCCACCACGTTCCCGGCCGAGCATTCGTCCACGTCCAGCTGTTCAGGCCGGGCGACACACCGGTGTTGCCGATCGGGTCCCAAGGCCCGTTGGGCCAGGTGGAAGCAAACATTTGTGCCGTGGTACCGGCCGACGGGTTGTTATCACGGAACACAATGTCGGCCTCCTTCACGCCGCAGTCGTCGGTGGAGAGATACACCTCTTCCACCGGTGTCTGACGCGGCTTGTACGGTTCAGCAATATCCACGCGAAAGGTCTTGACCCGAAGATTTGGGCGACTCCATCCGAGCTGACCCTTAGACGTGGTGTCGTTGATGTTGAGCGGCGGTGGCTCGGACCCATCGAACGGGGTCGGGTCGTTGAGGTCCACACTGATCGTGGTGTCGTTCGGATACTCCACAATCGGAGCGGCTTCCTGGAACCGTTCGTTGCCGAGAAACTTCCAAATTACTCGGAATACCCAACCACCATCGTTGCCGAATTCCTGACTATATCGTCCGTCCCAAAACGGAACCACGAGGGTTGTGCGGTGCCACACCTGGGCATTGATCGTGCGCTTATCAAGGGCCAGCCTGATTCCCGGGTCGCCCGGCGCGCCACCGTTCGGTGCAATAGCCCCGATCCCGTTGAACTGACCGTTGACCACGTCCCACGAGACGTAGTTATCGACCTTCTCAACATCGGACTTCTCATTGAAATCCCACGGATTCGAACGTACTCGCGTGGCCCAGTCGTTGTTTTGACAGTTCACTCCGGTGTACGGAATTGGTTTGCCGCCAAGGGGGAACAGCAGCGGGATGGCGCCCGCGGCATCGGGGTTCAGCACCTCGGGCACGGGCCCAATTACGGCGTTCGTTGCCGTCGTATTTCCCACATTGGGACCGAGCACCTGCACCCAATCAACGTCGACCTTCACGTCGCCACTAATGGCCACACGGATACCGGAGACCGATGCTGCCGGCACCTCGGCTTCGTAAACATTCCAACCCGGCGTGGTGACAAATTGGCGGCCGGTCTGACACTCGTCCTTGACGCCCGCAACGCAGGTGTAAAAGAATATTCCGGCGCCGACCGCCCCGCTCACATTCATACGTACACGGAACGTTCGATACGTCTGTCCATCGAGCCGACGGGCGTTACCCTCGCGGTCGTGGCCGACGGCGTCGCTGCCCATGGCGTGACCGCCAACGTCGTACCCACCCCAAAGCGGTGAGAAATAGCCCAAGCCACCGAAGCGCAGGTGCAGCTCTCCATTGGAAAGCGTTGGGGGTTCGGAGACACCCACGATCAGTGCCTCATTAACGAGGGCGACATCCTCGGCATTGGCGTAGTCGAGCGGATCGCCGAACGTGTCGGCGAAGAATTCGCGCTGCCCTCCGGCGGCCGCTGACGCCTTGATCGGGGAGAACGAAGAAAGCGTGGCGACGATGAAAAGGGAGAGCAGCGCCACCATAGAAACCGACACGCGACGAGAACGCAACATGCTCCTCTATCGGCGAGCAGCGCCGAACGAGTGAAGCGCTCACCGGCCTATGTAGCCGCAGCAGAGGCGATTAGGGTCGTTCGATCTGCCCGGCTAGGCGCAACGACCCAGCCGGATCAACCCGGCATTTTGAAGACGCTGACGAGGGTGCATCCGGTATCGGTGCGAAACTCCTCGTGCGCCGTGCCGGCCTGAGCGCCGTAGGCATGACCGGCGGTCATCAGCACGCCCTGAGAAACGACGGAGCCTTCGAGTACGTAGGAGAACTCCGGCTCCTCGTGATGGTGCAGGGTGCCGACGAGCCCGGAGCAAATTGGAAGGTGGCGATCATCTTGCCGTTGGCGGCGCAGAGTGCCTTGATCGCCACTCCTTCCCCCAGAGGCTTCCACGCCATGGCGCCGGAATCGGCAAAGGACCAACCGTCGGGAATTGTGCTCATGGTGCGCACACTACCGGAGACACTCACCGGCGCGCCTGGCGATCCCGGCAGTGCGCTACTCGAACGGTTCGGGGGGGCTCGGGATTGGATCGACCGACGACGCGCGAACGACCACCACGTCGCCGCGCATTTCCACAAATGAGCCGATAACCCGGACCCAACTGTCTGAGGCGAACGAGATCGGTTGCCCCTCCACCAACACCTGCGCACCCTGCGCATCGGCGGCACAGCATGCGATCGAATAACGAGCGAGGGCAAACGATCCTCCGGGACGGACGACGAAACCCTCGAGCAACAACGGTCGACCGCGAAGACTCAGCGTCGCATCGTTGGCTCGACCTACGACTTCGCGCAGACGCACGGGGATCGGGCCCGACGCCAACGGTAGCGGCGCCCAGTTTTTGCTACGCCCAGCACTCGACGAACCAACCTGCTTCAGTCCCCACGACCCAATCGGAGCGGGAGCGACGAGAAACAAGGCCATTACCGGGAGCAGCAGCAGCCAGCCCGGGCCAACGGAGTGTCGGACCGAATCAGCGTTGGCGGAATGGTCACGGTAATGGTTGTGGTCGTCGCCGCGCTCACCCAGGTCAGGCGCGTCATCGTGCAGCAGAGCAATCACCGCGAGCAGACACAGCACCAGCCCTGCAGCAATTAAGTACGGCCCGAGGCCAGCGCGCACAAATTGTCGGTGCTTCCCGGTGATGGCCAGCCTGAGCGCCAACAGGCCCATTACGAAGGCGATGAAGGATCGAGAAAACGCCGGGCGGTCCATCACAGCAGTACCGTTCCCACAACGGAGCCAACGACGATGGCCACCGCAACGGTGAGCGGCGCGAAACGAAGAGCAAAGCGACGACCGAACGTGCCAGCCTGCAGCGCGATCAATTTGAGATCGACCATCGGTCCCACGACCAAAAAGACAAGCCGAGCAGTCAACGAAAACTGCGTCAATCCGGTGGCGACAAAGGCATCAGCCTCAGAACAGATGGACAGCACAATCGCCAGCCCGGCGAGGGCGAAAACGGCGATGACCGGATTGCTTCCAACGCGGTCGAGTGCGCCGCGAGGAACGACGGTTTGCAGGGTCGCCGCCGCCGCCGCACCGATCACCAGATATCCACCGGCGTGGACGAAGTCGTGGAGCGAGGCATCGACCATCGCTCGCCATCCACCTCGGTGGTCGTGTTCATCAGCTTGAGCCGAAATGGGCACGCCGACGCGCATCCACAGCCATCCAACGACACTCGCGGTGAGAACCGAGGCGAAGAAGCGAGCGAAGACCAACATCGGACGGTGAGGGAAGGCCACCGCCGTGGCCACTAACACGACCGGATTCACCGCGGGCGCCGATAGTAGGAATGCCAACGCCGCAGGGAGAGGGACGCCCCGTTGCGTGAGGCGGGCGGCGACGGGCACCGAGCTGCATTCGCAACCCGGAAGGACTGCGCCACTCAGCGCCGCCACCGGGACGGCGAGCGCAAGGTTGGTGGGCAACACTCGGCGGATCAGGCTCGGTTTGAGGAATGTAGCGATGGTCCCCGAAACCACGACGCCGAGGACGAGAAAGGGAAGCGCCTGCACCGAAACGGCGATGAAAACGTTGGTCCAATGGGCGAGCGCGGCAGCTTGCAAGCGTTCAGCAAAGAATCGTCGACCGATCAAACCGGCCGCCATCAAGGCCGCCGCGACAGCCATGGGTGGCAATCCAATGCGGCGATCGTGCCCGACTTTGCTCGGCAACAATTCCGTACTCACTTCACTCGACCATACCGGGGCCGTGGCAGTTCTGTACCGGTGGTGTACCGGTGCTGATCGGCTCTGTACCGGCGCTGTTTGGCCGAACAGGGTGCCGACGCACCGTTTGCCGACTGCTCATGCCCATGACGTATAACGTTCATCTTCACGCGCCACCATCGGCATTCTCACGCAGTCCACTCCACGCCGCGAGCGCTGCCCGGCCACATCACCACCGATGGAACTTGGTCGGTGCCATGAAAGAGGAACGAATGACCATCCCCCTGTTCTCGTCTCGCCTCGTCCGCCGGATTGCCCCGCTGGCGTTGTTCGCCCTCGTCGGGAGCGTGGTGATCACCACTCCCTTCGCTGAGCGCTCGGAGGCGCAGACGATTACTGGCGCCACCAGCCTGACCGACACCGTGTCCATCGGGACACCGCTGATCGACGGAGCCACCACCGAAATCCACGTGCTCGGTTTTAACGACCTTCACGGGCACCTTGACGGTTCCACTCCGGGAACGCTTTACGGACGCTATGCCGGTGGAGCGTCGGCCCTTGCCCGGTTGGTCAAGCAACGCAAAGCCCAGTATGGCGAACGGTCGTTGACCGTGGCCGCCGGGGACTCAATCGGCGCCACGCCGCTCACATCGGCGCTCTTCGAAGACGAGCCGACGATCATCGCCGAGAACATGATGGGCCTGGAATTTTCTTCGGTCGGTAACCACGAGTTCGATCGGGGCCAGACGGCGCTGCTCCGTATGCAAAACGGCGGTTGCCCGAAGACCGGTTGTCTCGGTGCGCCCTATCCCGAAACGGCGACAGCGTTTGGGCCGTATTTCTGGGGCGCCAACTTTCAGTATTTGGCGGCCAATGTGACCCGCAAGGACGGCAAGGACTTTTTGCCGGCGTACGGCACGAAGTCGTTCCTTTCGAACGGCGGCACCCGCGTGCGGATTGGCGTCATTGGCGAAGTTCTGCAGGCGACACCAACCATCGTGACCCCCAGCGGCATCGCCGGCTTGGAGTTCGGCGAAGAAGCGGCGGCGGCGAATAGAGCGGCAAAAGAGCTCAAAGCCAAGGGGGTGACCACCAACATCCTGGTCATCCATCAAGGCGGCGGGCAGACGCCAACGGCGGCCAAAGCCGGTGACTGCAACGGTCAGTTGGCCGGTTCACCAATCCTCGACATCGCATCGAAGCTCGACGACTCGATCCGCGTCATCGTGTCCGGCCACACGCACAACGAATACCGCTGCATCGTGACCACGAACGGTGTGAGCCGATTGATTACCAGCGCATCGTCGTTCGGCCGCATCCTGACCGACGTAACGCTCAACGTGGACAACGTGAGTGGTTCGCTCATTAGTGCCAAGGCGGTCAACACGATCGTGGAGAATTCCACGAACGTCGACACCACGTCGCGCCGAATCGACGATCCAGCGAAGTCCGACCCCGAAGTGGCCGCTCTCGCCGCTTACTACGCGCGCTTAGCAGCGCCGAAAGCAGCGAAGGTCGTGGGCAAGATCACGGGCGACATGTCCAACGCGACGACCAACGCCAACGGTGAGATTCCTCTCGGCGACGTGATCGCTGATTCGCAACTGAAAGCCACGCAAGGCGATTCGCAGAAGGCGGTGTTCGCGTTGATGAATCCAGGCGGCATCCGTGCCCCCGGGTTCTCCGTCAATCAGATCTCGGCCAACGAAGCGCCGGGTGAGATCACCTACAACGAGGCGTTTACCGTCCAGCCGTTTGGCAACAGCCTGGTCACGCTCACGCTCACGGGCGAGGACATTCGTGGCGTGTTGGAACAGCAGTTCACCGGCTGCCGCGGTCAGTTGACGACTCGTATCCTCCAGCCATCCGACGGACTCTCGTATCAGCAGGACCCCGCCGCGACAACGTGTGAAAAGAAGATCGGCAAGATCCAGATTCAGGGCAAGGACGTGGGTCCCCAGGCGAAATACCGGGTCACGGTGAACTCGTTCCTGGCCACCGGCGGCGATGGCTTTGCTGTGTTGAAAAACAGCACGGACAACGTGGGTGGCGATCTCGACATCGACGCCATGATCGCGTGGTTCGCCGCCAACCCCGCCGGCATCGCCCCCGGGTCGGGAACGCGCATTTCGCTCTACGACTCGACGAAGTAGCTCGTCCAAAACTTACCGACGCCGACGCAGTGTCCCATCGGTACGTCGTCACCGAACGATTTCAGGTTCACAGCGAGCCTGCCTGTGCGGACGCTGTTCCAACGAGACGGTAATCCGGTACTGACGCTCATTACCGGCGGCGGGCGGTTTGACCGCAAGGCGCGTAGTTGCAACGACAACATCGTCATCCGCGCGACCCCGATCTCCTGAGCTGCTGCGACAGCAACACTGCGATGTCGTGCTACAGCGTGGCGGGGTAGTACTCGCCGGCTTCGAGCATGGCCACATCGGAACTGAAGTCCGACGCGAACGGCCAGCTCCCCTCTTCACCGGCGAGCGGCGCCTGCACCCAACGTCCCACCTCGCCACCGATCCGCTCATTTCCCACGAGCGACCAGGCCTGGCGCTTATACGTCCAGTTGTCCGGTTGCAGACGGTGACACTGGTTGAAATGGGAAATTGAGAGTTCACGTTGGCCATCTCGCTCTTCCGATAGTTGCGGCAACTTCGCGTCGACCGCAGCCGTGGCGTCTCGCCACAGCCGATTGGCCAGTTCGAAATGGGCGGCGCCACGCGACTCATTCTCTGAACGCGGTTGCGACCGAGCGATCACTTCGTCGGCAGAAAGCGCGTGCACGCTGTTCTCACCGTTCGCCGCCCAGTCACGAAGGGCAGCAACATATGCGGCGCGGTTCTGGCCCGATGACAGCAGTTCTAGGCGATCGGGGGCGGGGGTGGAGCGGGTTGGGGCAGTATGCGCGCGTCCCATTTGCGGAAGCGCCTTGAACAGCTCGCGCGGCATGTGAGTCTTTTCGTCCGGCCAACCTGGCTCGGGAGGACGCACGATCGTTCCCGCCTCGTTGATCCAAATCACGTTCGGGATGTTGATCACGCCAAACAGGGCGGCCAGTTGATGCTCCGGATCGAGCAGTGACGGGTGTTCCGGGCGAGCCGCCTCAATATACTTCCGTGACGCTTCGGGTCCGCTCAACTCCATCGACACGGTGACGATCTCCACGCCCAGGGGATGAAGTTCTGTACGCAATGCCTGCCACCCGGGCAGGTCGAAGGCGCAGCCTCAATAGGGTGCCCAGGACACGATGACGACCTTTTGCCCTCGAAGCGACGACAGGCGAAACGTGTCGCCGTGGAGATCGTTGAGCACGAGCTCGGGGGCCTGTGCCGTGGTCAGCGCCCGACCGCCGAGCGAGGCCGGGCCGATCGACCACAGCCCCGCATCAGGTTCTTCGACGATGGCCATGCCAAGCCGATCAGCGGTGGCGACGGCGTTGAACTCACCCTTCGGCAGCGGCACACACACGTCGCCCTGGCACGCGCCTTCGGGCTTGATGGTCCATCCGGTTCCGCTGGCAAACTCGTCAGGACTGAGGTCAAGCGTGGTTACGATCACGCAGCGAACCTTACCGGTGACGGCCGTTGCGGTCGTAGTCCGCACGTGGTGGACTTTGGTGGTGAGTATGCGCACCGGAGACTGGATAGATGCCAACGTCGTCGACTACGTCAAGGAGCGGGTGCCGTCCGATCCGGTCGTGGACTGGATCACCGAACAGACCGCCACCCTCGGCCGACGTGCTTCGATGCAGATCGGCCGCGACCAGGTGGCATTCATGACGATGCTGACGCGCACTGTTGGGGTCCGTTTCGCCGTCGAAATCGGCACCTTTACGGGAACCTCGTCGCTGGCCATCGCCCGCGGGCTCGTGGGCGGTGGTCGGCTGTTGTGTTGCGACGTGAGCGAGGAGTGGACGGCTATCGCTCGCGCCGGGTGGGAGCGGGGCGAAGTTGCCGATCGTATCGATCTGACGATTGCCCCCGCCATCGACACCCTCCGCTCCCTGCCCGCTGACACCGTCATCGACCTGGCCTTCGTGGATGCCGACAAGACCGGATACCAGGCTTACGTGGACGAATTGATCCCGAGGCTTCGCGTCGGCGGGATCATGCTCATCGACAACACGATTTGGTCTGGACGGATTTTGCAGCCGGACACCGACGATGATGTCGACACCGCGGCGATCAAGGCGTTGAACGACGCCCTCGCTGCGGACCCACGCGTCGACTCGGTGATCCTCACCATTGGCGATGGGCTCACCATGGCCCGGAAGCGCTAGCGAGCGTCCGTCCTGATCATGAATGACCCTGTTCGGCTGCCGAATCTGGCAAGTTGTCCGTCAGATACCTTCATCCGATAGAGAGCTCGACCAGCAAACCGATATGGTCGGAAATCCTGGTTCCGATGCCGGGGACAACCGTCGCCCCCAGTGCGGCCATTGAGTTCGCCGTGATGCCGCTAGTGACGAACACCCGGTCGAAGCGGGCCTTGAAGTCATCGCGCTGCCACGTCACCCGTGTCGCGCTTGGCTCTCCCAGGGACTCCCAAACGTCGACGAGATCCAGCTCGTCTTTCACCGCCAGCCACTCTGCTTTTCGGAGGTTGGCATCGCCGGCGAAAACGCTCGGACGCGAGGTCATGAGCTCGGCCACCTGACGCAGTTGCGACGTTCGAACGTTGCCCGCTTCCGTTCCACTATCGAAGTGAGCGGTGAGTATTCGTACGGTGCTCCAAGGCGCGTCGATCGCTTCCAGATCGACAACGTGCAATACCCTTCCGAACACCGAATCGACGAGCGGTTGGTGTTCGTAGGCGCGCAGACGATATCCACCTCGGAACGCAATGACTTCGAAGACCTGACGGTCCGGAGCCGACTCAGGAAGGACCGTATAGCCACCGGCCGGTAGGTGTTGACGCAGATGCGCTTTGTAGGTGCGGGCAACGACCTCCTGGAACACGATGACATCAGGAGGGGGCGTTGCATTAACCCCGGCATGGAGCTGGTCGAGGCGCGCCCCGACGATCGACGTAAACACTGCCGCTTCGGTGCGTTCGTCGACCGCCGTGTCGTTGAGTCCCTCGAGGTTCCACGTGACAAGCCGCATGGGTCGAGGCTAGCGACGCACCGTCAGGCGAACGGAGCCTTACGCGTTGGCGTGATAGCCAAGAATCGCTTTCGATTCGAGGAACTCCATGATGCCGTGCTTACCAAACTCGCGGCCGTTGCCTGACTGCTTATAGCCGCCGAACACCGCATTGCTATCCACGCCAGCGCCGTTGAGATGCACGTTGCCGGAACGGATACGACGGGCCACAGCACGGCCCCGCTCAACGTCGTTCGTGGACACGTAGCCAGCAAGGCCATACACCGTGTCGTTGGCGATCCGGACGGCATCGTCGTCGTCTTCGTATCCGATAATGGACAGAACGGGACCGAAGATTTCCTCACGGGCAATCGTCATGTCGTTGGTGACGTCAGCGAAGATCGTCGGCTTGACGAAGTAGCCACGATCGAGTCCATCGGGGCGGCCGGTTCCGCCAGTGACGAGCGTGGCCCCTTCGTCGATACCTTTTTGGATGAGGCCCTGGATTTTGTTGAACTGCAGCTCGGAAACCACCGGGCCGATCACCGTGCCCTCAGCGGTGGGATCACCAACGACGATCTTGTCGGCGGCCCGCCCGGCGATTGCAGCGGCTTCCTTCATACGAGACATGGGCACCAGCATGCGCGTGCCGGCGTTGCATGACTGACCGGAGTTGACGCAGAGGCGGCTGACGTCGCGGGAGATAACTGCGTCGAAATCAACGTCGTCGAGAATGATGTTGGCCGACTTTCCACCGAGTTCTTGCGCCACGCGCTTGACGGTGGGAGCGGCGTTGCGGGCCACTTCGATGCCGGCGCGGGTGGAGCCGGTGAACGAAACCATGTCGACGTCGGGATGCGATGAGAGGGCGGCGCCGACCGTAAGTCCGTCGCCATTGACGAGGTTGAACACACCGGCGGGAACACCAGCGGCGTGCATCACCTCGGCGAAAACGATGGCGTTCAGCGGTGCGACTTCTGACGGCTTCAGCACCATGGTGCAACCGGCGGCGATCGCCGGGGCGACCTTGGCGGCGATCTGGTTCAACGGCCAGTTCCACGGCGTGATGAACGCGCACACACCAACGGCTTCGTATTCAATGCGGCTGGTACCAACGTCTTCGCCGAACTCAAACGATTCGAGGGCCTTCTGGGTCGCCATGAAGTGGCCGATCCCCGAGGGAGCCTGGGCGCGCTGCGCGAGCATTGTCGGCGCACCCATCTCGCTGCTCACGGCTGCAGCGATATCACCCATGCGCGCTTTGTATTCGGCGATGATGCGGCTGAACAGAGCCAGCCGCTCTTCGCGTGTGGTCTGCGAGAACGAATCGAACGCAGCCCGGGCAGCGGCAACGGCGGCGTCGACATCAGCCTTGGCCCCCATGGCGATGGTACCGATGACTTCTTCGGTCGCTGGATTGACAACGTCGAGACGTT
>JAYVSS010000114.1:0-5247 GCA_043775075.1 Acidimicrobiia bacterium
TACAACACTCCGGCCTTAGCCACGATCTTCCTCGCCGCCGAGCAGATCGATTGGATCAACACCAACGGTGGTCTGTCGTGGGCCGCGGCGCGCAGCGCCGAATCGTCCGGACATCTCTATGACTGGGCCACCGCTCGCTCGTTTGCCGCGCCGTTTGTCGCGGAGCCGACGGACCGATCAGCCGTTGTCGCCACTATTGATCTCGACGGGGTCGACGCGCTGACGTTGAGCGCGATTCTTCGGGCCAACGGCATCGTCGATACCGATAGCTATCGCAAGCTCGGCCGCAATCAGATGCGTATCGCCACATTCCCGTCAGTTGATCCCGACGACGTACGCGCGCTTACCAACTGCATCGATTGGGTCGTCGAACACCTGGTGTAAGGACCCGCACGCTGGTTCGAGATTTACCAGGACCAAGCTGCATAGGGCGGTGCGGTCGTCGTTGTCGGCACCGGCGGGCCGAAGGTTGTTGTCGGCTCATGGCTGGTTTGGTTGGCCTGGCGGGCGGCGATTTCTCGCGCCGCCACCTCACGCGCCTGTTCGTCGGCCAACTCTCGACGCCATTGGTCCTGCTGAGCTGAGCGGCGTCCCTGCTCCTCGTGCGCCTCGGCAATCTCGCGCTGGTATCCGAGTGCGGCTTGGCGCAACTGGCTGATCACGCCACCGATCTGACGCTCGAATCCGGCATAGTGATCGTCAAAATCGATTCGTGCCGGGCCTTCCCACTGCTCTTGTGCGGTGGCCACAAATGGGCCGAGGGCGGCGTGGCCATCCTCAATAGTGGCCACTGCGGCAGAACAATCGGCGATGGCGTCGAGCAGACCAGCCTCGTCGATTTCGACCGGGTTCCAGTTGGGCGTCCATGAGGGCATACCGACACGATGGCCGATCGACTCGGCGCAAGAAAGCGACGACGAACACTCGGCGGATTGACGCGCCAAGAGCCGGGGCTTCGGCGAAATGACGCGCCGCGGCTACTTCGGTTCGCGAATTCCGCCGTCGGTAATCCACAACACGACACCGTAAGAAATGATCCCGACCGCCAACAGTCCGCGCACGATACCGGGGTAGACCACTGGAGACTTCTTGTCCATCGCTGCTATGCGCGCAGACAAAAGAGGCGCGGTAGTTCCGATGATGGTCAGAATGATCGGGAGCGCGGTGCGAAGGAAGGCAAACTCCGGAGTCGACAACATCGTGGCCAAAGAGGGTGGACCCTGGGCCACGTTGACTGCCGCGCCCAAGGTGCCAACAACACACCCGCAGAGGGCAGCAACAAACACCGCAACGGCGGTTTGGCCGGCCGGTCCGACAGTGTTATGTGTCCACACTCCTGCAGCAATCGCCGACCCACCGGCGATCGCACCGAGCAGCGTCGAGGCGACGGCTGGAACGATCAACTGCCGATTGGCCATCCGCCCCCGGTGACGGGGAAATGACTTCAGCAGGTCCGGTCGGTCGGCATCCTGGGCCAGCGGCTCGACCATATCGAGACCCATCACAAAGAAGCAAAGTGCACTTAGAATTACGAGTGGGAGCGTTCCCTCATAGGCCAGACGTAGCGTCAGTCCGGCGAGCGCCGCGAGCACCACAATTCGGGCTACCCGGGCCAATGGCCAACGGGCCAAGCTACGAATACTGCGGGTGACAACGGCACCGCCAGGACCGCTCTGGCCTTTGACGTGGAACCAAGGACGCCGACGGGAGCGCTCCGATGCCAACTGTCGACGAAGCAACACCACGGCCCGAAGGTCCTGAGTGGAGACGGCGAAGCGAAGCTGACTGACCAAACGAGCACGGCGCTCGGCTGCTTCAATCGCCACTCCGCCAAGCCCCGCAATGGCCACGACCAACAAGGTAAGAGCGCAGGATAGAAGGACCACCGCAGCACTGGCCGACCATTTGACTCGGCCCGGTAACGGAGCCAGAAACACCGAACCCAGAAAGGAGAGCGGCGACGTCGTGGTAGTACGGGCAATATCGGCAATCGACCAGGCCAGCAGCACCACGCTGGCGGCGACGGCGATCCGCGGATGAAGTCGGCGGCCACCGGCAACCAGTGCCAAACCAGCCGAACCGATTCCCACGAGACCGGCCGCTCCAGCGGTGAAGAATATCCAGCGAGCAGGCCCACCCGGGAGAAACGGCGCGGCCAGCGCACCCGTCGCTCCGCCGGTAATAAGCGCGCTGAACAGTCCCTTTCGCAAGGAATGAATAGCGGGGCGACGCAGAGATCGCGACCGGGGAATCGGTGCTTGCAGCACGTGGGCAACGTCCGCCGGTTCGATCGTCAGCGCCGCCCCGCGAGCTCCGGATCGGAGCGCCCCACCGAGAACGACGGACAGCATCAGCCCGATCGCGGCGGGTCCCGTTTTCCGGACATCGGCAATCGCTGCAGCGGACACCTGCCGGTCACCAAGAACCGTCGCCAGCCACCAGACGATGCCGCCGACACCGACCACAATGATGTACACCCGGTACAGCGTCTCGCCCCACGGCAGACCCTGCAGCTGATTGGCCTTGCGCGCCGTCCGCAACTCCGACAGCGCGTCAAACGGAGTCCCTTCGCGACCACCTGTCGCCGTCGCCATCACACCACTCACGACACCAACTCCTTCGCTCTGCTCATCCTCGCCGTCGCCGTCACACCACTCACGACACCAACTCCTTCGCTACTTCGGCCGTCAACGGCCCCTCGTGCACGATCACCCCATCGCGCAGCACCACGCACCGCGACGCCCGCTCGAGAAATCCAAGCTCATGGGTGGACACCACCAGTGCCGCGCCACCCTCGGCAGACTCGGTCATCAAATCAACCAGAGAGTCACGGCCGCTAGCGTCCAGCCCGACGAACGGTTCGTCGACCAGTAGCAACTGAAACGGGCGAACGAAACCAACGGCGAGTGCGGCCTTTTGACGCAACCCGCGGCTAAAAGTGGCAGGGAGATCATCGGCACGGTTCTCAAGGTTCAAGCGCTTCAGGAGATCCCACGCCCGCTCCTCCCAGTCGTCGAAACCATGAAGCCGGGCGATGTACTCAAGATGCTCGATCACGCTGAGATCGTCGTACAGCACGGGATTGTCGGGCAGATACGACGTGAGGGCACGAGCCTCTAGAGAACCGGGTCCGTGATTTCCGATGGTCACCGTTCCCGACGTCGCCTCCAGCAATCCGCTCAGAATGCGCAGCAACGTGCTTTTGCCGGCTCCGTTATGACCCACCAGCGCCACCATCTCACCGGGCGCCGCCGTCATTGACACTCCCTCCAAAGCGACCAAATCGCCAAAGTCTTTGGTTATGTCGGAGGCCTTCAGCACCCCCGTACGCTAACCCCCACGCCTCATGTCCCGGATTGTTCAGGGCACGTTGGTCCGAAGGGCTCCTACGATTGCCCTCGTGGTCGTGCGCGTGGCAACTTGGAACCTCGGGCACCGGTTCGGTGACTACGAGCGACGCCTGACGGCGATTGTTGCGACCCTGCGGGCGGAAAGACCCGACGTTGTCTGTCTTCAGGAGGTCTGGGCGGCCGAAGGTGGAGCCGATCAGGTCGACCTCCTGGCCGCCGCCCTCGGAATGTTCGCGGCGCGAACACCGTCCATTTTTTGGCGGGGATACTCGTTCGGCAACGCCGTCCTATCGCGATGGCCGATTCTCACTTCAGAAACCCTGGCCCTCGCCGACGCCAACGGCGACGCCACCCCACGAAGCATGTTGTTCACCACGATCGATTCGCCGACGCACCCGCTCACGGTCGTCTCGACCCACTTCGAACACCGTTTCGATCGATCCGCCACCCGCGTGGCGCAAAGCAAGCAACTCTGCGCGCATATCGTCAAACGTCGCGCCAACCCAGAGCTGTCGTTTCCGGTCGTGGTGGGTGGCGACTTCAATGCCCTCCCGGACAGCGACGAGATGCGCCTTCTCACGGGCCGCACCGCACCGCCAGAACGCGGGCTCGTGCTGACCGATGCCTGGGACGTTGTCGACGACGCAGCGCCCGGCTACACGTGGTGCCGAACGAACCCGCATCTTGTCGACGCCACCTGGCCCAACCGCCGACTGGACTACCTCATGATCTCGTGGCCTCGTCCCAAAGGCGTGGGCGTCCCGATACACACCAGATTGATCGGAAACGTTGCAGTCAACGCCATGATGCCGTCAGATCACTACGGCGTCATCACCGAACTCCGCACGGACTGATGAGGACCGGTCCGGCCCGGATCAAATGGGCGGGCCAGAAGTGGCGATAGCCCAGTTAGCAGCACCGCAGGGGAGAAGGCAAAGCCCTGGGCCCGGTCGCATCCCGATTCCGCTTTTGATCGTTCATCGTGGGGACCTTCTTTCGTCGAATGTCTTGGACCAAAGATGATCTGTGGCAATTGAGTGAACACTCTCTACGTTCACCCTGCAGGCAAAAAAGCCCTCGGTGAACGATTCGACTCACTGCAAATGGGCGAAGTTCCCGCATTTGAACTGATACTCCTATTGATGAGTCGCTGATCACATCGCCGGAGGGCCTCACCAGCGGCCTTCGTGCACCATGTCCTCGATCGACCTACGGGGACGACGTGCCGGACTGCCTTCGCGCTGACCGATTCGACCGGTGTCGGGGCGATGGCCAATCGCCATCGCCCCGATGGGCCGAATTCCAGACGGCACGCCGAGATCGGCAAGAAGTTCGTTCTCGGACCGAAAGATGCCAAAGAAGAGTGCACCGAGGCCCGCGTCCACGACTCCGTAAAGCAGCGCCATCGCCGCCATCCCGGCGTCTACGTCCCAGAACGGGACCGGCCACCGATCTGCCCCGTGGCCGAGCCCGGAATGAGCTTTGTCGGGCTCGGAGTAGCGCCCAACGTAGGCGCCGCGGTCGACGAGCGGGAGCACGATGACCGGTGCCCGCAACAGGCCCGGCCAGCGAAATTCCGGCCGCTCGCTGACCGGCAGCGTGACGTCCCAGAACATTGCGGTTTGCGCAGGCCCGTTGAGCACGAGCCAATCAAGACCCTGAGTGAAACCGGCGCTGGGGGTCCGACGAGCATCATCGAGGAGTTGGCGCAGGACTACCGCATCGACCGGCTCGTCGGTGAAGTCGCGCACCATCCGCCGGCTACGGACGACGTCGTGCCATTCCATTTACCGGACCAAGGCCGAGCCGCGCAACGCAGTCACTGCACTACGTCAACAAGTTGGATGACCATCACCATGGTGTCGGTGCCCAAGACGGGTGATGAGCCCGAAGGACC
>JAYVSS010000115.1:0-3151 GCA_043775075.1 Acidimicrobiia bacterium
TGTTCTTTGCCTGGCCAACCCTCCAGGCGTTGTACTACTCGTTCTTCAACTGGGAAGGGCCGGGCACCTCCCCGGCCTACGTTGGACTCGAGAACTTCAAGACCAAGCTGACGGCCGACACGACCTTCCACAACAGCGTGTGGGTCAGCCTCAAATTCATGATCATCGTCGTCATCTTTCAGACGCTGATCGGTCTGGTGTTCTCGCTGCTCCTCGTGAAAAACAGTCGAAGCACGATTTTCCTACGTGCGCTTTATTTCTTGCCGACGATCCTCTCGTCGGCGGCGGTCGGATTCATTTGGAATTTTGTCTACGACCCGTCCGGTGGACTCGTCACCACTGCCCTGAAATCGGTTGGAGTGTCGTACCGCCCAGCGCTTTTGGGGAGCCCCAAGACAGCATTGATCTTTCTCGCCGTGGTGCAGATTTGGTTCCACGCCGGACAGATGATGGTGGTGTTCGTTGCCGGGCTTCAGCAGATTTCCAAGGACTACACAGAAGCGGCGGCGATCGACGGCGCAACGAGATCGCAGATCTTTCGCAAGATCACCTGGCCACTCCTGGCCCCCGCCACCGGCATCGTTGTGGCGTACACCACGCTGCAGTCATTTCGAGTCTTCGACCTCGTGTACGTCATGACCGAAGGCGGGCCGCTCAACTCCACCCGGGTCCTCGGGTTTCACATTTATCGGACCGCCTTCGAAGCATTCAGCTATGGCGAAGCAGCAGCTGAATCAGTCATCTTTATGGTGCTCATTGTGACGGTTACCTTCGTCCTTCGACGAGGTTTGCGGTTGACCAAGGCCGATGTGAAAGCTGATTACTCGTGAACCCGTTCACCAGTCGCCGCGTTGGAAGTCGTGCGCTCTTGTTCTTCTACGCACTGCTCGTGGTGGTACCTATCGCCGTGGTCGCTTTCGGGTCGTTCAAGTCACAGCAACAGATCATTACCAATCCGATCGGCCCGCCGCGTTCGCCCAATCTGCAGGGCTATCGCGACGTCTTGGACGTCAAGATTCTGCGGTCGCTTCGCAACAGCGTCATTGTCGTTGGCTGTTCGGTTGCTCTGACGCTGCTCATCGCATCGTTCACGGCGTTCGCCGTGACCCGGATGGGTGGCTGGAGGGCCGCCGTTCTGTTTGGGTTCTTCACGCTCGGCATGGCCGTTCCCGCCCAAGTCAACGGTATCCAGCAGTACGCGCTGTTCAAGCAGCTGCACCTAACCAACTCTCTTTACGGGCTGGTACTGGTCAACTTGGCCGTCACGCTTCCCGTCGCCGTGTTCATCCTCACCGGCTTCATGCGCACGCTCCCGAAAGAACTCTTCGAAGCCGCGGTGGTGGACGGAGCGGGTCCGTGGAGGTTATACAGCCGCGTCGTTGTCCCATTGTCCACGCCGTCCATTGCTGCCGTTGCCATCTTCTTGTTGGTCATGCACTGGAATGATCTGTATTACCCGCTGCTCTTCATCACCGACGAGAGCAAGTGGACGTTGCCCCGCACCCTGGCATCGTTGCGAGGTGAGTTCAGCACCAACTACTCGGCCCTTTTCGCCGGCGTGATGATTGCCAGCGCGCCAATGGTCGCCGCCTACGTCTTCCTCCAGCGCTGGTTCGTCGCCGGACTCACGAGCGGGGCCGTAAAGGGTTAATTCCGGCCGATGCGGGAGCTGTCGTCGCGCCTGAGCCGCGATGAGGACTCCCTCACTTCTTCGTCGTAGCGTTGTACGCCATGCGTCGACTCAAACTTGGAATTAACACGGGCTACTGGAGCGCCGGTCCGCCGGCCGGCGCGGTGGAGCAGATCCGCACCGCCGAGGAGCTTGGTTTCGATTCGATGTGGACGGCCGAGGCCTACGGTTCCGACGCGCTCACACCACTGGCCTGGTGGGGGGCCGCAACGAAGACGCTCAAGCTCGGGACCGGGATTATCCAGATGTCGGCGCGGACCCCCACCGCCGTGGCGATGGCGGCCATGACGCTCGATCATCTGAGCAACGGACGCGTCATCGTCGGTATCGGTGCCAGCGGGCCGCAGGTGGTCGAGGGCTGGTACGGCCAGC
Source organism: Acidimicrobiia bacterium (assembly GCA_043775075.1). GTDB lineage: Bacteria > Actinomycetota > Acidimicrobiia > Acidimicrobiales > JANYDT01 > JANLQX01. Next base: position 2,063 of record JAYVSS010000115.1, read on the forward strand.
CGTACCCGAAGCCGCTGGAGCGGACCCGCGAATACGTCGACATCCTTCGTCAAGTGTGGGAGCGCAAGGCGCCGGTGACTCTTGACGGGAAGCAGTACCAACTGCCGTATCAGGGGGGCACAGGACGAGGAAAGGCGCTGAAGCCAACGGTGCACCCGCTCCGACCCAATATCCCTATCTACCTCGGCGCTGAAGGCCCCAAGAACATCGCCCTGGCGGCGGAGATCTGCGATGGATGGCTTCCCCTGTTCTATGCGCCAACCCATGACGATTGGTACCGCAGAGCTCTAGCCGAAGGGTTCGCCCGGCCCGGCGCCCGCTCGACGGCAGAGACGTTCGAAGCGGCAGCGACCGTCACCGTCGTCATCGACGACGACGTGGAGAAGGCCGCCGATTTCGTCCGTCCGTTTCTCGCCCTCTACATGGGCGGCATGGGAGCACGCGGCCAGAACTTCCACTTCGATGTGTTCGCTCGGATGGGATACGAAGAGGTGGCGATCAAGGTGCAGGACCTCTACCTCGCCGGGGACAAGCCGGCAGCCATCGCGTCGGTTCCCACATCGCTGTGCGAACAGGTAGCGCTCATCGGTCCGGCGGCGAAAATACGTGACGACCTGGCGGCGTGGGAAGAGTCATGCATCACCACATTGCTGCTCTCGGGCCCGCCGGCGATGCTGCGCACGATGTCCGAACTCGTGAACGGTTGAGCGGCGAGCGATGACGTTAGAACCGTTCCGCATTGACGTACCTGACGACGTTCTGTCCGACCTTCACGATCGGCTCGCCCGCACACGGTGGCCGGATCAGGCTCCGCACAATGATCCCGACTACGGCATCGAACTCGAAGCGGTACAACGTCTGTGCACATACTGGCGCGACGAGTTCGACTGGACCGCAGCGCAGGATCGCCTTAACGCGTTTCCTCAGGTTCGGGGCACCGTTGACGGGACCGGGATGCATGCCATTCACGTTCGCTCAACGTACGCAAATGCCCTTCCTCTCTGCATCATCCACGGCTGGCCGGGATCAGTGGCGGAGTTCGAGCACATCATCAGTCCACTTACTGATCCGGTTGCCCACGGTGGCTCG
>JAYVSS010000116.1:0-13569 GCA_043775075.1 Acidimicrobiia bacterium
TTGGAAATCCGTCGGGCGTCCACGATGTCTCCGGCGATGCCCGTGAGGCGCTGGAATCCGCCCGTGATGGAGTGGCGGCGATCTTCGGGCGTCAGGCCCGCGAGATCGTGTTTACCGGGGGAGGGACGGAGGCGATCAACCTGGCGTTGCGTGGCGTCGCGTCGCCGCACGGTCAACCGGTGCTGCTCACCAGTGCGATTGAGCATGACGCCGTGCGTGAAACAGCGAATTGGATGGCGCTGACCGGTCACGCCGTGCACGAGACGTTGCCCGTCACCGCCCAAGGGGTTCTCGATCTCGACGCCGCCCACGCCGCCATCGTGCGTCACTCTGCCCATGCCGCGCCGTTGATCGTCGCCGTTATGGCGGTGAACAACGAGGTCGGCACGATCCAACCGATCAATGAGTTGGCGGCGATGATGCGCGAGCTCGTCCCCGGGGCGTTTCTTTTAGTGGATGCAGTGCAGGCGTTGGCGTGGATGGACCTCCGTCCGGTTGCTGCGGTGGCGGACTTTGTCGCCATTTCCGGCCACAAGTTTGGGGGCCCGAAGGGTGTCGGCGCATTATGTGTGCGTGAAGGAATCAGCCTCACGCCGCTCTTGCACGGTGGTGGGCAGGAACGCGAGCGCCGCAGCGGAACCCAGAACGTCGCCGGAATCGTCGGGATGGCGGAGGCCGCGATGTTGACTGAAACTATGCGTACTGATGTTTGTGCGCGGATTGGCGAGTTGCGAAATCGACTGGTGGACGGGCTGGTGGCGTCGATCGATGGGTGCGTAGAAACCGTTCCCGACCGCACGTGCAAAGTGGCTGGCAACGCCCACCTGACGCTGGATGGCGTGGAGTCTGAGGCCGTACTGGTGTTGCTCAATGAGGCGGGCATCGCCGCGTCGGCCGGTTCGGCGTGTGCCAGCGGGGCGCTCCATGTCTCGCCGGTGCTGCTGGCGATGGGCGTGGCCAAGGAGCGGGCGGGCGGAGCGCTGCGATTGACCCTCGGGGTCGCCTCCACCGACGACGACGTGGACGCCGTTCTCCGTGCGCTCCCGCCCGTCATCAGCCAATTGCGAGGCTCACGGTGAGCGTGCTCGTTGCTCCGCTTCATTGTGGCGGCTTGCTGGTTTGGGGATGCCAGTGAGAGTGCTCGTTGCTCTGTCCGGCGGAGTCGACTCCTCCGTCGCCGCCGCCCTCCTCATGGACCAGGGCCACGACGTCGCCGGGGTCACCCTCAAGCTGTGGGGTGGAGATTCGGACTCGGGTTGTTGTTCTGTGGCCGACGTGGACGATGCCCGACGCGTCGCTCAGCAGCTCGGAATCCGTCACTACATCTTCAATTTCGGCGACGACTTCAACACCAACGTTGTGGAGCCATACGTACGCGCGCATGGCATTGGGGAGACGCCGAACCCGTGTGTTGAGTGCAATCGTCACCTCAAGTTCGACCGGCTGTTTCGTCGCGCAACCCAGCTTGGTTTCGACGCCATCGCCACCGGCCATCACGTTCGCCGTACCGAACTCGCCGATGGTCGGTTCGCCGTGGCCCGCGGTCACGATGACGCCAAGGACCAGAGCTACGTGGTGCATATGCTCCCGCAGGAAGTCCTGGCGAAAACTCTCTTCCCGGTGGGCGATCTGACAAAGACCCAGGTGCGCCAGCGGGCCACCGAAATGGGGATGCGCACAGCTGATAAGGCCGAGAGTATGGAGGTCTGTTTCATCGCCGAGACCGGTGGGGGGCGTCGCGTGTTCCTCGGGGATCGCATCCCGTTGCGTTCGGCAAAGGTGGTGGACACCAACGGTGCCCACGTCGGTTCCACCGATGCCGTTGAACTCGTGACGATCGGCCAGCGGCGTGGCCTGGGCCTGAGCGGCGCCAGTGAGCGCCGGTATGTGGTCGATGTGGACGTCGACGCTGGCGTGGTCACCATTGGCGATCGAGACGCGCTCCTACGTCCTTCGGTGGCGCTCCATACAGTGGCCCTCCCCTTGGGCCCGGAATGGATGGTAGGCGCGCTTACTGCTCAGGTCAGTGCCCATGGTCGACCTATTCCGTGCGTAGCCTCGCTCAACGATGGTGATGACACGCTCACGGTGGTGTTCGACGAACCGCAAACGCGCGTCGCCCCCGGTCAGAGTGTGGTGCTGTACGCCGCAGGTCCAAACGGTGGCCCCGACATCGTGGTTGCGGGCGGCCTCGCTCGCCGCTGAACTACTCGGCGATTCGGCGGCTGCGGGCCTCATTCAGCAGGCGCCCGGGCAAGGTCGGAACGAATATGAAACGTGCGGTTTTGCCCGTTTCCGACGTGGAGCGACTGGTGATCCGCACGATTTCGGACTTCTCCGTCAGCAGGACTTCGATCGCCAAGCCGCTGGCGTTGTTGGTCAGGTCGAGTGAGTCGGTGTCGGCCAGGGCGGGGCGGATTTGCTCGACGGTGCGACGAAGAAACAACGCCGGATCGCGCAACACAAACTCGTCGTGGAGGACGAAACCGGCGGGCACGAAGACCACGAACCGGCGCGTCTGGCCGTAAAGCGCTTTACCAAGTACGTGTATGAATCCCGCTCCGGCTGCTATGGCCAGAGTCCCCACAAGCCACTGCCGTGCGGCGAGGAGCAACGGACCGACAATCACTCCGCCAGCGACGAGCGCACCGGACAGGTACAGCGGTCCGACGGTGAGGGCGGCGGCGGGGCGGAGCAGGAATCGCCGTTCGTTCGGATAGGCCGGGCCATTCACACATAGGTGGCCGGTCTCGCTCGATGCCATCACCACGACGCCCACAGATGCTGCAGCCACTCCTACTACTCGGAGCCACAGCGGTTGCCCCGACGAGTGGGCCGACGCCCAGAGCGTTGTCGCCAACGCGGAAGGTGCGGCGCATCGAAGCAGAACCAGTCCGGCCGGGTGCCAAACGAGCACGGCCACGAGCCCGAGGCCCCACGCCCCCCACCACAGTGCCGATGCCACGGCCACGACCGGGGTGCTTCGCCCCGATACTGCCGCCCCAACCAAGACTCCTGACAGGATGAGAAGGAGCCACGCGCCCCGAATCACCGCAGGAGCAAACCGCTCGGTACGCGCCCCCTTCACCGGGTTGCTGGGGGCCTCAGACATCTCCTCCATCTTCCCTCACGTTGCCGACGGTGGGTGGCCCCGACACGTGGTCACCAGTGGTTGGCGCGGTCGAACATGCGGTCGAACCAGCGGGCGTCATGTTTCGAAAGCACGAAGTCATCGGCGCGGCAATCAAGTTCGGAAGCCAGTTGACCGATTTGCAGGCATGAGTTCTTCGCTGCTGGCACCGGCGGGGCCGACGAAGCGCGTCGGCGCTGGTGCTCTAGGTCGGGCCGTCGGGCTCGACGCCGCAACGCTCCGGTTCGTGTTCACCGTGGGTGTGTCGTCACGGCTTTGGAACGCGTTGTTCGTGATGTTCGGCGCATCGTCGGTCCCGCCGAACGCTGTCGTTGAGGGTGGACCGGGCGTTGGCCCGCAATGGCTGCGGCCCTACACTTACTTCGACGGTCAGTCCTATCTACGCATAGCGAGCGGCGGCTACAAGTCACTCACGAGCGTGTTCTATCCGCTCTATCCCATGCTGTTGCGACTGGCCGGACGTAGCCCGGCCAAGGAAGCGGTATTCGGCGTAGTTCTTTCCTCGGTGGCGTTCGTTGCGGCGCTGCTGGTGCTGTACAAACTGGTCGCTTTGGACTGCAACGACGCCCTTGCCCGGGCCGCCGTCTTCGTGATTGCGTTCCTGCCGTTCAGCGCAATTTGGGGCTCCATCTACACCGAGTCCGTTGCCCTTCTCCTGGTCACCCTCACCTGGTGGTTCGTACGAACTGGGCGCTGGGGAATGGCCACAGTCCCGGCCTTGCTCGCCGGGATGACTCGCAACATTGGCCCCGTCCTCGGTCTCGCCCTGTTCGTCGAACTGGTCCAGCAAACCAAGAGCATCAGCCTTCCAGGCCAACGCGTTCGGGCTATTCGGCGGGTACTTGTCTGCATCGCCCCGATCGCATCGACGGTGGCCGTCATGGTCTGGGCCAATTGGCGCTTCGGCGCCCGGGGCGGACTCGCCGCCCAACAGCTTGGTTACGACCGCGCCACGGCGTGGCCGTGGTGGGCTGTGGCCAAGGACCTAAGTACACTTACGAGCTACGTCACGCTGGGAAAGTTTTTTGCCCTCACTTCGATAATGATTGCGGTGATACTCACTGCGACGCAATGGCGAGAACTGCGCGGGGGCTATCACGTGATGGTGTGGGGTGTCTTGGCGATGCATTTCGTCATGGCTCGTCAACATCCGCCGTACACAATTGGCGCCGCCCGCTACCTGATGGGCGTGTTCCCGTTCAGTGTTGCCCTCGCTTCGGGCTACCGACGGATTCCCAGGAGGTGGATGCCGGTCCTGTTGATCGTCTTGCTCGTTTTCTGCGCCGCCGGGGCGTACACGATCGGAGCGGGCCAGTTCGAGCTTGGGTGACCACCGCGACTGGAATCGGCTGGTCCGCCGCCGGGCTCTGTTCGGTTACCTTCGTCGGATGGACGTAGCACGGGCGCAGCAACGGGTCGACGAATTGCGGACGGTCATCGCGCATCACGACCGTCGGTACTACGAACTTGATGCCCCTGAGGTCAGCGACGCAGACTACGACGCCCTGCTGCGTGAGCTTCGTTCGCTCGAATCCGAGTTCCCCGGCCTCGTCGTTGCCACGTCGCCAACGCAAACGGTTCGTGGCCTCCCGGTGGTCAACTCGTTTGCCGAGGTCGAGCACCTCCAACCCATGATGTCGCTTGACAACGTTTTTGATGCCGACGAACTCCGCGGTTGGGGCTTACGTAACACCAAATTGCTCGGCGACGATGTCACCGCCCGATTCGTATGTGAACTGAAGATCGATGGGCTGGCAATGTCCTTGCTGTATCGAGACGGCGTGTTCGTGCGAGCGGCCACACGAGGAGATGGGCGCGTGGGAGAAGACGTAACGGAAAATGTGCGCACCATTCCGGCGATCCCGAAGCGAATCGTGCCGGTGGTGACCGACGGCGCGTTGTTCGGCGAGGTTCCCTCACTATTGGAGGTGCGTGGTGAGGTGTTTATGCCGACCGAGGCGTTTGCCTCGCTCAACCGTCGTCGGGCCGAAGCTGGAGAGCCCCTCTTCGTCAATCCCCGCAACTCCGCCGCTGGCAGCCTCAGGCAGAAAGACCCGAGTGTGACGGCAGGGCGCGAATTGAGTTTTCTTTCGTATCAGTTAGGGGCGATTGACGGCGGTCCGTCATTTGGTGCTCATTCAGAAACGCTGGCCTTCCTGGCCAACTGCGGTTTTCCGGTGAGCCCGGAAATTCGCACGCTCGATACACTCGATGATGTCTCGTCTTTTTGTGCATATTGGACGGAACATCGACACATCCTGCCGTATGACATCGACGGAGTCGTCGTCAAGATTGACGATCTTTCCCAACGGCGCGAACTAGGGAATACCTCGAAGGCGCCGCGTTGGGCGACGGCGTTTAAGTTCCCGCCCGAGGAGCGCACCACGCTTCTGCGAGCGATCGAGGTCTCCGTTGGCCGCACCGGGAGGACCACGCCGTTTGCCGTTCTGGAACCGGTCTTTGTCGGTGGCTCCACCGTGGCGATGGCCACGCTGCACAATCAAGACCAGGTACGACTGAAGGACGTGCGCCCCGGAGACACCGTGGTGGTGCGTAAGGCGGGGGACGTTATCCCCGAAGTAGTGGGGCCGGTACTGTCGCTCCGGCCCGACGGTTTGCCCGAATGGGAATTTCCCACCACGTGCCCGTGCCCGATGAAGTCGGTGTTGGTCCGCCCAGAAGGCGAGAGCGACACCAGATGTGTGGAGCCACGGTGCCCGCATCAGCGTTGGGCCCGCCTCGTGCATTTCGGCTCGCGTGGCGCCATGGATATCGAGGGTTTTGGCGAAAAGACCGTCTCGATCTTTCTCGATGCCGGATTGCTCGCGGACTTCGCTGATATCTACGTGCTTGGCGATCGTCTGGAAGAATTACGGCGTATTGAGGGCTTCGGGGAGGTATCTATTCAAAACCTCCTTCGGGCCATTGAGGGGTCCAAAAGACGCCCATTGGGGAGCCTCCTCGTCGGTCTCAATATTCGTCACGTTGGTGGCACGATGGGCCATGTCCTGGCCAAGTCTTTCGGATCGCTCGATGCATTGGCGGCGTCGTCGGCGGAGGAAATTGCCGCCACCGAGGGCGTCGGTGGAATCATTGCCGCGTCGGTGGCGGAATGGTTTAGCGACCAGGCCAACCAGGTGATGATCGAGCGCCTGCGCAACGCTGGTCTGAACTTCGACGGCCCGCCCCCGCCGTCAATGGCGCAAACCCTTGTCGGTCTCTCCATCGTCGTGACGGGTTCGCTCGATGGCTTCACTCGTGACGGGGCCGAGGAAGCAATCACGCTCCGAGGAGGCAAGGCGCCAGGCAGTGTCTCCAAGAAAACGACCGCAGTTGTTGTCGGGAACGATCCGGGAGCGGCCAAGGTAACGAAGGCCACAGATTTGGGCGTCCCCGTCCTCGATGAAGCGGCATTTCGGACGCTGCTGGAGACCGGGAACCTTCCGGCCTAGCGGCGGGCCTTCGAGCCGCGCCGATAGGTCAACGTTCTCGCGTCCGTCGTCCTGGCAGCCAGCAAGCCGGCCGATTCATTTTGCTGTGTCTACCTATCGACACGCCTACTCACGAGCGTTCAGGTGCCGTTGGTAAGGGCGGCGGTGGTGGCGAGGTAGTTCCGGAAAGCGTCGGCGTCGGCAAAGCCGTCGAGTACGGGGTCGGCTTCCTCGGTGGCGAGTCTGGCCGCTCGTGCCGCTCGGTCATCGCGCCTGGATGACAGCACATGGGCGAGGGCGCAGACGCCGCCATGAACGAGCACCATCACGTCGAACCATTTCGGAAACGGCGAAAGGATGTGCTGGGCCAGGCCCGTTCCCAGGGCGGGCGCAGCGATCGCCGTGAGCGCGACTTGCCGCCAGGCCGAGTAGCGAAGAAGCCCAAGCTTTTCGCCGACGAACTCCATCGTCACCGGTATCGGCAGGCCGAGCAGGAGCAGAGGATCAAACTGTTCCGACCACGTGATCCCACCGAGGGCGAGGAACATCACAATGAAGGCCAGGGGATACAACACGAGGCAGCGGCGGCAGACGTGCCGAGCCCCGATAACCACACATCGGTCGTGCTCATGCGCCAGGTGATGCGCCAGCGCGATTTCGCCCATACGGGAAGCAAACGAATCCTCACCGTTCATGGCGAGGCCTATCGACCTGTCGGGGCGCATCCTTGAGGGCCCGGCGTTTCATTGTCACGTTGACGACTCATTGTCACGTTGGCGATGTCGTTTTCGCGACAGTGAGTCGCCAACTCGACAGTCAGGTCGCGGCCCGCCGATAATGCGGGTCAAGGGCGCGGCTCGGCGGGGAGGCCGAGGAGGCGCTCACCGATGAGATTGCGTTGGATCTGGCTGGTGCCGCCAGCGATGCGGCCACCGGGGGCGGCGACGAGGGAGCGGGCGGCGTCGTTGGTATCGAGCATGGCGTTGGCTCCGGCCAACCCGACGCGGGCAAGGGCGGTGGCGAACATCAACTCGGTGATGGCGAGCTTGCCGAGTGAGGCCGCCGTGGAGGCGATCGGCCCCTGTCTCGTGCCGAGCATCGTGAGCACGCGGCCCTGCATGAGCACGCGCACGAGCGAGTCGCGGGTGACATCGTCGACGCCACCGCCCGTCGCCGCCTCTCGACGCAGTGTCTGCGTCAGTGCGTCCATACGCCGAGTCAGACCGATCGCCGCGGACCCGATCGATCCGCGCTCGTTCGTCAACGTGGCCATGGCGACGCCCCATCCACCGTGGACCGGTCCGAGTAGCGACGAGGCGGGAACCCGGACTTCGTCGAGAAAGACCTCATCGAACTCGGCCTCGCCGGTCATCTGCTTCAGCGGGCGTATCTCGACGCCGAGGCGGGTCATGTCGAATAGAAAGAACGAAATGCCCTTGTGCTTGGCGGCTGATGAATCGGTGCGGGCGAGCAGGATGCCCCGGTCGGAATATCGGGCGCCGGAGCACCACACCTTTTGGCCGGTGATGACGTATTCGTCACCATCGAGTTCGGCCTTGGTGGACAGTCCGGCGAGATCGGACCCGGCTCCGGGCTCGGAGAACAACTGGCACCACGTGTGCTCGGCGGCGAGGATGGCCCGCAGATGTTCGTCCTTCTGGGCATCGGTGCCGAACAGCAGGGTGGAGCCACCGGCGAGGACGGTGCCAACCATGTTGAGAAATGGCGGCACGCCAGCCATCGCGCAGGCCCGAACCCATGCGGCTCGGTGTTCGGGCGTCAGACCCCGCCCGCCGTAAGCCACGGGCCAATCGATTCCGGCCCATCCTTCGGCGAAGAGCAGCCGCTGCCAGGGGAGGGCCCGATCGATCATGTCCGGCGGGCAGATGGCGCCATAATCCGGCGGCGCACTCTCACGGTGTTCGTTCAGCCAGGCCTGGGCCAGCGCGAGAAATTCGTCAACCGTAATCATGTCGCTCGTGCTCGTGCTCGTGCCTGTGCTCGGGCCTGTGCTCGTGCTCGGGCCTGTGCTCGGGTCGTGCTCGGGCCTGTGCTCGTGGTCGTGCTCGTGGTCGTGCTCGTGGTCGTGCCCGTGCTCGTGGTCATTGCGCTGGTCGTCCGAGTGGGTTGACTCTGTCCGCTGTCATGTCGGAGAATTTACGAGACCTTGAACGACCAGGCGTATTCGTGGGAGTCGGTCGTCCGGTCACCCTGCTCGGGCCAGAAAATCGCCACGACGCGCACGTCGTCACCCGGCAACTTTTTGAATTCCTTGTCCGATCCTGGGGTAAACGACAGCATCCCCGTGGCCCGTTCGTAGTCGAGCTGATCGAGGGGGATCTCGCGCCCGGCAATCACCAGTACGCCGGTATTCCCGAACGCCAAGTCGGCAAACACGGTGGATTGCGACGGAATATTGGTGGCCAAGTTGCCCGGTCCAATGTTTTCGATTCCGTTGGGCAAGGCGCCGACATCGGGCGTGGATTGGTTACCGCCGACGCCCGAAATGAGTAGCGCCAGGGCGAGGGCAATCAACGCGGCCACGCCCAGACGTCCGAGCAACAGCCGGCGTTTTGCCGACGCCGAGGGGCCCGATGCAGAGTTACCCGATCCCCCAATGCCGCCGGAGCCCATGGAAATAGCGTTCGGAGCGACGCGATCAGTGGGCGGCGGCTTGGGCATTGCCCCAGTTTCTCAGACTTCGGCCGCTACCCTCAGTGTGTGTCTGGCTTCGAAGGAGATCTGATTGGCCGCGCCCTTAACGCGCGCTATCGGCTGTCCGATTTGCTCGGAGCTGGATCGTCGGCCCGGGTCTATTTGGCCGACGACGTGCCCCTCGCCCGGCGGGTGGCGGTCAAGGTATTGCATGCGTCGCTCGCCGACGATCCCGAGTTCCTTCGCCGATTTCGCGTCGAGGCCGAGGCGTTGGGTCAGCTCGATCACGAAAATATCGTGACCGTCCATGACTTCAACGACGGGCTCAACGCTTTGGGCGAACCGCCCTATCTGGTGACGAACTACCTCGAGGGCGGCAGCCTGCGGAACCTTCTCGACCAGAGCTATCGCCTCACGCCGTCGCAAGCCGTGCGTCTCGGTCTCGACGCCGCCCGGGGGCTGGCGTTTGCTCATGCCCGTGGTTACGTGCACCGAGACGTGAAGCCCGCCAACATCTTGTTCACGACTACGGGGCGGGCATGCGTGGCGGACTACGGGTTGGCTCGGGCCAAGGCCGAAGCGGCGCGGACCGAAGCCGATGGGGCGCTCTTTGGCACCATGCGCTACATCTCGCCCGAACAGGTGACGGGTGATTCGTCAGAGAAGTCCGACGTGTATTCGTTGGCCCTGGTGATCGTGGAATCGGTGACAGGCGTGGTGCCCTTCTCTCGGGACAATTGGCAAAGCACCGTCTTTGCCCGGACCAAAGAAGACCTCCGCGCTCCCGAAATACTCGGCTCGCTGGTGCCCGTCATCAACGCCGCGGGCGTTCGCGATCCTGAGGCGCGCATCGACGCCGAGACCTTCGCCGCCCAACTTGAAGATGTCGCCCGACTACTTCCTCGGGCCACTGCCCTGCCACTCGATGGGGCCCGGATCCGGGCGAGGGGACGCATGCTCGATGGGCGCGATCCGACCCGCCTCGTCAGCGGTAAGGACGCCGCGGCGGCGGCCTTGGCCTCGGACGCCCTGGCGACCGCCGCATTGAGTGAGACGTCGTCGGATTCTGACGTTTCGTTCCATCCGATAGGCGCGTCGACTGCGTCGACGAAGCCCCCGTTCGATCAGTCAGCATTCGACCAATCGGTGTTCGACCAATCGGTTTTCGACCAATCGCTCTTTGACGACGAAACGATCGCCCCACAACCGTCGAAAGGCCAGGCCGCAAACGTCCATCCGACGTCAACCGCGCAACGAGGCGCCACGTCGTTGCGTACCGGCGCCGCCACTTCGACGGGCCTCGTTGACGCTCATGACGCCCAGGACGCCGATGGAGTTGTCGTCGTCGATCTTCGGGGCGACGACAGCAACCTCGTCGATCCGTCGGGGTCAGTCGGTCTTGGCCCGTCGGCGGGCGGGTCCGAACCCGTTTCCCCGGGCACCCGGCGCCGGGTGGGGGGCGCAGGTGAAGCAGCACCGCCGCCTCGCCGTCGCCGTATGCCGCGTATTCTCGCGGCGCTGGTGTTGGTCGCCCTCGTTGGAGGGTTGATTGGTGCAGTTATCTGGTCCCGTCAACCGGAGCTTCGCGATGTTCCGGTAGTGGAGGGGGCAACGGCCGCCGCCGCTGCCGCTCGGATCGAGGCAAATAATCTGGTGGCCGTAGAGGCGGCGGCGCAGTTCAACGATGTCGTCGCTGACGGGCTGGTGATTTCACAGGACCCGATGCCCCCACGGAGGCTGAAGAAAGGAGAATCCGTGTCCATCGTGGTCTCCAAGGGACCGAAACCGATCGACGTTCCCGATCTTGCCGGCCTGACCCTCGATCAATCGACCGCGGTACTCGCTCGGGTTCCGGGCCTGAGTATGGCGTCGCCGCCGAGGTTCGAATCGAACGAAACCATTCCCGAGGACACGGTAATTTCCTGGTCGCCGCGCGGTTCCCAGCTCCCCGGAACGACGATCAACCTGGTGGTGTCGTCGGGTCCGGCGTCGGTCGTGATCCCCAAGGTCGGGGGGATGACGCCCGACGCCGCGCGCGCCCTCCTTCCCCCTAAACTCAACGTGACCGTGGTCGGAGCCTTCGCCGACAACACCCCCAAGGGTGCGGTTATCGGTACGAATCCGAAGTCGGGCTCCGAGGTCGAGGCCACGGCGGATGTTCGCCTGCTCGTTTCCTTGGGTCCGTCGACTGTGGTGGTTCCCAGCGTGATTAACCTCTCGGTCGACGACGCCAACGCAGCGTTGCGCGGCGTCGGGCTCAAAGTCGGTGCGACGGTCGGCTCGCCCGATCAGCCAGTTCTGCACACCCGACCGGTTCGCCGAACAACGGTCAAGCGGGGCACGTCGATCACGCTCTACACAACATCTGACGGCGTTCCGCCCCTCCCCGGTGAAACGCCGACAACTGCACCGAATTCGGCGTCGGCCGATACTGCGGCGGACACGGTGGTTCCCAGCTCAGGGCCCGACACGAAGGCCCCGTCGACCAAAGTGACGGCGTCGACCAAAGTGACGGCGTCGACCAAGGTCACGGCGTCGACCAAAGTGATGGCGTCGACCAAGCCTTAGGCTCTCTCGTTGCTTGGGCGGGCACGGTGTGGTTTCACCGCCGCCATGGTGGGGCCATGTCACCGATGGTTGTCGGCCACGTTTGGGGGTGATGCCCACACGGCGGTGGATGGCGGGTGATTGGCTCCGAGGAGGTCCCGTCTACATGACGCTCAGCTGCCAGAGAGATTGGCGTCCATGATGGAGAGGGCGGCGGGCCCGATGAGGACCACGAAGAGGGCGGGAAGAATGCACAGCACCAGCGGGAAGAGCACCTTGACTGGCAACTTCATGGCTTTCTCTTCGGCCCGCTGACGACGCTTTCGCCGTTGTTCGGCCGCCTGGACGCGCAGCACCTGCGCCATCGGGATACCGAACTGTTCGGCCTGCAGAATCGACGCGACGAATTGGCGGAGCTCCACGACCTTGTTGCGGTTGGCTAGACCGCGCATGGCTTCACCCCGCGAGAGTCCAGCCTGCACATGTTGCAGCGTCCGACGGAATTCCTCGGCGAGCGGCCCCTCGTTGGACTTTGAGGTACGGGCCATAGCGGCATCGAGGCCGAGGCCAGCCTCCACGCCAACGGTGATTTGGTCAAGAAAATCTGGGAGCTGCTGCTGAATTTTCTTCTGCCGCTTATCGGCATTGTTCTTAATGAGAATGTCGGGAAGGAAGAATCCAAGTGGAGCCGGGACGATGACTTTCACCAAACTGAGAATTCCACCTCCGGCACCACCGAGGTTGCTGAAGGCATAAAAACCACCGATAACCAACCCGATGAACTTCAGAATGAGGACGCGTTCGGCGCTCCATTTCTGGTTCAAACCAGCCATGGCGATGCGTTGCTCCATTTGCACCGTCCACCCAGCCGGGGTGAGGCGCTTCATCAGCTTGGCGATTTTGGCGATGGCCGGGGCAATGGCGCGGTCGCGAGCCGAATGCTTGAGCATTTGACTGCGTAGATCGAGCGGATCCCCCTTCTTCTTGCCGACGAGTTCGGCGGCCGAGACCGTAGAAGCCGACGAATCCGAGAGGAATGTCCACGCCAGGATGGGAACGACGGCCATTACTGCGCCGGCGCCGATGACGAGAGGAAGATTCATGACTGGGTCCTTGTGGTTCGAACCGAAAGAGCAGCGAACATAGTGCGAAACCGAACGTCAATAGGGGGCATTCTGAGGGCCATGATCAGAACTCAATTTTGCAGATCTTCATCAGCCAGAACGCACCGATAAGCATGAGTAGAACGGCTGCTCCGGCCATATAGAGACCCTTCCCATGGCCCAGCGCGGCGATATAGGTCGGATTGCTGGCTCGAATAATCAATGTGATGGCAATGGGAAGACTGAGAAGTACGTACGCCGAGAACTTGCCTTCTGCCGAAAGGGTCTTGACCTGCCGGCGAAGGTCGGCGCGGTCGCGGATGGTCTTAGCCACGGTATCGAGCACCTCGGCCAAGTCGCCGCCGACTTCTCGGTTGATTTCGATGGCCGGTACAACCCACCCAAAGTCTTCGGAACGCACCCGGTCGGCCATTGCTTTCATCGCGTCCACCACATCGCGTCCAAGGCGGGCTTCGACGATCACTCGCCGGAATTCCTCACTTGCTGGCGGGTCGCCTTCCTTTGAGACTGAGTCCAGTGCCTGCATCATCGACTGGCCAGCTCGAAGGCTCGATGACAGCAGCTGGAGCGTGTCGCTCAACTGCTCGCCAAAGGCCGTGGCCCGCTTCTTGATCTTCTGCATGAGAAAGACCTTGCTTCCCACGAGCATGGCGACAAAGCC
>JAYVSS010000117.1:0-2156 GCA_043775075.1 Acidimicrobiia bacterium
GCCGACGACGAGGACCACCGATTCCCCGAATCCGCTCTCGCGCCAACACCGCAAGCCCAAGCATGGAGGCGAACGCCAGTTGCAGTTCCCAGGCGTTCCCGGGAAGGGCCATGGCATCGCTGAGGCCAAAAAACAAACTGAACGACAACTCCAGCCAGCGTCCGAGATACCGCAATGGTTGCCCGCAGGCCAGCCAACCGAGGCCAAGCGCGAGCAAGAAACCATCGGCGGTCCAGGCCAAACCAAAAACCAACCGACGCCATCCTTGACGATGGATGATCCATTCGGCGCCGACCATGAAGAGCGACCAGGCCGCGAGGTCCAGGCCAACGTCGAACTTGACCAGCAACATCACTGCACTGAGCGCACCGAGCGCCGCCGGGACCCAGCGAGGCACGGGGGTGCTCTGCGGACTGGCCAGACGTGCGAGGTACGGGCCGAGAACGGCGAACAGCACGAGAAGAGGCGACTCGCCTCCGATGAGGAGGACCGAACCCACCATCCAGGACAACGCCACACAACCAATAATCGCCACCGGCCAGGGGCATAACTGTCGAAGGCGTCGCCAGACGACGAACGCCACGGCGATGAGCAGCGGGAACCGGACGGCAATGGCGAGAGCCCCGGTCGTCTCGTAAAACATGGTCGCCGTCGTGATCCAACCGAGCGGACCATACGTGAAGACCAGGTCACGTCCGAACACCAGGCCCTGATGATTGGCCATATGGAGCGCCGCCGCCCACGAGAACTCCTGCTGCCAACCGATGTCGGGAAGCAAGACCGGGTAGGTGATGAACGCCACGGCCACCGCGACGACGAGAGCACCCCGGTACTCCCGCCACCGGAGCGCTACCAAAGAACGGCGAGACCCGTCTGCGTGGTTGTCAGACGCGACGAGAGGGAGCGCCTCGGCACTCCCTCCCATACGAAAATACTTTCGAGACGACAGACGGCGCGAACGAATGACTACGCGTTGCTCATCGCCGACGCCCCGATGATCGCTTGCGCCGCGGCAAGGCGGGCAATCGGAATACGGAACGGCGAGCACGAGACGTAGTCCAGACCGGCGGCGTAGAAGAAGAAGATCGACTCAGGATCGCCACCGTGCTCTCCACACACACCGAGCTTCAGGCCCGGCTTGGTGGCTCGGCCACGAGCCACGGAATCGAGAACGAGCTGACCGACGCCACTTTGGTCGAGGGTGTCGAACGGATTGCGCTTGAGCAACCCCTGCTCCAAATAGGCGTTCATCATGCGACCTTCCACGTCATCACGGCTGAAGCCAAACGTCATCTGGGTGAGGTCGTTCGTACCGTAGGAGAAGAAGTCTGCAGCTTCAGCGATTTCATCGGAACGAATTGCGGCACGCGGGGTTTCGACCATAGTGCCGATCGTGACGTCCAGGCGGGCGGCGGCCTTCGGGTCCATCTTCGTCTTAGTTTCGTCGATCGCGCCCTGCACCCAGCCGCGAGCAGTGGCTAATTCCTCTCTGGTGACGGTCAGCGGGATCATCACTTCGACGACAGGGTTGCCCCCCTTCTTCACCCTGGCCGCTGCCGCTTCCATAAGCGCGCGTACTTGCATCTCATAGAGTCCGGGCTTCACCACGGCAAGACGAACGCCACGGGTACCGATCATCGGGTTGAACTCGTGCCATGACTCAGCCGCCTCAAGAAGTTTTTCTTCGGTGGCCGTAAGTCCACTTACGGCCTTCTTGATCTTCAGCTCTTCCATTGACGGAAGGAACTCATGGAGAGGCGGATCGAGCAGACGCACCGTGACCGGCAGGCCGTCCATTTCGCGCAGGATCTCTTCGAAGTCCGCCTTCTGTGCCTTGCGGAGCTTCTCCAGCGCAATTGCTTCGGTCTTCGGCGTTTCCGCCAGAATCATTTCCCGCACGATCGGCAGGCGATCCTCAGCCAGGAACATGTGCTCGGTGCGACACAGGCCGATACCTTCGGCCCCGAACTCGCGAGCGTTCTTGGCGTCTGGACCGTTGTCCGCATTGGCCCGGACCTTAAGCCCACGTACCTTCTTGGATCCCTTACGCACTTCATCTGCCCACGCCAGAATCGTGTGGAACTCCGCCGGTGGTTCGGCCGATGCCAACTCAAGCGCCCCGAGCATCACTTCGCCGGTGGCGCCGTCGAGGGAGA
>JAYVSS010000118.1:0-3600 GCA_043775075.1 Acidimicrobiia bacterium
CCAACGGGCAACAGAACCAGAAGATTCGTAGTTCAAGTGGGGCCAGAATCCTCCAGCGCGAACCCTCCTAAGTGGGGCCAGAATTCTCCAGCGTTCTCACTTCGGCGGCGCCGCCCTGTAGGCCTTGGCCGCCTCTCCCGTCCGAGGCGACGTTCGGGGTCAAGGGAGCCGGAGGCAGCGGAGCGGCCCTTTACGCCGGACGGCGGTTCGGACCACTTCCGTGCTCACATTCGCATTCTGATTCCTCGGCTGACAGCGGGTGGGTCGATTTCGTTGTGAATGGCTTGGAGTTCCCGAGAGAGTGATCGAGCCTCGTAGTCATCGGTGCGGCCAAGCGCATACTTCTCGTCGTCGATGTCATGATCGAAACGGAACCGTTCGATGAGGCTGACGCCGTTGGTCCAGGTTTCGAGCCGGTCGTCGTCGGGACGCGCCCCGAGGGTCCGTTCGATATAGGCCGATGGGGCTGCGACGAGTTCGTCGACCGAAAGCTCGACACGGCGGCCAATCTCGCTGTCCAGCGCGGTGAGTCGTCTCGTGACACTGGTTTCGTCGTCGAGGCGTGCGCTGCGTTCGTGTTGCGAATGCCGCAGGTTGGAATGTTGGCGTTCCAGATCTTCGAGGACGTTCGTATGCCGGGCGATGTTCTGCTCGGTATGGTGGCCACGGTCGTCGCGGCGGGCCAGCGCATCCTTCGCTGACCTACGAATCGTGCGTTCGCGGGCGTGTCTGGTTTCGAGGGTGGCGATGGTCGTTCGGCAGTCGGCGATACCCGTGTTGATCTGTTCGATGGCGTGACGTTGGTCGGGCGGGATCGCCTTGATCCAGACAGACAGTTCTCGGTACTCGGCCGCGAGTTCACGATCGGGCGTGCGTGCGAGCGAGTTGATCTGCGTGCTTGCCATTGTCTGAGCACGGCTGGTCGACAACGCCGAGACGAGCAACTCCTCGGCATCACGTTCAAGTGAGGGGGCGTGAACGGGTTCGATGTCGCGGGTGGGTTCGCCGACGACGTAGAGGTGGTTGCCGTGTCGTCCGCGGCTCATCGCGACGTACCCCATCTCGCGGTACAGGTCGTCGGTACCGAGAACGAACGCCCGGTCGACGGTCACGCCTTGCGCCTTGTGGACGGTCATGGCGTAGCCGTGCGCAACATGCCCGGCCTCTATGTAATCGGCGGGAAGGGTCACGGTCCGTTCGCCCATGGTGGCGATGATCGATCGTGAACGGGTATCGATACGCGTGATGACGCCGCGTTCGCCGTTGTGGACGTCGAGGCGTCGGTTGTTCCGCAGCGTCATGATCTGATCACCGGCCCGGAACGCCAGGTCCTCGATGGTGAGGGTTGGTCCGGTGAGGCGGGTCGGGCCGAGGCGTTCGCGTGCGAGGAAGTTCAGTGCACGAACGTCATCGCGTCGGGCGGCGAGCATGATCGACTCCTCCCCGTTAGTTATGGACTCGGCCCAGTTGTCGACGATGCGCTCCCACACGTTGTGGCGGGTCGGTACACGTTCGATGCGGCCGTGGGTGTCGTAGGCGTCGAGGGCCTGCTCAACAGAACCGTTGCGGAGGTCCCGCAATGCCGTGCGTTCCCACGGCTGTGTTTGGCGGCGGTTCTCGTTCAGCGTGAGAACCGGGACGTGGCGGACGAGTCCGCCGAGGACGCCTCCTGCTTGGATCTCGGGGAGTTGTCGTGGGTCACCGACGAGTACGACCTTGGCGTGTTTGTCGGCGGCGTGGGTGATGAGTCGGGAGAGTTGGCGGGTGCCGACCATGCCGGCCTCGTCGATCACCAGGACGTCACCGGAATTGAGGGTCTTGCCCTCGTCGAGTTGGCCGATCAGGCTCGTGATGGTCTGCGCCCCGATCCCGGCACCGCTGCGCAACTCGGACGCGGCACGGGCGGCGAGTGTGGCGCCGAGGACCCGGTGCCCGTCGGCTTGCCATGCTTCGCGGGCGACGCCGAGCACGAATCCCTTCCCTGTCCCGGCGGCGGCGATCAACACGTTCACTCCGTCGCCCCGACCGACGAGGTCACGGACAAGGGCGGCTTGTTCGTCGGTGATCGTCGGACGAGCGGCGATCGCTGCCTCAACCGCCGCAGGCGTATCGATAGCGATGCCCGCGCCGAGGGTTTTCGTGGCGGTGTCGACGATGCGTTGTTCGTGGTCGAGGAGGTCTTGGGTCGTCCATCGCCCGGCGGTGAGTGGGACGAGGTCGGTGTGGCGCATCGTCTGCGCGGTGAGGAGTTGCAGCTCCGACAGCGGGGCGCCCTGTCGGTGGGCTTCGCACCACACCCGCATAACGTCACGACGATCAAACATTGCGGCGTGGGCGGTGAGTCCATCGGGCGACAGCATCCCGTCGACGTGCGTCTGCTGTTCCGGCCGGGTGAGTTCTCGGCCGGTCGACGGGCCGACGAGCTGCTCGACCGTCGCCGGATCGAAGCCGAGCGTACGGGCTCGTTCGTTCCATTCGGCGGCGACGAGGTCGAGGTCGGGTTGTTGGTCTTTGGCGTGGCGGGTCTGGAGGGCGGCGTACTGCGCGGCACGGGCCGATGATGCGCCGACGGTGTCGAGGTGTTCAAGGATCTCGGCTCGTCTCGTCGAGAATGCTTCGACGAGCGGTCTCGGGATTCCTGCGATGGGTGCGACACCGTTGACAACCGGGCCGAACTCGATCCCAAGCTTGGTGGCGAGTTCGTGGCGCATGACGGACTGGTAGACGTACCCGGCGGTTTTGGCGTGGTTGTAGAGGTGTCGGGCGTCGAGCGTCGACCACTTCCCGTCCAGGCCCGGGGTCATGTTCGCGACGAGGACATAGTCATGGAGGTGGGGTTCTTCGTTGCGGTTGCGGTAGTGCCGAAACGCGGCTGCAACCATCCCACCACCCTGGACCTGTTCGACACCGTTACGGCCCCGACGCGAGAACACCGCAGCATCCTCCAAGTAACGCAACGCAGCGGCGACCGACGCGGACTGCGCGTCTTCGACGATCCCGGCCACGACAGGCGTCGCGAACGCGTGCAGGAGTGAGACGGTCTTGTCGGCTTTGAACGTGAGATCAAACGCCGCGACGGTGCGGTTCTTCGAGACGACCAGGGCCACACCGCTCGTCGGGTCTTGCCCGGCAAACACGGCACGCAGGGCCTCGGGGTCAACGTCGCCCTCGATGCCGAGGAGGCGTTGCGTCGACGCGACCCATCGGCCAGGGGAAGCGACCCCGACGTAGTAGTCCTCGATGCCCTGGGTCACGCCGAGGTAGTAGTCCTCGGCTCCGGCCGTGAGCTTGCCGATACCCAGCATCACCGCACCCGGCGATCTGCGACAGGGCCACGGGTGTAGTCAGTGCGCCGATGCCATGGACGTCGGGCGTCCTCGTTGCTGTCTCGGAACACCGTGTCCGGAGGAACCGGGTACCGGGGCTGTGCGACGGTCGGCAGCAACCTTTCCGCCGGGCAGGAATAGGTTGCTGCCGACAACACGAATCGAAGATGCAAGTCTGTGAACTCAAAACGGACAGGGACGCGAACCACGTGTTGGTGGCGGTGCCGTGGATACCTTGCTACGACGAAACGGGCAGGTTGCAGCTCGTGCGCAA
>JAYVSS010000119.1:0-3047 GCA_043775075.1 Acidimicrobiia bacterium
GCCGAGTCCGTCGAGTCTGCCGAGTCCGTCGAGTCTGCCGGGTATGCCGGGTCCGTCGAGTCCGTCGGGTCCGTCGAGTCTGCCGGCGGGGCCGAGACCAATCCGGTCGCCGCACCACCGTATGATCCGGCCTCATTGGTACGGGCGGCGGCGCACGGTTTAGTAGGAATGGAACGCGAGGCCGAAATCCTGTCGGTGGCTCTGGCCACTGGCCGCCATATTGTGCTCGAAGGGCCGCCCGGCACCGGGAAGTCCACGCTCCTACGAACGCTGGCCTCGGCGGCCCAGGTGCCGATGCGCTTCGTGGAGGGCAACGCCGAGCTGACGCCGTCACGACTGCTCGGCCACCACGATCCGGCCATGGTGATGCAGGGCGGTTACACCGCCGATGCGTTCGTGCCGGGCCCACTGGCTGAGGCGCTCGGCGACGGGGGACTGTTGTACCTCGAAGAGCTCAATCGCATTCCCGAGGAGAGCCTCAACGTGCTGTTGACGGCATTGGCTGAAGGTGAAATTCACGTTCCTCGTTTTGGCCGGATTGCCGCCCATCCATCGTTTCGCTTGATCGCCGCGATGAACCCGTTTGACGCCGTGGGCACCGGCCGCATTGGCCAGGCGGTGTACGACCGCCTGTGTCGAGTCGCCGTTTCCTATCAGGACGTTGACCATGAACGAGAGATCGTCGCCCGTGCCACAGGTCTGGCGGCCGATGAATTTGACGTGTTATGCGCCGTCGATGTGGTCCGGGAAACTCGTAAGCACACTGATGTTCGGCAGGGATCATCTGTGCGCGGAGCAATTGACCTTGTCACCCTCGCCGGCGGTCTGCGCTCGGTGCGCGGAGTAACCCACTCGGACTGGCTGGTGGCTCCCGCGAAAGCCCGAACGGTGATGCTCGACGCCGCTCTCACCGCGTTGACCGGTCGAATACGCCTCGATGAGGCGGCCGATCGGCTGCCGGAGGAAATCGTTGTCGAACTCCTCGACGCCTGGCTGCAGAAACACTTCGCCCCCGCCGCAGATGCGCCGGAGTCGGAGGCTGATCCGGGAAAAGGTGAGCGCCCCGGATCCCCGCCGCCTGGTGGAGGGAACCGGGGCCGAATCCTGACCGGAGATGAAGCTCGCAAGGCCGTGCACGAGGCGGGTCGGCGCACGAGCGGGCGCCAGGAATTGCGTTCGAAGCACCGCAATTTTGACCAGGCATCGCCCGAAGTTGGCGAACTCGACGCTCAAGTTGTTGAAGACTTGGCCAAGAGCGATCCCGATGCTGCGGCCTCAATGTTGGCCGATCTGGCGCAAGCAACAGATCCCGCTCTTCGCGCCCTGGCCCGCAAGATCGCCGGAAAAGTGTTCATTCGGATGGCCCGCCAAGGACCGACGGCGGTGCGAGGAATGCGTCGTCTGGTGCCGGTGGCGGGATCACTCGACGGCGATCTCGACCTCGATCTCACGTTGGCTCGGACCGACGGCCAGCTGCCGTGGCGTTCCGATGATCTCGTTCATCGCCGGTGGGGCGCCGCTGAACGAGCCATATGTCTGCTTATCGATCGAAGTGGTTCCATGAGCGGTCACGCCGTCGGTCGGGCGGCGATTGCGGCGGCGAGTGTGATCGCCGCCGCCGGAGAGCGGTGCGACGTGTCCGTGATTGCCTTCGCTCGTGACTCAATCGTGTTACAGGAGCAGGGCCGCCCCCGCTCGGTCGACGCCGTCATCGGCGATGTATTGACCCTGCGCGGGCGGGGAGTGACGGACGTGGGGCTGGCCTTGCGGGGAGCCCGCCGCCAACTCGGGCGGGCCGGAGCACGTGAGCGCGTTGCAGTACTGCTTTCCGATGCGTTGGCAACCGAGGGCGACGACCCGCTGACGGCGCTGAGGGGAATCGAGCGGCTCCATGTGCTGGGCACGAGCGACGAACCGGCATCTCTCGACGCCGGTCGCCTGCTTGCTCGCCGCGGCAACGGCCGCCATCGCTGTTGTACCTCGGTCGCTGAAATCCCGGCGGCAATCACCTCGCTTCTTTCGTAGTGGTCTGTCGTAGATACAAACCGGGGCGTCGATGCGCCGAGGTTCTGGCGACAACGGGCACCGCCAAACGCGGGGACCGCGCCACTCGCCGCACCGTAGACTGATGCGTCGTGAGGTCACCCGAGACAGCAACGAAGCGTTATGTGCTTCACACCTATGGCTGTCAGATGAACGAACACGATTCCGAGCGCATCGCCGGGCTCCTTGAAGCCGATGGCTACGAACGAACCGACGATGAAGCCTTGGCGGATGTGGTGGTTTACAACACCTGCACCATCCGGGAAAACGCCGACAACAAGCTCTTCGGCAACCTCGGCCGGATCAAAGAAATCAAGGATCAGCGGCCGGATCTGAAGATCATGGTGGGCGGCTGCCAGGCGCAAAAAGACCGCGGGATGATCCAAGACCGGGCCGGTCACGTGGACGTGGTGTTCGGGACGCACAACGTGCACCGGGCCGCTGAATTGTTGCGAGAGACCTATCTGCGCGGTCCAATCATGGAGATCATGGAGGAGGCGGAATCGTTCCCCAGCGCTCTCCCTGTTCGTCGCAAAGAGGATTGGTCGGCGTGGGTCACCATCCAAATCGGTTGCGATAATTCGTGTGCGTTTTGCATCGTGCCATCTGTGCGCGGCGTGGAGTCCAGCCGATCGTTCGACGAATTGCTCCACGAGGTCCGAGTCCTTGCCGCCGCGGGTACGGTCGAAGTGACCCTGCTCGGGCAGAACGTCAATAGCTACGGTCGCGACCTCACCACGCAGTTTCGTGGCCAACATGGCTCGGCGCAGAGTGCCGCGTCCTGTGGTCATATGTGGGCAGACGATCCTGCGGGGCCCAGGTCGCGAGCGCTGTTCTCTGACCTTCTCCGTGAGGTCGGCGCGATACAGGGGATTCGGCGGGTTCGGTACACGTCGCCGCACCCGAAAGACATTCGGACCGACACCATGGCGGCGATGGCCGAAGTGCCCACCGTCATGCCCCATCTGCACTTCCCCCTCCAGTCCGGAAGCGACACCATCCTT
>JAYVSS010000120.1:0-2722 GCA_043775075.1 Acidimicrobiia bacterium
TACGGCCTCGGCGCCAACGCCTCTGACCCACTCGCCCTGCGCCGAGTGTTCGCCGCCAAGGGTCGTCCGGTGGATCATCCACTCATCGTTCATTTGGCCGACGGCTCGCAGCTCGACGACTGGGCAATCGAAATCCCCGCCGCCGCTCGCACTCTGGCCGCAACGTTCTGGCCCGGCCCGCTCACCCTCGTGCTGCGCCGCGCCCCTCACGTGCCCGACGAAGTGACCGGCGGTCGCCACACTGTTGCCCTCCGCGTGCCCAACCATCCCGTTGCGCTGGCGGTGCTCGGCCTCTTTGGCGGCGGCATTGCCGCGCCGTCAGCGAACCGGTTCGGCGGGGTCTCGCCGACGACTGCCGAACACGTCCGACGCGACCTGGGCAAGTTCCTCGTCGTGGGTCTGGACGTGGTTCTCGACGGAGGGCCGTCGGGCATCGGCGTGGAGTCAACGATCCTCGAAGTTGTCGACGACGAGCCTCAGCTGCTCCGCCCTGGCGGTCTCCCGATCGAAGATATTGAAGCGGCGTTGGGACGCTCGGTCCGTCGCACGCCCACCGGCCCCGCCCGCGCCCCCGGCATGCTCGCCGCCCACTACGCCCCGTCCGCCGCCGTTCGCGTAGTTCCGGTGGGCGGGCTTGTGGACGCAGTGGCCGACGCGGCCGCGCCCGTTGGGGCGTTTGTCCCTCTTGGCGTGACGCTCCCCGACGCCGTCGCCCGGCTCCCGGCGCCGGAGCCGTTTACCGCCGAAGCGGTGGCCCCGCTGCTCTATCGCACGCTTCGGTCGGCCGACGAACTCGGGCTGGCTACCCTTATCGTCGTCGCCCCCGACGGCGAAGGCCTCGGTCCGGCGGTGCGTGACCGCCTGGCTCGCGCCGAAACATCGTCCCGCTCGAAATCGCCCTAACGGCACTGCGTCGTCAATGAGCGCTTCATTGCGACTGGCGGGTGAGTTGGGTAAACGGTGGCGGGGCGTGAGAAAGTGGGAGTAGCCGAAACTTGACCAGCGGGTCTGGTTTTCCTCACAAGGAGTTCGCAATGCCCTCAGCCGTCATCGTCGACGCCATTCGCACGCCTCTCGGTCGCCGTAACGGTAAGCTCAAAGACTGGCATCCCGTCGATCTGGCGGCGGAAACGCTCAAAGCGATCGTCACGCGTACCGGCATTGACCCCGCACTCATCGACGATGTGGTCATGGGCTGTGTTATGCAGGTCGGCGAGCAGGGCCTCAACATCGCCCGCAACGCCGTACTTGCCGCCGGTTGGCCCGAGTCGGTCCCCGGCACCACCGTCGACCGCCAGTGTGGTTCGTCGCAACAGGCCGCCCACTTTGCCGCCCAGGGCGTTATTGCCGGGGCCTACGACGTCGTGGTCGCCGCGGGCGTGGAGAACATGAGCCGGGTGCCCATGGGCGCGTCGGTGATGTCAGGTCCGGGCAAGCCCATGGGCGATCTCGTGGCTGAGCGTTATAAGCCCCTCGGCGGCCTCGTCCCCCAGGGTATTTCGGCCGAGCTCATCGCCGACAAGTGGGGCCTGACACGCGACGACATGGATGCCTTCGCCGTTGAAAGCCACCGTCGCGCCGCCCAGGCCACCGCCGAAGGACGCTTCGAGCGTGAAATTCATCCGGTGATGGGGGCCGATGGGCAGATGATGTCGACCGACGAGGGCATCCGCCCGGATTCGTCGATGGAATCGCTGGCCAAGCTCAAGCCGGCATTCCTTCCCGAAGGCCGGGTGACCGCCGCCAACTCCTCGCAGATCACCGACGGTGCTGCTGCTCTGCTCATTATGAGCGAAGAAATGGCCGCCAAGCTCGGCCTCACGCCCCGGGCCCGGTTCGTTTCGTTCGCCCTCGCCGCCGAAGATCCCCGCATGATGCTGACTGCCCCCATCCCGGCCACCAGGAAATTACTTGCCAAGGCCGGTCTCACCATCGACGACATCGATCTCTTCGAGGTCAACGAAGCTTTCGCCTCGGTGCCCCTCGCATGGCTGAAGGACCTCGGCGCCGACCCGGCCAAAATGAACGTCAATGGCGGCGCCATCGCCCTTGGTCACCCCCTCGGTGGATCCGGCGCCCGCATCATGACGACCATGCTCAACGAACTCGAGCGCATCGGCGGCCGGTATGCGCTGCAAACGATGTGCGAGGGCGGCGGTATGGCTAATGCGACCTTGATCGAGCGGATGTAACCAGCTGCAACAACGATGGAGCCGGGTGGGCATTGCCCAGGAACGAGGAGTTGGTTGCCCGGGATGGGTCGTTTCCGTCATTTCGGTGACGATTTCGGTCGTCCTGGGCGCCAGTATGTGCTGCCTTGGGCGATGACCCTCGCGGTGAGCGCCCGATAGCCTGGCGCGATGTTCTGGTCGATTCTCAAGGTGATCGTGGCCCTGGGCGCGGGCTACCTGATCTTCAAGATGGGATACGCCATGACACGTGGAATTGCCATGCCGATTCCGCAACCACCGCCAGACGGCGAACTTCGCCGCGTCAATCTGCGTTACCGCTGCCCGTCATGCGGAACCGAGATTCGGATGATGAAGACCGACGTCGTGGACCCCGTGCCCCCAAGGCACTGCATGGACGAGATGGAGTTAGTGGCGGTGGATGGCGAGGCGGTGGAGGCGTGAGGTGGGGGAGGCGTGAGGTGGGGGAGGCGTGAGGTGGGGGAGGCGTGAGGTGGGGGAGGCGTGAGGTGGGGGAGGCGTGAGGTGGGGGA
>JAYVSS010000121.1:0-3665 GCA_043775075.1 Acidimicrobiia bacterium
CGGGGCACCCGTGATCCGTTCAAACGCTCGCCGGTAACCCGAAGCAACTTCGTCCCACACTTCACCCGGAAGGATGGGCGCGTCACCGTCGCCGCGGTAGCCAAGATCGGCGTAGGCGCGGCGGATGATCTCTTTGTCCAGACTCTGCGGCTCGATCCCCGCCGACATATTGGTGGCATAGGTCGCACCCTCCCAGTACCGTGACGAGTCTGGGGTATGGACCTCGTCGATGAGCATCAGCTGGCCGTCTTCGTCGACACCGAATTCGTACTTCGTGTCGGCGAGCACCAGCCCGGCGCGTTCCGCCACGGCCGAACCATGGGCGAAGACGGCCAACGCCGCGGCGCACGCATCACCCCACAGTTCCCTATCAACGAGGCCGCGGTCAACCACGTCGGCCACACTCAACGGCTCGTCGTGGCCGCCCTCCTCAGCCTTAGTCGTCGGCGTGATGATCGGTGTGGGGAGCAGCTCGTTCTTCTTCAGACCATCGGGCAAACGATGTCCATCGATCACCCGTTGGCCGTCGTTGTACCGCTGCCACAGCGAGGTCGTGGTCACGCCGGTGATGGCCCCACGGACAATTACTTCGACCGCCAGGGGCGAGGCCGAGCGAGCGATGAGCACATTGGGATCAGGCACGGCGATCGCGTGGTTCGGTACGAGATGGTGTAGTTCGCCAAACCACCACCACGACAACTCGTTAAGCATCTGCCCTTTACCGGGAACGCAGCCAAGGATGCGATCAAATGCCGACAACCGATCCGTGGTCACGAACAGACGCTGATGATTCACCAACGCCCAGCTGATCCGCACCTTGCCGGCGCGGCGACCGGGTAGGGGAAGCTCGAGATCGTCGAGCACCGGGCGAGGGAACCGTTCGGTCGTTGGCATCATCGGCGATCAACCTCGGGCTTTCACGTGGGCGACGCCACTGTCGAAGAGTGAGCGTGCGAGGCCACCATGCTCGCCGCGTATGAACCGCGGATGCTGACGCTCAAGAACGTGATTCTCGGGGTGGGGCATCAGCCCGAGGATCAAACCGGTTGCATCAGTGACTCCGGCGGTATGACCAAATGAGCCGTTCGGGTTGGTATCGCCGGCGTATCGCAGTGCCATATGTGCACCTACTATTTGATCATCGGCGATGTACCGGCCTTCGCCATGAGCCACCGGACATTCGATCGGTTCATCAATCCCCGCCGTCCACACCGAGCGGCTCGGCTCTGGCGCGTCCAGGGTGACCCAGCGACACACGAACCGCCCGTGATCGTTGGCCGTAAGCGATCCAGGAAGAAGGCCCGAACGAACGAGCATCTGAAAACCATTGCAGATGCCGAGAATGGGGCGTCCCGAGGCGACGAAGGCACGCAGTTCGTCGCCCAACGACTGAGCGATTTGCAGACCGGCTAGGGCCCCCGCTCCGAGAGCGTCAGCGTGAGAAAACCCACCGGCAAAGACCACCATCTGGGCATCGAGAAGCCGAGCCGGTCGACGGCTCAGTACGTCGAGGGCGACCCGACTCGGTTCAGCTCCGGCGAGAGAAAGCGCGTAGGCAACATCGTGGTCGCGGTTGGTACCGGGTGCGCTGACCACCAGGGCGATCGGTTGACTCACTCGGGGCCTCCGATCGGGGGAAGCAGATGGGCGTCGTCTACATGGCCCCGCCAGGCGAGGAGCAACTGGTCGAGACTCACATCAATGATCGACCGGGAGCCGATCCGCCAGACGAGTCGTTCCTCCTCCGTCACCCGACCGATCACCACGGCATTCGTAAGTACGCATAGCTCTTCAACGCGTTCCGGGGTGACCTCCAAAACCAGCCGACCACTCGATTCGGAAAACAGGTCGGCCACGCTCTCCTCGGCCGAACCGTCAGCAAGGTCGATGCAAATTCCGGTTCGCCCGCCCATCGCCATTTCCGCCACGGCGACGGCGAGACCACCATCGCTGACGTCGTGGGCCGCCTGCACCAGCCCCTCGGACATGGCGAGATGTATCGATCGGTACCGCTCGGGCGCGTGCGGATCTCCACCGGGAACGACACCGTCGCCGTCTATGCCTAGTACGGCATCGAGCACGCTCCCCCGCAGTTCAGCGCGCACCTCGCCGACCAGCACGAGCAGATTGTCGATGCACTTCGCATCGCTGGCGATCATCCGCTCGGCCACCGGGACCACGCCGAGGGCGGTAATCACCAGGGTGGGCGGGATGGAACGCCGCTCGCCTTCGGCCGTGAAGTACTCGTTGTTGAGCGAATCCTTGCCGGAAACGAACGGCGCGTTGTGCGCAGCAGCGGCGACGCAGCAACCGGCAACGGCGTCCACTAATCGCCCGAGCATCTCGGGTCGGCGGGGATCACCCCACGAGAAGTTGTCGAGGAGGGCAATACGTTCCGGGTCGGCTCCCACCGCCACCACGTTACGAATGGCTTCATCGACCGCCGCCTCAGCCATGCGCTGAGCATCAACCACGCCCGTTCGACAATTCATGCCAATCCCGATGGCCAGACCCCGACCTGACGAAGTGGCCAGTGGGGCCAGCACGGCGGCGTCGGCCGGACCGTCGTCGGCGGCGCCGAGAAACGGCCGGCCGATCGTGGCGCCGAGGATCTCATGATCGAAGCCGCGCACAATGTCTTCGTTTGATCGCACATCCGAATGAGCGAGAACGGCCAGCAACACGGCGCTGGCATCGTTGACGACGTGGTCGTAGTCACGCTCGCCCACCGTCGGCGGGGGCGGATAATGATCAGCGCGCAGAGAACGTTGCGGACGACCATCGTGCAAGAACTCGCCCGGGAGATCAACGATGGTGTGCCCGGCGCATGACACCCGCAATTGACCGTCGTCGCGAAAGCAGCCGAGGTCGGCCATAGACACTCCGTGCGAGGTGCAGATTGACTGCAACGCCACCACGTTGCCGGGACGAACGGCGAGGATCATGCGCTCCTGGGCTTCGGAGAGCCACACCTCCCATGGCGCCAGACCCGGATACTTACG
Source organism: Acidimicrobiia bacterium (assembly GCA_043775075.1). Taxonomy (GTDB): domain Bacteria; phylum Actinomycetota; class Acidimicrobiia; order Acidimicrobiales; family JANYDT01; genus JANLQX01. Next base: position 3,003 of record JAYVSS010000121.1, read on the forward strand.
AGGCGCCGCATTAAGGTCTATGTCGGCGCCAAACTCTGCGGCGATCTCACCGACAGCCGACGAAAACCCGCCCGCCCCGCAGTCGGTAATTGCCGAGAACAGGCCGTATCCCCGAGCCTCGGCCAGCACATCGGCCACCAGCTTTTCAATGATCGGGTCACCGATCTGCACACTCGCCCCGGCGACGTCGCCCGTCGTGGCGTCCATTGTTGCCGACGAGAACGTGGCGCCACGTATTCCGTCGCGTCCGGTGGCTCCACCGATGACGATAATTCGGTCACCGGGCGACTGGCCGGCCAGCTCCAGCCCGGCTGGCCGGAGTCCGATACACCCGGCGAACACCAGCGGGTTGGCGGTAAATCCGTCCTGGTGGGCCACGGCGCCGGCCACAGTGGGGAGTCCCATCTTGTTGCCATAGTCGGCGATGCCCGCCACGACCCCGTCACGAATACGGCGGGGATGAAGCACGCCGGCGGGCAGCTGGTCGGGCGCCATATCGAGGGGCCCGAAGCAGAGGATGTTGGTCACGGCAATCGGGTCAGCAGCCACCCCGAGGACGTCACGGATCACCCCGCCAACTCCGGTGTTGGCCCCGCCGAATGGTTCAACGGCCGACGGGTGATTGTGGGTTTCAACTTTCACTGCGACATCGAAGTCGTCGTC
>JAYVSS010000122.1:0-4332 GCA_043775075.1 Acidimicrobiia bacterium
GAGCGAACCGTCCGCGGCATCGGCGGCTGGGCTCGATTGCGCTCCTGATGGCCAGCGTTGGTGTGGGCAGCGAGATATCGCGCAACCTGGCGATCTCACCTCATCGGGTCTGCCCCGGCCGGTCCGGACAGGGTGCTCCTCGACGGAGTATTGCGCCATGCCACTGAGCCGATTGCTTTCACCCGGCTTTCCTGGATATGGGCGGCCGTGATGCTTGGTGGACTCGTCCTGTCGGCGGCGCGCCGGCACGACGCGCCACACAACCAAGCAGAGGTGTCGAAGGCGAGACCTGCGACTCGGCTGACGGCTCCACTGACTGTTCAGCGCGTTCACTCCCTTGCGCCAACGCGGGCATGGGGAATCGCACTCATCCTCGTGGCGATGGTGCTTTCGACCGCACTGCTGCGTGAGGCGCAGCGGTCGAAACGAGCACTTCTCTGTCTCGGTCAATCGCAGATTTGCGATCGGTCCCTTGATCGAGTGACCCTCGCCGCCACGCACAACTCCATGAATAACCGCACGGACGGGTTTCTCTTTCCCGAGCACGAGTCCGATGTGAAGGCCCAACTTGAGTCGGGGATACGCGGTCTCCTCATCGATACCCACTATGGAAAACCATCGACCGACGGCCGGATATGGACGGACCTGGTCGGAATTGATCGAGCTGAGCTCGTGCGTAGTTATGGCGAGGAGGCCGTCGCCGCCGGTGAGCGGGCCCGTTCCGCTTTGACCGAGCCGATGACCACAGCGGGCGTCTACCTCTGCCACAACTACTGCGAACTTGGGGCTACCCCATTGCAGAACACGTTGCGCGTGGTTCGTGACTTTCTCGATGCCCATCCGACCGAGATCGTTCTCCTCGACATCCAAGATCAAACAAGTCCGGCCGATACCGTGCGGCAATTTGACGAAGCCGAACTCAGCGATCAGGTCTTCACCCCGCCGAAGGCGAACACGTGGCCGACGATTCGTCAACTGATTGCCGAGCGAACCCGGCTCCTCGTCTTCACCGAAAACGAGCAAGGGGCGGCTCCCTGGTACCAGCGAGCATATGTTCGGTCTATATCAGACACGCCGTACTCAGCCATCCGCATCGCCGACCTATCCGGATGTCCCCGGGATCGCGGGCCGAGCAGCGCCAAGCTGCTCCTGATGAATCATTGGATCGAGACGTTTCCGCCGCAGCCGTCAAGCGCCACAAAATCGAACGACCCCGGCTTTATTATCAAGCGGGCTGAAGCTTGCCGGAAAGAACGTGGCCGCTACCCGACGGTGATTGCCGTGAACTGGCCCGAGGTGGGCAACGTCGTTTCCGCCGTCGCAGAGTTGAATCGGCGCTCCCGATAGGCCGTGTGCCGTCTACCCATGTCGACATTGCAGCTAATTACGCGCACAGCTAAAGCCGGGTGCGGAGTCGGGTGCCATCCATCGAGTTACAGCGTGGACATCGGCTGGTCGACCAGGTGGCGGGCGTGGCCATCGAGGATGTGGGCCACCGCAACAGTGAGGCGCTCGGCGTAATCGAGGTGGAGGAACTCGTTGGGGCCGTGGGCGTTGCTTCCCGGGCCTAGCACTCCGGCCACGGCGAACTGGGCGTCGGGGAATCGTCGCTGCAGCATCGCCATGAAAGGAATCGTGCCGCCTTCGCCGAGCGACCGATGTCCGGTGCCATACGCGGCGTAGCTGGCGTCGTCGAGCGTGTCCGATAGCCAGTCGGCCAGCGCTGGTGCCGCCCAGCCATCGGCGCGTTCGGTCTCCACCTCAACCGCGGCACCGCTCGGAACGTCGGTAGTAAGCGCGCGTAGAACCGCGGCGACGGCGCGTTCGGTGTCGACCGTGGGGGGCAACCGAAGGGCGAGAGAGAGTGTCGTATGCGGACGTAAGACATTGCCGGCCTTGGCCGTGGGAGGGAGTCCATCGGCTCCGGTAACCTCAAAGGCGGCCCGCCACGATTGGCTAAGAAGCTGCTCCGCCGTGCCGCATCTTTCGGCATGGGTGGAGTTGATCCACGGGTACTCGTGGTCAGCCCATTCAGAACCGAGGAGTTCGGCCGTGTTGGCTGTTGCACTGACGACGGAAGCGGGGATTTCAACGTCGAGTTCGGGGAGACGCATCGCCCCGGTCAAAGGATCTTCGATGCGATCAAGGAGCGCCCGAGCAACTCGGAATGACGATGGCACCACGCCGCCGGCGCTCCCCGAGTGAACCCCTTCCGTAAGTACACGTACGGTAAAGCGAACCTGCGCCAGCCCGCGCAACGAAGTGGTGGTCCATAAGCGGTCGTAGGTTGCGCAGCCGGAGTCGAGACAAACGACCAGACCGACATCGCCGAGTTCGTTGGCCAGCACATCGATGTGGGCGGCAAGGTCAGGACTTCCCGACTCCTCCCCCGCTTCAATGAGCAACACGATGCGTCCGTGACTTCCACCGGCGCGTCGCAGGCCGCGGATGGCGGTGAGACTGGCAAAAAGGGCATACCCATCGTCGGCGCCGCCCCGCCCGTAGAGCTTGCCGTCGTTGATCACCGGCCGCCACGGCCCGAGGCCGTCGGACCAGCCCTCCATCTCGGGCTGCTTGTCCAAGTGTCCGTACATGAGCACCGTCGTTTGCGCCGCCACCTCGAGGCTGGTGGCGTCGACGTTAACGACGATGACCGGCGTGCGGCCCAGGAGTTCGCGCACCGAGACGGCGACACCGCTCAGGCCGAGACGAAGGGCCCAGTCGCGCAAAAGCCCCACGGCTCGGGCGAGGTGTCCATGCGAGGACCAAGCGGCGTCGAACGACGGTGAAAGGGCGGGGATGGCGATATAGCCGACGAGCGCCGGAACAACGTCGTTAGCCCACACCGCCGACACTTCCTCTTTCAGCCGGGTCTGTTCCATGACACTGACCCTAAAGCGATGGCCGTCGGCAGGGCTTCACCCTTGGCGGAAACACGGGACACAAGTCCGTAGGCCTGGGCCTGCTCGGCGGTGATGGGATCGGCGGTCAACGCCATCTCCATGGCGACGCCGTAGGGCAACACCCGAGGCAAACGCAAGAGGCCACCACCAGCGGCGAACAGACCGACTCCGACTTCAGGGATGCCGAGCTTTACGCCCGTGGCGGGTGTTGATGGCGTTCATCGCCTCCGGACGATTGAGGGTGATGACGAGGACCCGTCCTCGTTTTTCGGTGAGGACGGCGAGTGCGGTTTCTTCGGACATGGCCGAGGAAATTATGCCAACGTCTGGACAACTCCTTATTTTTTGAACGTGCACTTCCACGTTCCGGCGACCGGTGCGTCGCCTTCGATGGCGAACTCGCCCGAGGCTTCGTCGTCGTAGACGAACATCGTGCCGGTACCCGTCTTCGCCCCGCCGGGTGCGGTCCAGGTAAACGCCGCCGAGTAGTTCCCCGGCCCTTCATAGGTGCCTTGCGCCTTTGCCGAAAAGGCCGAGACCTTGGCGTTTTTCGCCGTGGCAAAGGCCAACTCGAACGGGCTCCCTTCCACCACGGTTCCGGCGCCCGAACAGGTCGCGCCAACCAGGTCCACCTTGGCTTCCCCAGCGATTTCCGCCGGAGCGCTGAACGTGACCGAAAACCCCTTGAGCGTGCTCCCGGCGTCCGCCCGTTGGGCCGCCAACGCCGCCTCCGAGCTGGCCGCGGCCGCAGCGATCGGCCCCGCCCCTCCAGCAACCTGGCCGTCCGTCTGACTCGACGAACCAGCCTCAGTGTCCGTCAGCGCCAAAGTGTCCTTGGTCGATGACCCGCACGACGCCAAAACGACGATCATCATCCCGACGACGAACCCACGCAACGCACTCTTTGACATGGGCCTATTCTCGTCGAACCCGACAGCACCGGGGGCCGCTTGCTCTCTGGCCGCCGATGCCGCGATGAACCGATAGGCCTACTCAGCGCCCCGGCCAATCGGTCGATGGTGAGTGGGATGGCCACTCCTCCGTCCCTTTCCCCTCGTCGCCATATCGTCGAGCCCCTGCTGCTTGCCACGGGTGCCGCCGGCGCCGTGTGCGCCGCCGCCGGACTCGCCGAAATTTCTCCCACATCGACCGCCACGGCGTTGTTGGTCAGTGGCGTGGCCCTGCCCTTTGCCGCCCTTCTTAGCCTCTCGGCCCGCATGCGCCACCACGAACGTCTCGCCCGGCAGCGCACGGATATCCTCGACACCACGTCCTCCGATGTGGTGCTCGTCGTCGCCAACGACCGCATCGTGCAGGCCGGCGGCGCCACCTTGCGTCTCCTCGGGTGCGCCCCCGACGCGCTCGTTGACGGGATCGCCCACGACGTCCTTCCCTTCGTCGACCAGGCCGACTTCGAGCGATTGCTTCT
>JAYVSS010000123.1:0-3649 GCA_043775075.1 Acidimicrobiia bacterium
CATCGTCGACGATGCCGAGCGCCACTGGGGCCAGCCCATGCATCCGCGATGGAGCGCCCAACTCGAAGAACTCGAACCATGGTGGGCCGATCGCCGCCCGACGCGGTCAACGTGGTTGGGGCGGTGCGCACGCTCCATCGGCATCGCCCTACGCGACGTGATCGAACACGCCGTTGTTCTGCTTGCTCGCCTTCAGCGTCTTCCGCAACTCCCGTTGCTTATTCCTCCACCCGGGCCCGGCGCGGCGCTGGCCGCCCAGGGTCGGCGAGCCTCGGGGGAGATCGACGCCAAGGTGCTCGGTCGGGTGCGGGGCCTGCTGGCGAAAGCTGAATCTACCGAGTTCCCCGAGGAAGCCGATGCGTTGACGGAGAAGGCCCAGGAGCTCATGACCCGTCACTCGATCGATGTGGCGATGGTCGCCGCGGCGACCACCGACGCCGGCGCTGAATCGTTGCCCCAAGCCCGGCGCATCCATCTCGATTCCCCGTACGTGGAAGCTAAGGCCATGCTCGTGGGTGCCGTCGCCTCGGCCAACCGCAGCCGGGCCGTTCTCGCCGCAGAGCTGGGCTTTGTCACGGTGTTTGGGTTCGACACCGACCTCGCCGTCGTCGATGTGCTCTTCACCTCGTTGCTCGCCCAGGCCACCACCGCCATGGTTGTGGCCGGACGGGTGGTCAGCAAGACCGGGGTGTCAAAGACAAGGTCGTTTCGCCAGTCGTTCCTTGTTTCCTACGCCAACCGCATCGGCGAACGGCTGCGCGAAGCCGCCGCCGCGTCCACCCATGAAGCCGAGGCGGACTTCGGGGCGGCGATGTTGCCGGTCTTGGTGCGACGCGAAGCCGACGTGGAGGACGCCGTCGCTGTGGTGTTTCCGTCGATGAGAAAGATTCGGACCCGGATCGGCAACGAAGCGGGATGGCATGCCGGTCGGATCGCCGCCGATCAGGCCTCGTTCGACTCGTTTTCGAAACTGCGTCGTGCTGACGGCTGACGCCTGACGCCTGACGGCTAACGGCTAACGGCTAACGGCTAACGGCTAACGGCTAACGGCTAACGGCTAACGGCTAACGGCTAACGGCGGAGTACTTCGGTGGCTTCCTCATGGAATTGATTCGTCGGTTACTTTTGACGCTGAGCGATAGCCAGGATCGCCGACCGCTGGAGGCCGCCACCGATGAGCAGTTTTGTTGACTTCAAACCTTCCGACATGGAGTCGGTGGAGGAACTTCTCCACGCCGACTCGCGGCCGGTGCCGCCCCCGTTGCTTGAGCATCGCCCGTCCACCCTCGGCACGACCGATGTGGACACCACGGCCTATACCTCCCGGCCCATTCACGACCTTGAGGTCGAGCGGCTGTGGAAGAAGGTGTGGCAATGGGCCTGTCGGGTCGAGGAGATTCCCCAGGTTGGTGATCACGTGGTCTACGACATCGCCCACCTTTCCGTCATCGTGGTTCGGGTCGCACTCGGCGATGGTCCGGGTGCCATCAAGGTGTTCCACAACGTGTGTTTACATCGCGGCACGCAACTGCGCGTTGATAGCGGAAATGTTCCGCAGTTTCGCTGTCCGTTTCACGGTTGGACGTGGAATCTCGACGGCTCGCTGAACTGGATCTCTTGCAAGTGGGACTTCCCCCAGGTTGATGAGGCCAAGTTTGCCTTGCCCGAACTGCAGATCGACACGTGGCAGGGATTCGTGTTTATCAACTTTGATCAGAACTGCGAACCTCTGCGCGCATACCTTCAGAATCTTCCCGATCATTTCGAACACTTCCCTCTGGACGATCGTTTCATCGCCATCCACGTCGAGCGGATCATGCCGGCGAATTGGAAAGTCACGATGGGTGCCTTCATCGAGGCGTATCACTCGGTGGTGACCCATCCGCAGATTCTTCCGTACACGGGAGATGCGAACACGCAGTACGACATCTACGACCGGCATTCTCGGATGATCACCCCCTTCGCTGTGGCCTCCCCGCACATCGGCGGACGAAATTATGAGCAGGTGGAAATCCTCAAGACGATCCGCAACTACCGCGGGACGGAGGCCGAAGAACTCGTCCTTCCCGAGGGCGATCGGGCCCGGCCGTATGCCGCGGCGGACTCCCGCTCGCGGATCGGGGCGATTGCCGGAGCGGACCTTTCCAACGTCTGCGACGCGCTGATGGTGGACGCCGTGGAGTACTTCGTGTTTCCGAATTTTATGCCGTGGGTGGCGTATGGCTCGCCGATCCAGTATCGGTTCCGGCCCAACGGTGACGACGTGAATTCGACGATCATGACGGTGATGATGCTGATGCCGTTCGCCGGGGAGCGCCCGCCGTCGGCCAAAGTGCATCGTATTGCCGCTGACGCGCCGTGGACGTCGGCGCCCCAGCTCGGCGGTCTCGGTGCCATCTTTGAGCAGGACACGGCAAACCTGTTCCGGGTGCAGAAAGGGTTGCGGGCATCACCGAAGAAGACCGTTACCCTCGGCGAATATCAAGAAGCGCGCATACGACACTTCCATCAGAACATCGATCGCTACCTGGCCGTGGAATCCTCATGACTAGGCCGCGTCGGCCGGCCGATATAGTAAGTGTGCTTGCCATAGTGATGGTCCCATTGTTCCTTGGCCTGTCATCTCCGAACGCCTACGCCCAAGGCGACACGATCATCAACTTCACCACCCCGTCGAAGAACATTGACTGCATGATGAGCAAGAGTGACGGCGCGTTTGCATCGTGTCTGGTCAAAGTGGCGGCGTGGAAGAAGCTCCCCCCGAAGCCCGCTGATTGCGACCTTGACTGGGCGGCCACCGACGTCGGCATCACATCCGTGAAATCGGGCTCGACCTATAAGAACTCGTACTGGTCCGGTGGGTGCCGGGGCGATATTGGACCGATGTGCCCGGCGGATTGCGGAACGCTCGCTTACGGCAAGTCCCGCACGCTTGGCACCATCACCTGCACATCGGCGGAGAAAGGCATGACGTGTGTAACCATCGCCGGACCCCGGCGGGGCTTCACCGTGAGCAGAGCCGGCGTGATCGTCGTTCGCTGAGGCCACTCCGCTGAGACGGCTCCCCGAGAGCGCAAGCGAGAGCGCAGAGTACGCGGCAGCACAGGTACGCTCAACCTCGGTGCCGTCGTCTCGCCGCGAGCCTGAAGACAAGACCGTAAAGTGGAGCCATGCATGCTTTGGGTCACCGCTTGCTCCTCGGGTTGGTGCTTGGTGTCACGTGCGTCGTCGGCGTCGGATGTGGCACCACCGCCTCAATCGATACCGGTGCGGCTCGTGCGCTGAAAGGCGCCGCCCCCAAGTCCACGGTTGGTACGCCCAGCAACACGAAGCCGTTGAAAGTGGTGCCTCGAACGAGATCGTTGTCCACGACGATTGACCCGTCTCGACCTTTCGCAGTGAACCTGCCGACGACGTACGATCCCGCTATACCCGCCCCGCTGCTCATCGTGTTGCATGGGTACACCGGCACCGGCGAGTCAATGAAGAAATACGTGGGCATACAATCGCGGGCGGACGAAAAGGGATTTCTGACGGTCTATCCAGACGGCACGAAGGACGGCACCGGTGCTGGTTTCTGGAACGCGACCGTGGCCTGTTGCAACTTTGGCGAGGTGGACGTGAACGACTCTGCGTACCTTGCGTCGAT
>JAYVSS010000124.1:0-5130 GCA_043775075.1 Acidimicrobiia bacterium
GCAATGTGGACGATCTCCGGGTTCTTTACGACCTCCACGGCAGCGAAATCTTCCGGTTTTGTCACCATCTGGTGGGCGACCGGGGCCTCGCCGAAGAGGCCATGCAGGAAACGTTCCTCCGGGCGTGGCGGGCGGCCGACCGCTTTGAATCGTCAGCCGGTTCCATTCGTACGTGGATGTACGCCATCGCCCGCAACGTGTGCATCGACGCCCTCAGGTCCCGCGGACGGCGGTTCACCCTTCCCCCATCGCAAACCGGCGAGTCGTTTGAACGCAGCACCGAAGCGGGCTTCGATGCCATGCTTTCTTCGTGGATGCTCGAAGAGGCTCTGCGTCGGATCCCCGCCGAACAACGCGACGCGCTGGTTCTCACCTATGTCCGAGACCGTCCGTATTCTGAGATTGCTGATGTTCTCGGAATTCCCGAAGCGACGCTACGGACCCGGGTGTTTTACGGCTTGAAATCGGTGCGACGAGTGCTGGAAGAGATGGGCTGGCATGAATAAGGACGAAACGATGAGCGGGGGACCCACACCTCTTCAGTGCGAGCGAACCGTCGACCTCGGCGCGTACCTCGTCGGTGGGATGAGCGAGACCGAATCGCGCTCGATGCGTTTGCATATTGATACGTGCACATGGTGTTCGGCAGAGCTGCGAGAACTACGTCCGATAGCCAACCTTTTTGACACAACCGAGTTAGCGTCCGCCATCGTCGGCGAGCGACTCGAGCCCACACCCGACGCGGCTTCTCGTCTCTTCGCCCGGGCGAACGCCGAACTAATCTCGTCCACATTTTCCGATGTCGTGCCCGTTGCGGAAACGGTTCGAACTCCGGGCGTCGTTGCTCCACGACGCCCACGGAAGCGAACAATGGTCGCCGCCGGCATGGCGGTCTTTGCTCTCGGCGTTGGCTCCACCCTCGGCACCGAGCGATTGGTCGCGACGCCGAAGAAACCTAAGCGCGCTTTCGAAAAAGTTCGCTTCTCGACTGTCTCATTGCGCGCGCCATCGCCGACGCCGCCGGTCACGCGCCCGGGCCTGACTCCACCCAAGGCCTGGGTGGCAATCGATCAGACACCGGCTGGCACGTACGCATATCTGTATGTTCGGGATTTCGAGGTGGGCAAGGTGTACCGGTGGTGGTTCATCAGGCGTGACGGTATGCGTGTTCCGCTCGGCTCATTTCGCTACCCGGGAGCGGTGGACGGCGACGAGTGGCTGCAATGCCCGGGTCATACCGCACTCTCGCGCACCGAGCTGATAGCGATCGGCGCCACCAATGAAGACGGATTCGATGTCGTTCGCCAGGACCTACCTGCGACACCGAAGCTGGTCGCCACCTAACGCCGGCCGAATCATCTCGCTCTCGCTGCCCGCGGGCTCGTACCCTGGTTCCCTATGGCCCTCGAGTACACCACCACCCTCCGGACGAACCCGACCAGCGCGGAGCGTCGAAACGAAATCTTTGCTTCGCCCGGCTTCGGAAAATTCTTTACCGATCACATGGTGCAGGCCACCTGGACAGCGGCTGATGGTTGGCACGACGCGCAGATCCTTCCGTACGGACCAATCCAACTCGACCCGGCGGCGGCGGTTCTGCACTACGCCCAGGAAATATTTGAGGGAATGAAGGCCTACCGCCACGCCGACGGCTCGGTGTGGACGTTTCGTCCGGATGCGAACGCCGCCCGGTTCAACCGTTCGGCCGAGCGCCTGGCCCTCCCGACGTTCTCGCCCGACAACTTCGTCAACGCCATCGAGCAGCTGGTTCAGATCGACGTCGATTGGGTGCCGTCGGGGGGCGAGAACAGTCTGTATCTCCGGCCATTTATGTTCGCGTCGGAATCGTTCCTCGGCGTTCGCCCGGCCGCCGAAGTGCGATTCATGGTCATCGCCTCCCCCGTGGGCCCGTACTTCGCCGGTGGTGTGAAGCCCGTGAGCATCTGGCTATCGTCCAACTTCACACGAGCCGCACTCGGCGGAACTGGAGCGGCAAAGTGTGGCGGCAACTACGCCGCCGGTCTGGCCGCACAGCTTGAGGCTTCGGCCAACGGTTGCGATCAGGTGTGCTTCGTCGATGCCGTGGAACGCAAATGGGTCGAAGAGCTCGGCGGCATGAACCTCTACTTCGTCCACGCCGACGGCCGACTCACAACCCCCCCACTCTCCGGCACCATTCTCGAAGGCGTCACGCGGTCGTCGATCCTTACACTGGGCAAGGAGCTCGGGCTCACCGTCGAAGAGCGGCCGGTTTCGGTCGATGAGTGGCGCCAGGGAGTGACCAGCGGCTCGGTTCGCGAGGTGTTCGCCTGTGGCACCGCGGCCGTGGTCACACCCGTCGGGCGTTTGGTCTGGGAAGGCGGCGAGGCCGGAAACCAAATTGCCGGCGACATCACCACGCAACTACGGAGCGCGCTTATCGATATTCAATACGGCCGATCCATCGATACGCACGGCTGGATGCATCGCCTGGCTTGAAAGCGTCGCTGGGCGTGCGCGTCGGGACTTTGCCACCCACCGCTGGTTCGCTTCTGAAAACGCCCCCACGGAAACCTCGACCTCAAGCGTCGCCAGGACCGCCACGACCCAACCCGCGTCACGAAGTCGCCACGCCAGCGTGCTCGGGGTCGATCTCGGAAGGTCCGACTCACCCCGCGCCTTAGCGTTCACCGGATCGCCGACCACCAAACTCGTTCGGAGCGGCGTTATCGCCCTCATCACTGGCGCTTTGGCGTTGCGGGCCGGACGGCGACCCTCTGGAGACGACCCGGCGGCGATCGCCGGAATCCGCCATTCCGACGTGGGTCGGGGAAGGCCCGAGGTAACCACCGATTCGTGGTGGACTTATATGGTTGCCCTACACCCAAGGGCCCCGACGGCAAGGATCGCTAAATGACTGGATCTTCCCCCGAAGCGCCCTATCTCGCTGGTGTTTGGGCGCGAGTGACTGAGCTTGATGTGGTGTCTGGTTCAGGCTGCCGTGTGACAACCGTGTCGGGCGACGCGTACATCGATTTCACCAGCGGTATTGCGGTGACATCCACCGGCCACTGCCATCCCCACGTGGTTGCGGCGATCCAGAAGCAGGCGGCCCAGTTCATTCACGCTCAGGTGAACTGTTACCACCACAACCTTCTGCTCCCGCTGGCCAAAGCGCTGCGCGAGATCACGCCAGCCTCGATTGAAACATTTTTCTTCACCAATTCCGGGGCCGAGGCCACCGAGGGCGCGGTGAAATTGGCGAAGCACGCCACCGGTCGCCAAAACATCGTGGTGTTCAACGGCTCTTTCCATGGCCGCACCCATCTCACGATGGCGATGACCACGTCGAAGACCAGTTACAAGCTGAAATACGGTCCTCTGCCTTCTGGTGTTTTCGTGACCCCGTTCCCCGATCTGCTGCACACCAAGCTGACCGAGGACGACGAGATCGATCGTTGTATCGACGCGTTCAAACATCTCCTCATGACCCAAACCGCTCCATCGGAAACGGCCGCCGTGATCTTGGAGCCCGAACTCGGCGAGGGCGGATATATCGCCTCGCCTCCACGCTTCATTCACGCCATCGTGGACATCTGCCGGGAGCATGGCATCTTGTTTGTCGCCGACGAGGTCCAGAGTGGTTTTGCTCGCACGGGCAAAATGTTCTGCGTCGATCACTTCGACATCGCGCCGGACATTCTGATTATGGCCAAGGGCATTGCCTCGGGCATGCCGTTTAGCGCCATCGGCGCCCGGTCTGAGCTGATGGCGAAATGGATTCCCGGTTCTCACGGCGGCACCTACGGAGGTAACCCGGTGGCGTGTGCCGCCGCTATCGCCACCATCGAAGTGCTGACGGCCGACGGATTTATGGACAACGTCAACGCCCGCAGCACCCAGCTTGTGGGCGAGCTCCAGCGCATGGCTGCGGATCATCCGGCGATCATCGACGTGCGGGGCTTGGGCCTCATGGTTGGTGTCGAGTTCGACAGCCCCGCTCGGGTGGCGGCGATCGTCGCCGGGGCGAAGGCCAACGGGCTCCTGCTCATGAACGCCGGAACGTATGGGTCAGTAATCCGTTTCATGCCTCCCCTCGTGGTCACCGAAGCGGAGATGAGTGAAGCCATCGCCGCCTTCGAGAAGGCGCTCATCGGTACCGCCTAGTGTCCGTGCATGCCGGCTCGACATTGGCACCGGGTCGGTAGCGTGTCGGTATGAGTTTTGGTCAAAGCAACGGTCCATCAGCCTCGGCCAAGCAGCTGCAGTACCTCGAAGCTCTCCTCGGCAAAGCCGGTTACGCGAGCTTTCGGGAAGCACGTCATCCGCTCGACCTGAGCCAGCGCCAGGCCGGCGGCAAGTTCTCGACCGCGGAGGCGTCGGCACTCATCGAACAGCTCCTCGGCTCGGCCAGCGCGGCGTCAGAGGGGGCATCGATGGACGATGACGGCGACGACAACGGCGAGGAAACTCCGGCCGGTCCACGAACCATGTCGGACAAGCGTCGCCCGAGGCATCCGCGCATACCGGCGGTTGTCCACCCGTCAGACGATCTCGCAGCTCTATACGCCAAGGGTTTGAGCAGACCCGACGGTAAGCCCCTCAACATCTTCGGAACGCTCGGTCACCATCCGGCCTTGCTCAAGAGATTCAACGTTCTCGGCGGCCTATTCCTCTCGAAAGGAACGCTCCCAGAACGCGAGCGCGAGATCGTGATTCTGCGTGTCGGGTGGAACTGCCGAGCGGTCTACGAATTCGGGCAGCACACGATCATCGGGAAGCGAGTGGGGCTCAAAGACGCCGAGATCGCCGCGTTAATTCGTAAGCCCACTTCGTATGCGTGGCGAGCCGACGACGCAGCACTGATCGCCATGGCCGATGATTTGTGCACCGATGATTGCGTCAGCGATCGCACCTGGCAACAACTTGCCGGGCGGTGGGACGAAGCGCAGCTGATCGAGCTCGTCATGGTGGCTGGCTTTTACCGGATGGTGTCAGGCTTTCTCAACAGCACGGGCATTCAGCTCGATCCCGACACCCCGGGTTGGCCGGACTAGTCAGTCTTGCGACGCACCGCTGGATGCGGAAGGAAAACCGGCTTGCCCTTTTTCAATCGCTTAGAAAGTACCTTGGCGAGCTGGGCGTACACCG
>JAYVSS010000125.1:0-8416 GCA_043775075.1 Acidimicrobiia bacterium
GAAACATCACGCCGCTTCGGGGCCTTGAACCGCCCGCATCGTCCACCGAGATGCGCGCTGCTGCGCTCCAATTTGTCCGCAAGGTGGGAGCGTTCACCACGGTTCCGGCCGGAGCCCACGAAGCGGTCGATGCAGCGGTTGATGAGATCGCCTCGACGGTGTCGGAGTTGCTTCGAAACCTGCCCGTCCGCCGGGTGCCACCGCCAGTGGAGCCACCGCTGCGTCGGAGGGTAGAAAAGCCCAGCGCTTCGGTAACATTGCACCGATGAGTGAGACGCAATCCGCTTCGGCGCAATCGAACATCGTGATGTTTTGGCGCCCGGGCTGTGGGTTTTGCTCCTCCCTGGAACGCCACCTCGTACGGGCCGACGTGGCGTTCGAAAAGCGAAACATCTGGGATGACCCGGAGGCGGCGGCATTCGTGCGGTCGGTGGCACGAGGTAATGAAGTCGTTCCGACCGTGGTGGTCAAAGGTCAGGCCATGGTCAACCCATCGGTGAACGACGTGCTCGCCGCCCTGGTCAGCTGACGGCCGGTCGGTTACACCCGTTTGAGTACGTCGGCGTAGTCGATCTCGCCGGTGTAGCGAGCGAGGATTTTCCCGTCGACTCCGATGAGTAGTGCCGCTGGCTGGCCAAGAATTTTCCACACTCGACGACTTTTCGCTTCCTCGTCGTACAGTGCTCGAACCGAATTCAGACCGTGACGCTTACGGAAATCGAGAGCCTCGCTGAGGGAATCATAGGAACCGATAGCAACCAGGGACACCTTGGCTGCGTTATCGCGAGCAAACTGCTCGACGCCGGGGGCTTCCCGGTTACAGCTGCTTCAAGTGGGCGCCCAAAACCACACCAGCTGGGGTTTGGACGTGACATTCAGGGTGGCCAAATCGATGGTCTTCGAGGTGGCCAAATCGATCACCTTGATTGCGGGAAACGTTGTCGGCATCACTTTGGCGGCGGCACTTTTGGTCGCCGACTTGCTCGGAGATTTGGCCGACGGTTTGGGCACGGCCTTGGTCGCCGCGCTCGCCGCGCCCATGACCAGACTCAAACCAGTGATCGCCGCCAGCGCAGCACCGGCGAAACGCTTCACCCGAAGTGGTCGAGGGGTGTCGGTGATGGGGTTGGTCATTAGGGCTCCTTGGCCATGGTTTGGGGGGATCGCGGTGCGCGCCGAGCGGCAACGAAGGCGGCGGCGATGATTGCTCCAACGCCCAAGACGGTCGCCACGATCGTGGTCGTGGACAGGCTCTGCAGCCAGGTGCTGATGGATGCGGACCACCGCTCCACCCAAATGACGGGCCCCGCAGTGGCCGAACCGTTCGTCCGCACCCGGTAGGACCAGACGCCGTAGAACGACACGTAGAGCCCGGCGACGATGAGGAAGAAACCCGATGCTCTGTTCACATAGGGAAGGGTTTTACGCATTGTTCTGGCCACCGTTTGTTGGGCCACGGCGGCGGCCATCGTGAGGATCATCAGCACCAGGCCCATGCCTAGCGAGAAGGTGAGATACGTCGCCGCGGTACCGACGATCGAGCCGTCTCGCAGGGTGCTGACAACGACCCCCGAAAACCCGGCAAAACCGCAAGACAACGACACCACGGCATAGGACAACCCGAAGATGTATAGCGATCGCAAGCCTTTGCCCTGATCGATGGTCCCGACTTTCAAGAATGAAAGTTTGGGTTCGTAGCCCCGCAGCATGGTGATTCCTAAGACGACCAAGGCCATGCCCACACCGATGGAAATGAACGGAACGGCCCTGCTGATACTGGAGAAGACCTGGCTGGCGAGCAGCCCGATGGTGCCATAGACGGTCACAAACCCGAGTGTCACCACCGAAGCGACGGTGGCGGCCCGCACGAGGCGCTGGGCCAGCGGGCGCTCCGCCTCGGTCGATGAACTACCGACGTAGTAACTCAAGTACGCCGGGAGCATGGCGAACCCGCACGGGTTAAATGCGACGATTACCCCGGCGGTGAGCGCCAGCGCCAGGGGACCGGCGGACACCGCCAGGATCATTGACATACATCCAGCTTCGCCGTTGTCCGAGATAACGGCGAACCATGCTCCTCAGGCCGCCCTCAGCCCTCGTCCGGATCGCGAGGGACAACGTCGGCCCGGCAAACGCGGCTTGTTGTCAGTTTCGTCACACCTGCGGGTAGGGTCGAAACTCGTTTGATTTCCCGCCTTCAGGAGCACGCATGAGCATCGTTGGTACCCGAGTCGTCCGTAAAGAGGACCCGAAGTTCTTGACCGTTGGCGGTACCTACACCGCCGATGTGCGGGACCCGTTGTTGGACGGAGCGGCCCACGCCGTCTACGTCCGCTCCACCATGGCCCACGCCACATTGCTGTCGGTGGACACGAGCGAAGCGAAGACCGCGCCGGGAGTGCTCGCCGTGTACGCCTACGACGACATTGCCGACCTCCCGGGCCGGGACATGCCGCCGGGATTCCCGATGCTGCCGGCCACGCTGGGTCGCCCCATTCTGGCTACCGCCAAGGTGCGGTTCGTGGGGGAGCCAATCGCCGTCATCGTGGCCGAAACGGCGTCACAGGCAGCAGATGCGGCCGAACTCGTGGTCGTTGAGTACGACGCCCTACCGGTGATCATCGACATCGAGAAGTCCGCCGCCAGCGAAGTGCTCATCTGCGAGCCGAACGGCTCCAACGTGGCGATGGCGCTCCAGTTCGGCTCGGACCCGAACCTGTTCGACGGATGCGAAGTGATTGTCACCCAGCGCGTCGTCCATAACCGCGTGGCGGCAGCTCCGCTTGAAGGCCGCTCGTCCGCCGCCGTCTGGCACAACGATCGCCTCATCCACTGGTGCTCCACGCAAACCCCGCAGGCCGCTCGGGATGCCCTCCAGGGCCTCTACGGTCTGGCCGACGGCGCGGTGCGGGTGGTTGCTCCCGACGTGGGCGGCGGATTCGGTCCGAAGATCGGCATCTATGCCGAAGAACTCTTGCTCGGGTACCTGGCCAAAGCAGTGAATCGACCGGTTCGATGGACCGAGACGCGCACCGAAAACATGACCGGCCTCGCTCATGGTCGAGCCCAGATTCACTACGCCACGATGGGCGGCACCAAAGACGGCCAGGTGCAGGCCTACCGCATCGAGGTCATCCAGGACGCTGGCGCCTACGGCATGATCGGGGCGTTCCTTCCCTATATGACGCGCACGATGGCGTCGGCGGTCTATGCCATTGCCAAGGTCGAATGCAACGCCACGTCCGTGCTCACCAACACCACCCCCGTGGCCGCGTACCGGGGCGCCGGCCGCCCGGAAGCCACCCTCACGGCCGAGCGGATGATGGACGTCTACGCCGCCGAAATCGGCATGGATCCGGTGGCCCTGCGCCGCCAAAACTTGATTGGGAAGGACACATTCCCCTACACCACTGCCGTGGGTACCACCTACGACGTGGGCGACTACGAGAGGTCCCTGGACATGGCGTTGGCCCAGGCGGGCTACGAAAGTCTGCGAGCCGAACAAGCATCGCGCCGGGCGTCGAAGGCCACCAAGCAACTGGGCATCGGCGTGTCGGTCTACGTGGAGGTCACCGCCGGCCCCACGCCGGGGGAGGAGTGGGGCAAGGTGGAAATCCTCGCCGACGGTTCGGCCACGGTCTACACCGGAACATCGCCGCACGGACAGGGCCACGTGACGTCGTGGTCGATGATCGCCGCCGACGAACTCGGTATCGCGTTTGACAAGATCACCGTGGTCCACGGCGACACCGACATGGTGCCGAAGGGCGTTGGAACGTTTGGATCACGTTCGCTCCAGTTGGGTGGCGCCGCCGTACAGAAGGCTTCGAAGTCTGTTGTTGCTCTGGCTCGCGAAATCGCCGCCAACCTGCTGGAGGCCAACGTGGACGACGTGACGCTCGACGTGGACCGGGGCGTGTTCCATGTGTCGGGAACACCGATGGTGTCGCGGACCTGGGCCGAGGTCGCCACCGAAGCAGCCGACACCGGCGGCCTGGCGGCGGCCGAAGACTTTGCTTCGACCCCCACCTTCCCGTTCGGTGCTCACGTGGCCGTGGTGGAAGTGGACACCGATACCGGTGAAACCGTCCTCGTTCGCATGATTACGTGCGACGATTCGGGCACGTTGGTCAATCCGTTGCTGGTCGAAGGCCAGCGTCATGGCGGTATCGCCCAGGGTGTTGCTCAGGCCTTGCTCGAGGAGATTCGCTACGACGAGGACGGCAACCCGATCACGTCGAACTTCGCCGATTACGGCATCATCTCCATGGCCGAGCTTCCCAGCTTTGAGCTCGTCACCATGGAAACGCCAACGCCGTTGAATCCCCTGGGGGCCAAGGGCATCGGCGAGTCCGGGGCCATCGGCTCCACGCCGGCGGTGCAGAGCGCAGTATGCGACGCGCTCGCCCATCTCGGGGTGAAGCACATCGACATCCCCGTCACCCCCGAAAAAGTGTGGCGAGCAATCCAAAACGCCTAGCAGCGCATGCTCTTAGTGGATTAGGCAACGGCGAGCCAGGTCATCACGAAGTGACCTGCGCCGCCGATCACCACGAACACATGCCAGACCTCGTGGTACCCGAAATCCTTCGTGGGATTCGGGCGACGGAGCCACAGGCACACGGCACCCAAGGCGTACGCGGCGTTGGCGATATGCATACTTGCTAACGAGCCGGTGCTCATGAGTGAGAGCAATTTTGGTATGGCCACGATGTACGCGCCGGCAAGGATGACGTAGAGCATTCCGGCCACGCGTCGATGCACGCGTAGCGGCGAAATTTTGAACGCCACGCCTCCGAGGGCGCCAATCCAAATCGCCGTGACAAGCGGAATTCCCCACGAGCGCGGCAGCACATACAGGCACACCGGCGTGTACGACCCGGCGATCAACACGAAGATCATCGAGTGATCGAGCCACCGCATCCACGGACGAAACGCCGGCGTGGAGACAGCCCGGTTGTACAGCGCGCTGGTACACAACAACCCGGTCAACGACAGCATGTAGATCGCACACGCCAGCTTGGTTCCGGGGCGGGCGTTCACCACGAGCGCCACGCCGGCCACCGCCGCGAGGGGAGCGAACCACTGATGCATGCGGCCGCGATGGGCGGGTTTGTAGGTGCCCCGCAGCGGATCGCCAGCGCTCGGGAGCGGCGTGGGGATGATGCGTCGAACGTCGGCCAACTGCGGGCTCATACCGCTGGCTCCACCACGACGGTGTCTCCCACGCGGACGGAACCGGGACGCAGGACCCAGGCGTAGATGCGGCCCCAACCGGGGTAGCGCTCGTCATCGATACGGGAGAATTTCCGGTCGGAGAACCATCGGGCGTTGAACGAGCAGGGATCGGCGTACGAAGACACTTCCGCCTGGACTTCGCCGACCTGAAGCCGCGCGCCGGGACGAATCCCCGCCCATGTGAGGCCGTGCACGGTGATGTTCTCGCCGGCGTTTCCCGGCCCAATCGGATGCCCCTCCGCGCGCAGCGCATCAATGACTTCGGTGGACCACAGACAGAGTGCCTGGAACGGGCGTCCGTGATGCTGGCGATGTTCTTGACGGTCGCCGACCACACCGCGGACGCCGACCTCCACGGCGTCTACAGCCCGCTTCGGCACGCCTCCATCGCTGGTGAAAAGCCCGACAACGGTCCCCTGTCCGGTCAGCGCAGAACGCGTCCGCCGACCGCCGGTGCGGGCGGCGGCAATGCCGACGCGAACGCATTCTTGGAGTGCCGTCGGCGCCAGGTTTGCCCCATCTCGGGCCCCGAAACGCTTGCGTAGTACGTCGTTGGCTTGCGTCAGCGTGGCGTCGGCGGGGATCACGGTGCCGGTTTCCATCGCCAGCTGACGAAACGCGTCCATCTGCACGCTTACTAAGTCGGCGTGACTTTCAAGATTGCCATCAACACATTTGATCAAGAAGTACGCGAGGTGATTGAACGTGTTCACCAGGTCCTGGTCGTTGTACTCCGAGGGGTCAACGACGGGCCATAGGTCGGTCATTGCGCCCACCGTCGAAGCGCCTCGCCTCGCGGGTCGTCGATCATTTCTACGTCCACACCAATGGTGAAGGTCGATCGTTCGGTGGGCGTCCAGGCGAACCATTCCGGGGCCTTCGGACTGGCGGCCACATTTGGATTTCCGTGGCGGGCGAAGCTCGCCCACGCGTGATGAAGGATGTCGGCAATCCCTTGGCGTTCGGGGCTCGACCCGGTGAACATCTCGACGCCGCGCTGATGCAGGTTGTCGAAGGCAAACGGGATCTCCAGGGCATGACAGGAGCCGAGCACGCCACCGAAGGCCGACGATTGAAAAGTAAACTCATATGCCCACTGACTGTTTGCCCTACCGGTGCTAAGCGCGCGTGCGAGTCGGTCAGCGGGCCAGCGAAACACTTGATCGGTGGCAATTTCCACCCACGTTTCCGTCGCCTCTCGGTCGGGAGCATCGGCAGCATATCCGTCGGCCACGGAGCGGGCACGAACCTCGTCGAACGTGTGGGACAGGCGGGCGACGATGCCGCCGTGATCGAGCGATGCGCTGCTCGGATCGAATGCCGTGAACAACCGCATCTCCTCCCGAGTCGTTCCGAAGAGCACGTCGATTCCGGCGCACCGTCCGGCGGCAACCACGTCGAGCGGATGCTCGGGGAGCGACGATGTGCCGGTTGTCGGTTGCCAGCCGAGCCCGCCGCCGGAAATGGCGCTGTTGTCGGCGGCGCCCGACGCTCGAACGATTTCATCGATGCCCAACGTCGCCAGCGACGACACCGACTCAATTGTTGGCGTGAGACCGAGCGCGTCCAGAAATGCTGTCGCTGTCCGGTCAGTCTTGGCCGGTGAGGAAACGTTGGCCGCCGCCCCCGATTGCAGAATGGCTCGACGAAAGAGGCCCGTTGCGCCGGGTGCGCCGAGGAGCGCGCCGATGCTCATCGCTCCGGCCGACTCACCGAACACGGTGACATTGCCGGGGTCACCGCCGAAAGCCGAAATACACTCCCGGACCCATTCGAGGGCGGCGATCTGATCGAGCAGACCGCAGTTCGGGGTGAATGCATCGGCGGCGTCGGGCACAAGCCGGGTCAGGTCGAGGTACCCGAGAGCTCCCAGCCGGTAGTTGAGGGTAACGACGACGACGTCGTGATTCGCCGCGAACCGTTGCCCGTCGTACCAGGGGGTGGCTCCAGTCCCCGTCACGTAGGCGCCTCCGTGCATCCACACCATGACCGGACGGCCAGCGTCCTTAGCGGCCGGGGTCCACACGTTCAGGTTCAGGCAATCGTCGCCGGCGGTGATCTTCGACGAACCGAGCATCTTTTCCATGGCCGACGCCACCTGCGGACATATATCGCCCCACGCGTTGCATTCACGCGGCTCGCTCCACGGCCGCTCGCGTTGTGGAGCCCGAAAACGGTTGGCGCCGGCGATGGTGTCGGCGAACGGAATCCCTCGAAACCGAGCGACGTCCGCCCTATGGGTGTCGTCGGCGGGGAGGAGGTTTCCGGTCACCGGTCCAGAGCGGGTCAGAGCTACGGGCGTATTCATTTCCCCGAGTCTGTGCGAAGTTCGCCCGGTTCTCCAACATCGTCCTTCGGCATCGACCTTCAACACCGGGCCGAATTCAGGTCTACTCTCGCCGTCCGTGGCGCTTCGCTTCCCCCATCCTGCGCGTTTGTGGGCGGCGATCCGGCTGCGGATTGCTCAATCACGGACCGACCTCGTGCACCGTGGCTGGGATCGCATCACCCTGTGGGGAGCGATTGGCCCGACGTCAAAACGAGCGCAACGCTTCGGGGCGTTTGGGGAGGGCTCGTTTTTCGCCTTCCCGTGGAACACGCTCTACGGCGAGCGGTACATGCACATCGGGGCGAACACCTACATCGGTCCCGGAGTCACCCTCTCGGTCGGGATCGCGCCGGATCAAGAGATGATGTCGGAATCGGTACTACGGATCGGTGACCGCTGCCTGATCAATAAGGGCACGGCGATCGTGTCGCACTGGGGCATCGATATCGGCGACGACGTGTGGACCGGGCACAACTGCTACATCACCGATCAGAACCATGGGTACGAAGATCTGACCCGGCCGATCGGCGGTCAGTCGATGCCAGAAAAGCCAGTACGCATAGGAAGTGGTTCATGGCTCGGTCATGGAGTGGTGGTCCTTCCGGGGGTGACGATCGGCGAACACGTCACGGTGGCAGCTGGTTCGGTGGTGACCACAGACGTGCCCGATCGGTGCGTGGTGGCCGGTTCGCCCGCTCGCATCGTGCGACGGCACATGGCGGGGGAGGGCTGGGTTCGTCCGGACCCGGCGAAGGTCCGGTAGGGCCCGCCACCCCACTAGGCCAGGGCCGGCGACACCCAACTCGTGGCGGCGGCGACGAACGCATCGATGAGCGCATTCGTCCAGGG
>JAYVSS010000126.1:0-9858 GCA_043775075.1 Acidimicrobiia bacterium
AAAAGACGCGGGGATTGACGCCAAGCTCGATCCGTTCCCCGCCGACGGTACGTACTTCAGCAAGATGCGGAAGGGTGGCGGACAGATCATCCGCGCCGGTTGGTTCGCCGACTACGTGCTCTACGACAACTTCATGTACCCGCTCCTGGCTTCGGCATCTATAGACGGCGACAACTTGGAGCGTTACAAGAGCGACAAGTTCGACTCCCTCGTCAGTCAGGCACGCGCCACCGCTGACCCGAAAGCCTCGGCCGCCATCTACGCCCAGGCCGAGAAGATCGCGCTGACCGACGACGCCGTTATCTTCCCGACCGTAAACCGGGCTAGCAACATGGTGTTCAGCCCGAAGGTGAAGAACCTGAAAATCACGCCGCTGGGGTTTGTGCTCTACAACGAGATCACCCTCGCTCCTTGAGCTAAACAGCAGTTTTTGTGATCGATCGGGGGCCGGCAAATGCCGGCCCCCGACGTTCATCTCCTTGTCCTTTCGTTTCACGAGGATTCATATGGGCTCGTATTTAATCAAGCGTCTGTTACTGACCGTGTTCGTCGTGTGGGCCGCGCTCACGCTGATGTTCATCCTGTTCTTCATCATGCCGGGCGATCCAGTGGAACTGAAGGGTGGTGAAAAGGCCCTCACGGCATCGGCGAAAGCGAACATTCGGGAAAAGTACGGCCTGAATGATTCCGTTCCCGTCCAATACGCCAAATACTGGGGCCGGCTCTCTACCTTTAACCTGGGGAAGTCCTACCAAAACGGGGAATCGGTCAACCACACCCTCGGGCAAGGAATTAAGACATCGGGTCGCTTACTTCTCTGGGGCGGTTTGGTTCAGGTGTTCGGAGGCCTCGGACTGGGATTCATTGCCGCGGCGAAGCAATACTCCTTCGCCGACAAATTCACCACCGTCCTCAGTGTGGCCCTGCAAGCTGTCCCGGTCTTTGTCTCGGGCTTGTTGGCGCAGTATCTCTTCGGGGTCATTCCGTACAAAAACCACTGGGGCTGGTTGAATTTCAACGTTCGATGGCCCGAGAAATGGTACTTAGGCGTTATTCCGAACGGAAGCTGGAAAGGTATTGTGCTGCCGGCGATCGTTATCGCTGTCGTGGAAATGGCCTATCTTGCTCGACTGCTTCGCTCGAGCATGCTGGAAGTTCTTCGTGCTGACTATCTGCGCACGGCAGCAGCAAAGGGCCTGCCACGACGCACGATTCTCCTCAAACATGCGCTGCGGAACGCAATTATTCCGTTCATTACTGCGCTCGGTCTTACCCTCGTCAGTATCTTTGGCATCGCCGTTCAGACCGAGTCCGTCTTCAGTCTTCCCGGTCTTGGTTCGAAGATTGCCGAGTCGGCGATTGGGCAGGATGCGCCGGTCGTGCTGGGCCTGTCCACCGTGGTGATTCTTTTCGCCGCACTGCTGACGCTGCTTGTTGACCTCAGCTACGGGTTCATTGATCCACGCATCAGGATCACGGAAGGCGAAAAGTGAACGCCGACCCCCTCGTTCTGAGTGCCGTTGCGGTCGATCCTGTCCTCGCCACTCCCGAGCTCACCTATTGGCAGGACGCAAGAAAGCGGTTCGTTAGAAACCGGTTGGCTGTCGCTGGCCTCGCGGTCCTCGTGTTCTTCATTCTCGTCGGCATCTTCCACTCGTTATTGATCACCAAGGGGTACAACGACCTCACGTCGAACATACTCAAGCGCCCAGGGGACTCACGCTGGTGGTTGGGCACAGATGATCAGGGGCGAGACGTCTTCACCCGTGTGGTCTTGGCCATCGGTACGTCGCTCAGTCTCGGAGCGATCGTGGCGACCTGCAGCATTTTCATTGGCGTTATTTTCGGCGGACTCGCTGGCTTCTATGGCGGTGCCTGGATCGACACGATGATTTCGCGTGTCATCGATACCTTCTATGCCATTCCCTACGTCATTATCGGCATCGCCATGATCTCGATCTTTGGGAGCAAGTTCATCGTTGTGGTGGCGTCGTTGGTCATAACTGGATGGTATTCAACGGCCCGATTGTTTCGAGCCTCGGTTCTGCAAGTTCGCAGTAGTGATTACATCGAGGCGGCCAAGGCGACAGGGGCGGGCAACTTTCGTATCTTCACCTCCCACGTATTGCCGAACGCTATTCCGGCAGTGATCGTGACGATGGGATTCTCGGTCTCGTCGGCGATCCTGAGCGAATCCATCTTCTCGTTCCTCGGTATCGGTTTCATTGAACCCAAACCGACCCTGGGCGTGATGATTCGTGGCGCCCGGAACTACCTCGCCAGCGATCCCCATCTCTTCTTCGTTCCGGGTGGAGTGCTGGCGTTGCTCACGTTATCGATCGTGCTTATCGCCGATGGTCTCCGCGACGCACTTGATCCCAAGCTTCGAGGAGCTCGCTGATATGGCGCCACCAATTCTGTCCGTGAAAGATCTGCGCACGTACTTTCATACCGACGCTGGCATCGTTCGCGCGGTAGATGGCGTGAGTTTTGAGATTGGGGCCGGCGAAGTGGTGGGGATCGTCGGCGAATCCGGATCAGGCAAGTCGATCACCGCCATGAGCATTCTCGGGTTGATTCCGATTCCTCCGGGACGAATCGAAAGCGGCCAGATCTTGTGGAAGGGTAAGGACTTGCTGCAGTCAACGCAATCCGAGCTTCGGAAGATCCGGGGCAAGGAGATCTCGATGATCTTTCAAGACCCGATGACGTCGCTCAATCCCGTTTACACCATTGGCAACCAGATCGAGGAGATGATCCGCACGCACCAGTCCGTGAGCAAAGCTCAGGCGAAGACGAAAGCGGTGGACATGCTCAAACTCGTCGGCATTCCTCGGGCCGAACAGCGTGCCGACGATTATCCGCACCAGTTCTCAGGTGGAATGCGGCAACGGGCGATGATCGCTATGGCCTTGGCCTGCGAACCGCAGTTGTTGATATGCGACGAACCAACGACTGCTCTCGACGTCACCATTCAAGCGCAAGTCCTCGAAGTCATTGAGAAGTCGGCGAAGGAATTGGGGGCGGCAATCCTTCTGATCACCCATGATCTCGGGGTCGTCGCCGGCATGACCGATCGGGTGTGCGTGATGTACGGAGGGCAGATCGTCGAACGAGGCCAGGTCGACGATATTTACTATCGACCGCGTATGCCGTACACATGGGGCCTTCTTGACTCCATCCCATTGCTCACCGACGGAGCTCATCGACGCCTACAGCCGATCCCGGGATCACCGCCGAACATGAGTAACCCTCCGCCCGGCTGCCGGTTTTCACCACGTTGCGCCTTTGTCCAGGAACGTTGCCTCCCAGCTGTACCGGAGTTGGTTCCGGTTGATGCCGGCGAGGACCACGTTTCTCGCTGTGTGCGGATTAATGACCCTGGGTTTGCCGATCGATTCGTGGAGACGGCGGTTGGCCATCGTGACTGACCTCATCGCTGCGTCACCGATCACGACCGCCCCATCAGCACCGCAACCGTTGCTGGAGATCCGCAATCTGGTCAAATATTTCCCGATCACGCGGGGTTTGCTGAAACGGACTGTCGGTCATGTTAAAGCGGTGGACGGCGTGAGCTATTCGGTGATGAAGGGAGAAACCTTTGGCCTCGTAGGAGAGTCCGGGTGCGGCAAGTCCACCACGGCGAAGCTTGTTCTTCGCCTCCTACGACCAACATCGGGAGAGATTTTTCTCGATGGGAACAACATCACGAGTCTGGATAACTCTGGTGTCCGGTTGATGCGCAAAGACCTGCAAATCGTGTTTCAAGATCCGTATGCGTCCCTCGATCCACGCATGACGGTCCGCCAAATCATTGCCGAGCCGATGATCGTGCAGGGCGTTAATAAGGTCGAGGCGCACGAGCGAGTCAACGAACTGTTGGAGGTATGCGGCCTCGCTCGGGAGCACGCCGCTCGCTATCCCCACGAATTTTCCGGTGGTCAGCGTCAACGTGTTGGTGTGGCGCGGGCGTTGGCCAACCGACCCAAAGTCATTTTCCTGGACGAACCGGTGTCTGCCCTCGATGTGTCCATTCAGGCGCAGATCGTCAATTTGCTGGAGGATCTGCAGGACGAGCTCGGCTTGACCTACGTGTTCATCGCCCACGATCTCTCAGTTGTTTCCCACATATCTGACCGCATCGGTGTGATGTATTTAGGTAAAATCGTGGAGCAAGGGACTCGGGACGAACTCTTTCAATCGCCAGCGCATCCGTACACAAAAGCGTTGATGTCGGCGGTTCCGGTTCCCGATCCCCGCCTGGAACGAGCCCGCAAACTCGAACGTATCGTGTTGCAGGGCGATCTGCCGTCGGCCGCAGATCCGCCATCGGGTTGTCGATTCAGGACTCGGTGTTGGAAGGCGACCGACCTGTGCGCGGCCGAAGAACCGGCATTGATTGACCGTGGTGGGGGACATCCTGTCGCCTGCCATTTCCCCGAAAAGTGAGCGAAACCGCCGCCGCGCTGGAGACCCTGCCGAGGCTTGCTGAGCGCGAGGCTTCGCCTCACACTGATCTCGAGCCGGTGCGATCTTCCTACATCCTTCGCGATAGCGCGATGCTGTCCTATCTCACTGCGGGTGCGTCGAGCGGGCCGGCGGTGCTCCTACTCCACGGGAGCACAGAAACAGCGTTGTCCGATTGGTTTGAGCACAGTGACGTCGGTTCGCAGTTGGCGCTGCTCGGGTACTTCGTCGTGGCCCCCGATTGCCGGGGACACGGGCTGTCATCATCCACTCGCAACGCCGCCGGCATCGTCGAGTACTCGTTTGAACAAATGGCCGCCGACGGTGCCGAGCTACTACGCGCGCTTGGTGTTCCACGAGCCTTCGTATGTGGGCATAGCAATGGAGGCACCGTGGCGTTGTGCCTGACGAAGTCGTTTCCTCTGCAGGTGCGAGGGGCAGTCGTATTGGCCGGCAATGCCTATGTGGACGATCACGTCCGCACCCGCGTGCCACTTGGTATGGACGCTGACTATGTCGATCGCGAGTCTCCGATGTGGCGCGATTCGATGATCGCGCTCCACGACACCGTTCACGGCGATGGGTATTGGCGTGAGCTTCTTGCGGCCACGGTGGCGGAAACGATTTCCTATCCGAATTGGTCGGCCACTGATCTGGCCTCATTGGACGTTCCGGTGCTGGCGGTACAAGGGACTCACGACTCGGTGAACTCGCCCGGATCGCACGCCCAGACGATCGCTTCGTGGCTGCCCCGCGGGTCCCTTTGGTTGGCCGAAGGGCGGGGCCATTCGGTGCATCGAGAATCGTCGGTCGAATTCGTGGAGAGAATCACCACGTTCTTCGCCGCCGCCCAATCCTGAGCGGGTCTTGACACGCTGGCCGCACTGAGTAAGCGTCATCGCACCGTGATCGAGAGGGCCAGCTAATGAGCATGGATGTCGACGTTCAAACGTTTCTCGTCAGCGGCGAGTACGACATCGCCCATCCGGCGTACGTGGAGGACCCGTTCCCGTTCTGGGCCGAGGCTCGCGGTCGCCCAGTCCACTCGACGGAGGAGCGCGGCGGTTCGCATCTGGTGATCGGATACGACGCCGTCATGGAGGCGGCGCACAAGACGCCCGTACTCAGTTCGTCGCTTGGCACCGCCCTGTTCCCGACGCTCGAGGATCGCACCGATCCGGGGTATCCGCGCTCGATTATTTCCTCCGACGAACCCGTGCACACGTCGATCCGGCGAACGATGCTGCCGACCTTCGCCCCGAACATGGTGAAGGAATACGAGCCGATCACCCGGGGCCTGTGCGAGCGCTACCTAGACGAGATGGGGGAGCGGACCACTGTTGACGCTGCCGTTGAATATGCGCAACGCATTCCTGCCCGGGTGATCGGGTTAATTCTCGGGGTCGATGAATCGATGACCGACGCGTTCGTCGGCTGGGTTCGAGACATCCTCGAAAACGTTGCCAGTAACCCACAGCGGCGACTCGAGGCGGGGACGGAAATGCAGGCCTACTTCAGCGAGGAGATCGCCGATCGCCGCCGTAACCCCACTGATGATCTAATGACGCTCCTAGTGAACGCCAAGACCGACGACGGCGAGCCGTTGGCCGAGCGAGACATTCTCGGGAACCTGGCGTTGCTCCTCATCGCTGGCATCGACACGACGTGGTCGGCTATTGGTTCGTCGCTGTGGCACCTGGCCCAACATCCCGAGCAACGGGCGCAGCTTCGAGCTCATCCCGAGCTGTGGCCGCAGGCGGTGGAGGAACTGCTGCGGGCTTATGCGCCAGTCACGATGGGACGAATAGCGCTTGAGGACACCGAGGTTTCCGGTTGCCCGATCCCCGCCGGTCGTCGAGTAATGCTGGCATTCCCCGCGGCCAATCGCGATCCGAGTGCCTTCCCGGACCCCGACGTGGTCGACTTCGAACGCGCGGCCAATCGGCACGTCGCGTTCGGTGTGGGTATCCATCGGTGCGCGGGGTCGAACATTGCCCGTATGGAGCTACGGGTGGCGTTGCAAACGTGGATGGACCGGTTTCCGGACTTCTCGCTTGAGCCGGACACGGTCACGACGTGGGCCGGGGGACAGGTGCGTGGACCACGCCAGATACCGATGCAGCTGCATCGCTGACGCCGGTCATCGGTCGGGGACCTTTCGGCCGAAACTGCATGTCGGCTACTTCGTCGTGCGGTAACGTCTAGAGCCCTCTTCGGGGGGCCCACGTCGACGTGGCGAAATGGCAGACGCACCAGCTTGAGGGGCTGGCGCCTTAACGGGCATGGGGGTTCAAGTCCCCCCGTCGACACCACTGTTGGGCGACATTTTCCCAGCTCAGGGACTTGCGGAGGGTGTGGATAACTCGGCCAGCGGGCAATTTGTCAGCAATTTGTCATCAGCAAACTCGGGCACGCTGGCACTTTGCGACCGAGGTTGGTGGTTGCCGGAGGATTTCCGGTATTCGCATCGTCGATGAACTGGGCCGCTATTTCGAGGGACGGGCGAAGTCGACGTGGAAGAGTGGGGAACGGCGCCATCATCCAAATCCGTTGATTGGGCAAATATCATGGACTTCTCGCTCGCGAGCGCGAACGTCACGACGGAAATTTACGGTGACTGGTACAGGGACCCGTGGGGCTGGCCGGAAATCGCCTGGCTTGCGACAAGCGACGGTATCCCACACCTGGTTCGTCGGCTCAATGCCTCCGACGTCAGGCGGTCATCGCACATTGACGTAGCGAAGGAGAATTTCGGCACGCGCCCGGCCGTAGTTCTAGACCCCACGGACCGGGTAATCTATCAAGCGTTGGTAGATCTGCATAGTGTCAAGCTGGGTGGCCGGTACTGCACCCTTCGTTCACGGTTGGCGTCTTTCGCGCAAATCCGCGGGTAGAGGAAAGTGGCTGGACAACGGTGACGAGCACGAACGTTTTCGGGGCCAGTTGTCTGCGCTGTCAAGCCACTACGACGCTCTCTTAAAAACCGATGTGGTTTCGTGCTTCTCTTCGATGTCAGTAGATCGCGTGCGTGATGCGCTCTACGAGTCACTCGGAACCGGGACGACAGTCGCGAAGCTGGTCGACATGCTGGAGGCTTGGCAAGCGGTGCCGTCTAGATCGGGCCTCCCGCAACGGTGCAGTGCATCTGCAGCCTTAGCCAACTTCTTCCTCAGTCCGATTGACGAAGTCCTCCAACGACACGGAAAAGCTCGTGGCTTGATTGCCCCCGCCTTCAAGGATGGGACCGCATTGCGGTGGATGGACGACGTCTGGCTTTTCTCGAACACTCCGGGTCGTCTCCGGCAAGCTCAGGTGCGGCTCCAAGATGCGCTTCGCGGACTCGGACTTGAGATGAATCACTCGAAGACCCAGGTATTGCAGAGCGCCGACGCGGAAGAAGAAGCCAAGTCCGTGCGTCACAGCGCGGTAGAAACTGGGTTGGATTCAGACCCGCAGGATTTGGGCGCTCTAGAAGCACTGATCGAGGAACTTGTCGCAGGGCCCGAGGGTGCTAGTCGCACCGCTCTTTCATTTGTGTGTCGTCGCCTCCGGGACAACGATTTGACTGATCATGCCGGATCGTTTCTAGACGTGGCCCACCGAATGCCGCAAGGCGCTGATATGTCAAGGAAGCCTCCCGCGCTGGCGCTCCCATTGACCTCATCGACGGCGAACGACTGTGCGAACTGCTGCTCGAGTTCAAGCTCGGCGTCGCAGTGCGGCCGGTTGTCGACACCGAAGCGCTCGCGCGGTTCGAATCGTGAGTGGCTCCGATGGACGATGATCGTTTCGTTGGTGCGTCGGCGTTTGCTTGGCTCGAACGGTTGAACGGGCGCTTCGGTGACGCGCTGCCGTGGTCGGAACTGAAGCGCGGTTTAGAGGTCGCTGGTCGGAACGTTCAGGTCCTTGGGCCACAGGGAGTCTTCACGCCAGCGGGTATGAACATTTCGATCTCGATCTCCACGGCACCGTCAAAGCCGGGCCAGTCACCACCTACGAGGACCGTGTCGAGGACGATGGCATGGTCAGCTATCGATATCTAGGTACGGACACTCAACATCGTGACAACGTCGGGCTTCGCCGAGCTTTCGTAGAAGCTGCCCCGCTGGTGTATTTCCACGGAATGGCGAGGGGCATGTATCAGGCTTTCTGGCCGGCGTTCATCCACGCAGATGATCCGGCTGACGTTCACGGTCGCGTTCGAAGATCCTCATCTGCTGAGGCCCGATCTCACGCCGATGGTCGTCGACGAGGTCCGGCGCGCCTACACGACGCGACTCGCTCGTCTCCGTTTGCACCAGGCCGCGTTCCGTTACCGCGTCATTGCGGCGTACAACTCGACCTGTGCCATCTGCCGACTCCGTCACGCTCAGCTCCTCGACGCAGCCCACATCCTTCCGGATACGCATCCGCTCGGCACACCGGTGGTCTCGAACGGGCTCTCTCTGTGCAAGATCCACCACGCGGCGTACGACGCGAACATCCTCGGCATCCGCCCCGATCGAGTCGTCGAGATCCGCTCCGACATCCTTCGAGAAGTCGATGGTCCGATGCTGCGCTACGGGCTTCAGGAGTTTCACGGTTCCGGACTCGTCGTACCACGACGTCCGGATGATCGGCCGAACCAATCATTTCTCGCGCAGCGTTATGAGAAGTTCAAGTCCGCGGTCTGAGCGGAGCCACACGCGCTGCGGGGACGGTGGCAGTAGACGTGCCCGCTCCCAGTTGGTTACAGTTGTTGCAGATAGGGAGACCAAAGTGTCTAAGTCAAGTGTATTGAGCAGAGCAGTTCGACTAGAACCTCACGCCGACGACCGCGAGGTCGCGGGACGGTTGGCGGAAGCAACGCTGGTGAGCAGCGCCGGACGCGCCGAACTGCGCCTGCCGGACGGTTCGATCGTCGGACTGAGTGAGTCGCTGCTGCAGATCCTTCAAGCGTCGGCGGGCGAGCTGGCAGAGGGGCACTCCGTGACCTTGGTGTCGTCGGAGGTGGCCCTCAGTCCGGCAGAAGCGGCCGATCTGCTTGGTCTCTCGCGACCGTTCGTCGTGAGGCTTCTCGACGACGGAGCGATCCCCTCGCAGCACCTCCCGCAGAGTCGGCATCGCAAGGTGCTGTTGAGCGACGTGCTCTCGTTCCAGGAACGACGTGCGCGGATGCGAGCTGGGCGTCGCAAGATCATGGAGATCGTCGAGGCCGACGGTCTTCCGTACTGACGAACGTGGAGCGCGTCTTCGTAGACACCAACGTCCTGTTCCCGTTCTCCAGTATGGATCTCCTGCTCGGAATGGCGGAGGACGGCATCCATGAATTCATCTGGTCGAACGATCTTCTCGACGAGTGGGAGCGGGTCATCGTCGAGAATTCTGATCGGTCGGCCGAATCGGCGGCGT
>JAYVSS010000127.1:0-24007 GCA_043775075.1 Acidimicrobiia bacterium
AGTGAAGCAACGTGTGCATATTTCCTTCATCCGGTGCTTGGCAGTTGAGCACCCATGGTCCGTAGCTGGCCTTGGCCGACTCGGCTTGGACCATGGCCAATTCCACATGGCCGAGCCCCATGCCCCCCCAATCCTTCGGCATATGGGGAAGCCACAGCCCCTCCTTGAACGCCGCCTTGCGCATGTCCATCAACACGCCGACGTACGCAGACCGATCGGTCTCATCGAGCTTGGCCTCGTTGATCTTGGCTTCGCCCGGCTTGACCACGCCCTCGATGAATGCCCTTACTCGGAGGCGAATTTCTTCAAGTTCGGGCGAAAGGGAGAAGTCAATGGCCATGAAGCAATTCTCTCACGCAGTAATGCGGTCGCATCAAATCGAGGGTGGAGCGCCAACGGTTTACTTCACCGTCAATTTGCTGAAGGCCGGCGATGGCTGGAAAGTTCTGAACTTCGACAGCTCCGAGACCGACCCGTCGTCGGACCGCACTACAGACGGTGTCAATTCGACCGCCAGAGACCCGGTGAACAGTTCAACGCTCGGGTAACGCCACGCGTCGTTATTCTCAGGGGCATGACGAAACCCCAAGTCGAACTTGGCACCTACGGCATTTGGTATGGCCGTATCGATGCGCTCCCCACCTCCCAGGCGAAAGAGGCCGCACAGCTGATCGAATCGCTCGGTTTCGGGGCGCTCTGGGTGGCGGAGGCGGTCGGACGCGATCCCTTTGTCTCATCGGCGATTCTTCTCGGCGCCACGTCAACCCTCAGGCTGGCGACCGGGATCGCCAACATCTACGCCCGTGATCCCATGACCATGCTCGCCGGTCAAAAGACCCTGGCCGAGGCGTTCCCCGATCGCTTCCTCCTCGGACTTGGGGTCAGCCACGCCAATCTGGTGGCCGGCGTCCGCAAGCACGACTACTCGAAGCCGTACAGCTTCATGGTGGACTATCTCGCTCGGATGGACAAGGCATTGTTCATGGCCCGCGGGCCGGAAAACGAACCGGGCCGGGTGCTCGCTGCGCTGGGGCCAAAGATGCTGGAGCTATCGGCCACCGCAGCGAATGGCGCGCATCCGTATTTCACCACGCCCGAGCACACGGCCAGCGCTCGGGACATCATGGGCCCGAACGCTCTGCTGGCGCCCGAGCAGATGGTGGTGCTGTCCACCGACCCGACCGAGGCTCGCTCCATTGCTCGGGCCGGGATGAAGGTCTATGTCGGGCTCCCCAATTACTGGAACAATTTGGTTCGCCTTGGCTTCACCGACGAAGATCGGGCCGACGGCGGCTCCGATCGCCTGGTGGACGCGATTGTGGCCTGGGGTACCGACGAACAGATCAGCGCGCGTATCAATGAACACGTGGCCGCCGGTGCCGATCATGTGTGCGTGCAGGTTCTGAGTATGAGTAACGCCATGCCCGGCGCCGAGTGGTCGCGTCTGGCCGACGCTCTCGGAATCCGCTAACCCGCACGTTCCATCTCCGGTGAACCGAGCGGGCCCAACTTGCGTCAGTGTCCGGGCGCCATGGCGACTTGATCGGTGGCACCCTGGCGCGATTTGTGCGCCAAGGCGAAGAACAACCCAGCAGCAAAAGTGAGTCCGGCGGCAATCTTGAGGGGCATATTCGAAGTGACGCTATTTGCCACATAGCCAACAAGGATGGCGGCGGGGACCTGGGCCAGGCTCGTGACACTGGAATAGATACCCATAGCCTCTCCCTGCTGTCCAGGTTCCGCTGATCGGGACATGAACGACGAAAGATTCGCCTGCGAGAGTCCCTGGAAGAGGGCCAGCGCCGGGATGAAGAGATAGAGCTGCGATGATTTATTCACCACAAAATAGGCAGCTAGCGCCGCTGACTGGAGAATGATGGCGAATCGAAGCACGCGATCGTCGGCCATTTTCTTGGCGACGATTCCCACAATGACACCCTGTGTAATCGCAATGAAGAGACCGACGATGGCAAAGTAGTCACCGGTCTTTGATGGAGAGAAACCGAACCGGTTCTTCACATACACCCCAAAGAACGTAGTGAAAAAGGTGAATCCGCATGTCCACAAAAAGGCCGTGGTCAACGGCACACGCAGACGAGCGGACACGAACCCTCGGCGCACGTCGGAGACTGATTGCAATACGTTGACTTTGCCCGACAGTTTGTGCTTGAGGGTTTCGGGAAGGGTGAAGAACACGAAGGCCGCGTTGACCGCGGCCAGGCCCGCGGCGAACCAGAACGGGGTCGTGGCGCCGAACCACGAAGGTGTGCGGAACAGACCATAGAAGCTGATGTTCGGGGCGCTTAGACGACCGCCGATATACGGGCCAAGAATGAAACCGAGGCCAAAGGCGGCGCCGATAAGCCCAAAGTTCTTTGCTCGGTTTTCGTCGTTAGACACGTCGCCAATGGCCGCTTGAGCGACAGCGAGATTTCCTCCGGTGATGCCGTCGAGGGCGCGGCCGGCGAAGAGCAACGGAATGTTCTTGGTGGCGATGCCGACGGCGAAGATCACGTAGCCGAGCGACGTGCCAGCGATCGAAAGCGCCAAAATCTTGCGTCGGCCCAACCGATCGGAAAGCTGGCCGAGGATTGGAGCGGCAAGGAAGATGCACAACGGGTAGATCGCCTGGAGCCAACCGAGCATGATCAACGCGGAGGCCGGGGACCAGCCCGCCGGGGTTACGCGGAACGGGGCGTTGGGCCGCGGGTCAATCAACAGCGGGAAGACCGGGATCAAAATGGAGAACCCGACGAGGTCGATGAAGATCGTGAAGAACAGTGCGCCGAGGGGACTGCGGGCCTTCTTCGCGGCCGGGGTCGGTTGGTGTGATGGTTTGGGTGGCGAATCAGCGGTGGGTTCGTTCATGGGTTCGTTCCTTGGTGGACGGCTCGAGCAAACGTACCGACCATTGAGGCCACTTTCTGTCCGCAATAGCCGATATCGTCGAAATGTGGCCAACACCAGTTCTCGCAGTCTTCGCCTGCTGTCACTGCTGCAAAATCATCGCTTCTGGCCCGGCCTGGAACTGGCCGATCAGCTTGAGGTCACGCCGCGGACACTGCGTCGCGACATCGAGCGGCTCCGAAGCCTCGGGTATCCGGTGGAGTCGCATCCCGGGGTTGACGGCGGGTATCAGCTGAGCGGGGGAGCAACGATGCCACCGTTGCTGCTCGACGGCGACGAAGCGGTGGCGCTGGCCGTGGGACTGCACGCTGCGGCGTTCGCCGGAGTTGATGGGTTGGCGGACTCGGCGCTTCGAGCGCTCACCAAGGTTCTGCGGATGATGGGGACGGGCCCCCGGAGTCAGGTCGATGCGCTCCTCGCCACGACCGTGTTCACCGGTCCCGGCGAAGGGAGAACGGGGCGCGACACCGAGACCGGCGCCGACCCCGAGGCCCTGACGGTGCTGTCGCAGGCCTGTCGTGATTCGGTTCGCGTCACGTTTTCTTACAGCGATCGCAAACGGATCGGAACGAGCCGCACGGTAGAGCCCTATCGGCTCGTGACGCAGGCCCGCCGCTGGTACCTCGTGGCCTTCGATCCGGACCGAGGGGATTGGCGAACGTTTCGCGTCGATCGTATTGGCCGGGTCGACGTGCTGCGCAACGCATTCGAGCCTCGCGTCCTGCCCTCCGATGACCTAGGCGACTATGTGCGCCAGAGGATTGAACGCTCGAATTGGGCCGACGGGGTCACGGTCCGAGTGGACGCCAGCGAGGCCGTCGTGCGCCGTCGGATCGGGCGCTTCGGCACCGTTGTGGCACTTACGAATGAGAGTTGTGAGTTGCAGATGGCCACGGAATCGTTTGGGTGGGTCGTGCATGTGCTGGAGTCTTTGCGGGCCGACTTCACCGTCGTTGACCCGCCGGGGTTGCTCGCTTATGTCCGGGAGTCCGCGGCGTTTCTCACTCGCAATACGGTCGCGCCGGGCTGAATTTTTCAGTGCAGGCGACGATCCAAGAAGTCGAGGACCTGAGCGAGGGCTTCCGGGACGAGTTGTTCGGTCAACACCGAATGAGCGTTGGCCGGATAGCCACCGGCGTTACCCGGCGAGGAGTCAATCTCCACCCCGATGAATTTATCGCCGAGTTCCTTTCGTAAGAACGCGAATCGTTCGGCGGGGACCAGCGGGTCGCCGGTGAAGCGCAGGCCGAGCACGCAGATTTCGTCGTCTCGCTCCATGCGCTGCTTGATCGTGGCCATGGTGGCCGGGGAGACGTCGATGCGATCAGCTCGCCCGCGTAGCACCGGGATCCGGGCGATGGGAAGCGATGGCTGGCTGAGTATCGGCGCGATTACCGATGGCTCGGCCAGCATCGCCAGACCAAACCCGCCGGTCAGGCACATGCCGACCACACCGACGCCCGGTCCACCGCAACGCGCGTGCTCGGCCGCGGCCAGTGCTCGCAGCCACCTGGTGACGGGGCTTTCGCGACCGGTGGCGAAGATGGTGAACTCCTTGGAAACGCACACATGGCGAATCACCCTGCCCATGGCCTTCTTGGACGGGTCAGCGCCCGGCACCCCAAACAAATGGGGCATGGCCACGCTCATACCTCTCGCGGTCACCGCTCGGGCGAAGTTCGCCACTGCCGGTGTGATGCCGGGTACTTCGGCAATCACGATGACGCACGGACCCTCGCCGAGTCGGTACACATCGTGCCTGACGCCGCCATGGGTGAACGGTAAAAAGACGAAATCGTTGAGGGCGTCGGGCATGGCGGAACACCCTATGGCCGAGCTCGTGCGAAAACATGGCGAAGTTCTGTCGTGAAGGGGCGATACTGGAGAGCAACATGACCGCAGTGCGCAGTGTTCCCTCAGTCCCCTGGCTTGGCGCGGTCCCGACCGTTCCGCTTTTGAAGTACCACGGGCTCGGTAATGACTTCCTGGTGATGGTCGTTGTCAACGACGCTGGCGCGCCCAACGACGACGCCTACCGGGCGCTGGCAATCGCCGCCTGCGACCGCCACCGGGGCATCGGGGCCGATGGATTGCTCCTCTGTACCCGTTCGTCGACCCCGGACGCCGACCTTGTCATGCAGCTCCGTAATGCCGACGGCTCGTTGGCGGAGATGAGCGGGAACGGCATTCGCTGCTTCGTTCATGCTGCGCTCGATGCGGGAATTGCGTCGCCCGGCGAGGTGCGGGTGGCGACCGATGCCGGGCTCCGCATCGTCGTGGTTGGCGTCCCCGATGCCAACGGCGTGGCCCAAGTTGAAGTGGCCATGGGAGTAGCCGTGCTCGATGCCGTACCGATTCCTGCGGCCGTGCGCGGGGCGCTGAAAGGTCGCCGGGCCACGACGGTCACGGTCGGCAATCCGCACATCGTCATCGAAGCATCGCCAGCTTCGATCGACCTTCCTTCGTTCGGTCCACTGGTGGAGCAGTGGTACCTCGGCACCGAACTTCGCGGCATCAACGTCGAAGTCATTGGGCCGTCAAACGCGGCGAGCGACACCATCGATATGGCGGTGTGGGAACGGGGCGTGGGGATCACCCAGGCCTGCGGCACGGGCGCCGTAGCCTCGGCCGCCGTGGCCCGCTCCTGGGGAATAGCGAGCGCACGTTCGGTTGTCCGCCAACCGGGCGGCGATGCAACCGTCGTTCTTGATGGTTCCAACGCCACGCTCATTGGACCATCGCAGTTCGTGTGCGCGGCGGACTTTGCGTGGCCGACGGCTGCGGCCGAGAGGGGCTGATCTCGTGGCTGGTGGTCCGGTAAAGCAACTCATTGACCGCTCCGTTCGGGAGAAGATCATTTTAGTAAGTGTGGTTATCGCTCCGCACACCGTGGACGAAGCCGAAGAGGGCCTCGACGAATTGGCGCTGCTCGTCGATACCGCTGGTGCCGACGCGATGGCCCGCGTGGTGCAGCGGCGGACCACCCCCGATCCTGTTTGGTATGTGGGCCGAGGAAAGGCTGAAGAACTTCGGGATATCTCGCTGAGCGTGGACGCCGACACCGTGGTGTTCGACACCGAACTCGCGCCCAAGCAAAGCCGCAATCTTGAGAAGTTGCTGGGCCGCACGGCGATTGACCGGACCGCAGTCATCCTGGATATTTTTGCCCAGAACGCCCGGTCAGCTGAGGGCAAGGCCCAGGTTGAGCTGGCCCAGTTGCGTTACCGCCTTCCTCGCTTGCGCGGCAAGGGTACGGCGCTGTCCCAGCAGGGTGCCGGGATCGGAACTCGTGGTCCGGGTGAAACAAAACTCGAAGTCGATCGTCGTCGGCTGCTCGACCGCATGCACAAGCTAGAAGGTCAGCTGAAGGACTTGCAACGTGTACGTACCAATCAACGCAAAGGCCGGCGCAAGAATCGCCAAGCTGCGGTCACCATCGTTGGCTACACGAACGCCGGAAAGTCAACCCTCCTCAATCGGTTGACCGAGGCCGGTGTGTTGGTGGAGAACAGACTGTTCTCCACGCTCGATCCCACCACCCGACGTCTGTCGCTTCCCGGCGGTGAAGTGGTGCTGCTGTCCGACACCGTCGGGTTCGTGCGGAACCTGCCCCACGAACTCGTCGAGGCGTTCAAGAGCACACTCGACGAAGTGGCGGAATCTGATCTGCTTGTGCACGTGGTTGATGCCAGTGCGGTGTCTCCAGAAGGCAACATCCATGCGGTGAACGACGTGCTTTCGTCTATCGAGGCGATGGGCGTCCCTCAGCTCATCGTGTTTAACAAGACCGACGTGGCGTGGCCCGCGCAAGTGGAAAAGCTCCTCGAGCGATACCCCGGCAGCGTGGCTGTGTCGGCCCATAGCGGCGAAGGGTTCGAGGACCTCCTGGAGGCCATTTCCGATAGAATACGCGCGCTTACCAACGTGGTTGAGCTGTTCATCCCGTACGACCGCGGTGATCTCCTTGCCGCCGTGCACCGGGAGGGCGAAGTACTCGTGGAGAGTCATGAGGAAGACGGCACTCGCGTGCGCGCCCGTCTCGACAACGCCGGCGCCGGGAAGTTCCGCACCCTCCTCGTCGATTAGCTCGCAAGCCGCCTACAGGCGGTTGA
Organism: Acidimicrobiia bacterium; assembly: GCA_043775075.1. Classification (GTDB taxonomy): domain Bacteria; phylum Actinomycetota; class Acidimicrobiia; order Acidimicrobiales; family JANYDT01; genus JANLQX01. Next base: position 7,020 of record JAYVSS010000127.1, read on the forward strand.
GGATGGCGCTGAGTTGGCGGGTGATGTCGTCGAGGCGGGCGTCTATACGGGTCACTGCGTCGTGGAGATCGACCTGTCCCATCGCCGCCTCGCGTGTTGATGTGCTTAGTTCGGTGACCGTGGCGTAGAGAGCGTCGTGATTGCTCTGAACGTTGCTCAGGTGAGACTGCACGCCTCCGATGACATCGGTGAGGGTTTGTCGTTCGGCGCGAGCGTTGGTCTCCAGGTCGAGAACGGCTTGGCGGGTCTGTTGTACCGCCTCCACCAGCGCAACGACTCGTGCCTGCTCAAATGTTGCTTGTGCCGCAATCATCGGTTCGACGGTGGCGCGCACCCTCTCGGTGACCGCGCCAAGCATGCCGCCCGCGATGTGACGTTCCGTAGGAGCCGCGCCGGGGAGGACTACGGGACCGAGCCCGGGCGGGGTGACGGATTCAGCCGGTGACGATTCGGCGGAGGACGGCGGGACGGGTTCGAGGGTGGGCACGGTGGTCTCCAGGATCGGTTCGTCGATGGCGACGTTGGTTGCGGTTTCGACAATGGCAGCCTGAGCGCCGACGAGATGGAGTACTCGTTCGGTGATGAACGCCGGCGTCGACCCATCGGTCGCAGTCCCACGTACACGTAGCTGTTCGGTGGCGTTGCAAGTCATGGTTTTCGCTGGCTCGTCGGTGGTGGCGATCGACCTGAGATAGGTCGCAGCAACCGCGACATCTGGCTCAGCCCACTGACCGCACCCGGCGTAGACCGGAGTCGACGGGGGGATGTCGATGAGCCCGAATGGGACGAGCCATGCCGTGTCGGCATCGCAGAACGACGTCGTCCCTCCGTAGTTGGTCACCACCACGGGGGTCCCCGCCGCCATTGCCTCAGCCACCGTGAGTCCGAGGCCCTCGCCCCGATGCAGCGAAATGTACGCGTCGGCTCGGCAGAAGAATCCCGCCTGCCCGTCGGCATCGAGATGGTCCTCAATCAACAGCACGTCAGAACGCCCATCGATGCTGAACACCAGACGGTCGTGATCGATGGGGTGACGATCAGATCCGATGGCCTTGAGGACAAGGTAGGGGCGTCGTCCGTCGGGCAGCGCCTCGTGGGCCACGGGGAAGGCGAGTTTGTAAGCGGCCACAGCACCCCACGGATTCTTTCGGTCGGCGACGGAGTCGAAGTCAAAGCTGAACGCCACGACGAAGCGATCGTCGTCGATGTCGTACTCGTGGGAGAACGCCTGAGCAAGGGACCTGACACTGCCCAGTTCGACCGGCGGGGGGAGAGGGAACGGAAAGAGATGTACCGGTGGGGCATCACTATGTGCACGTAGTGATTGGGCAACGAATTCCGTGGCCACCCAAATTTCGTCGAGCAGCGCAAATGCTGGGCGGAGGCGATCGGGGAATGTGTCGACCTCCCAGAACCACATACCCACCACTTTGCGCCCGGCCTTGCGGGCGGCGATGGCGTCGGCCGGGTCCGCCAGAAGCGCGTCGGCGTTGCGCACCAGAACGAGCACGGGGGTAGGAGTGCCCGATGATGCCGGCCACGCGGGTCCGTCGATCGACGCGTCCTGATGATGAGCGGTCCGGGTGTCCACAAGGACCGTCGTGGGAATCGCCGACGCTCGACACGCCGCAGCCACGACGCGAGCAGCGGCCCCCATTCCGAACGCCGCGTCCACGTAGCCACTGACCTCGACCGCGGGCCTCAAAGAGAGCGCCGCCGTGGCGGTGGACGATGGCCGTGACGAGGGCGACGAACGCCGCGGGCGCAGTTCCCGCGGTACTCCGGTGGCCGGGCCGCGATCATTCAGCCAGGCGACCACATCGTCGTCGGATTGCAGCGAGTCGGAAAGCTCAGGATGGAGCAGCCGGAACGAGCGGGCAAGGGGTGCGGCGCCGATGCCGTCCACGGGCGAAACCAACCACGTGATGAACGCCTCGTTGGCATCCCCGGCGAATGGGTTCGGTGGTTCGCCTCCGTTCCCGCTCTCGAATCGCTGCAAGCCCACGGCGTAGGCATGGCGAATCACGTTCGTGACGATCATTCCGTTGGGTAGGTGGGTGAACGCCGGCAGCGGTTCGTCGTCTGCCAATGGAGGGAGCATGAGCGCCTCCGCCCGCTCACGGGCGAGGCGGGCCAACGCCGGATGCGTCGTCGGTCGGACTCGGGGGAGTTCACCTGTCTCGGCCGAGAGCAGCCACGGGGTCTTGGCCTCGAACCCGGGCCAGCGAACGAGCGACGCGGTGACGGTACGCTTTTGTTCGTCGGCATTGCGCACCGACAGCGGAAACTCCGTCGAGGTCACGCACTCGACACCGGGAAGGTCGGCGAGCGAATCGAGCCACGGAAAAGAAGTTGCCGAGAGACGCTGGGTGCCAACATGGGGACTGCGAACCAGGCACGCTATCCAAGCGCCCAGAAAATCCAAAGCGCGCTGATCATCCGCGCGCATAGAGAACAGATCTTGGTCGATGCGTCCTATTGACGTAGTGTCGACGGCGTCGGGAAGTTTGCCGTCGAGTGGTGGCGGACCGAACCGGGTATTGCACAACACCACTGCACCGGTGGGGCGAGCGAGCACGTCGAGCCGGGCGAACGTTTCGGCATCGTCGGGCAGGACGACGACAATTCCGGCGGCCTCCGAAACGATCCACCGCAACACGGTTGGACGCACGGCTTCCATGAGGGTGGCGTCGGTATGGAGCAGCGCCAACCGGGCGAATTCGCGGTTGGCAAACGCCCGTTCAACCAATGCGATCCCGTTCGCTCCGACTGGATCGTCGACCACGATGATTCGCCGGTGGGCCTCCGGGTGATGAGTGCAAAACATCGCTACGGCGCGCTCAGCGAGCGCCCGTCGACGCACGGTGGTGAGGCAGACGATAGTGAGGGCCGCAGACACGAGGTCAGCCTACGGGCCGCGGCCCGGCGCTCAGGTTGATGTCCGTTTTGCGACAGGCTGACCGGAAAACGACGTCGTAAACCGGACTTCTTGTCGCCGTTCAGACATCGACTCGCCGGTCCGACCGGCTGACCGCCAGCCCGAGCGGTCGGACCTAGGGAGTGCGGAGGGCGGAAATCTTGGCGTTCTTCAGAGCCTTCGCACCCTTGCTCATTTTGGGGGCCGCCACCCGCAACGCCAGTGCTCTCGGTACAGCCCCGGTGGAATTGACCCCGACCTGGCTCGATGGACCGTCCACGACGCCGCCGAACTGGTAGTTGGCCGGTGACGTGACGCCGCCGATACGCACGGGTCCGCCGGAGTAGGCCCGACCGACTTGACCGTTGCGAGCGTGTACTACGTAGACATACCACGTGCCGGTGGTCCCGGCGGGTGGCGTCCAGGTGAACACGTTGCGGCCGGGCTTGACGGCCAGGCCCGAGGCGATCTGGGTGCCGTCGAACCCGTGATCATCGGTATCGATGTAAAGGTCGGCGGTGGTACCGGCGCCGAAAGAATTGTCTTTCCACACGATGTCGAAGCTCTTCTCGCCCGCCGCCACGTCGGCAACCTTGATGCGATCAATGCGGAACGAGCGAGGACCACGATCTTCGTTAGGGTCGAATCGCAACATCTCGATCATCTGGCCCGCCCAGCCGACTCGGGGACCATTCTGTGTCGGATCGGTAATGTCTGCCGGATTGGCTGTGGCCAGATCAACGGTGAACGACTTTTCGTTCGGATACGTCACGATGTCATCGGAGTTCTGCAGGTCGACCCCGTTCTTGGTGAGCGGAGTTCCGGCGATACGCCAAATGATCCGTGCTGTTGTGCCGCCGCCGACCTTATCTTCAAGGTTGAACGGGCCGTCGTAGGTGTAGTCAACGGTGACCCGGTGAAAGTCGCTCCCGTTAAACGCCCGACCCAGTCGCATGCCGATCGCTGGATCGTTGATCGCCGGTCCGGCATTGGTCCCGGAAAACACCCCGCCCGACACGGTTCCAGCGACGTTGTCCAGGCGGTGGACATCACTGGCTTCATTGAAGTCCCAGGAATCCCCGTTCCGAGAAATAGTGGCGTAGTCCGCCCCGCCGGTGATGCTCGGCTCGTCGATTTGGGGAACGGGAGCGAGACCCTCACCGACCGGTGAGCCCGATGGTGAGACCTGGAGCCAATCAACATCGAAGTGGGTGGACGATGACGGCGAAAGCGCCACTCGCAACGACACGATCTGTCCCGCCCATGGCGTGGTGAGATTGGCCTCGCCGATGGGAGAAAGGGCGAAGTCGTAGGTGTTCCAACCGGGCTTGGTGAAGAAGTTGAAGCCACCCTGGCAGGCATCGGAAATTTCCTGGCATGTGTACCAGCGGACGCCGGCTGGCACTTCGGCGGTGGCGTTCATCCGGAACGAGATGCGGTTGTATCGACTGGCATCTATCGGGTGGGCAAGGCCGTCTCGACCGTGGGCGATAGCGCCTGGGTAACCGCCCCACAGCGGGTGGAAATATCCCGGCTGGGCCATGTCGAAATGCAGCTGTCCGCCGGCAATCGAGGCGTTGGTGGCCGAGCGCATCGGGCCGTCTTCGGCAATGACCTGGTCCTCGGCGTTGTTGTAGTCCCATGGGTCGGAGAACGCCTCGGCGGCGTAATCGCTGGGGGAACCACCTGCAGCGTGCCCGGAGACGGTCGGGAAAGCCGCCGTGGCGGCGAGGACGACGGCACCGCTGAAGAGCCCGGAAAGGAGATTCCGACGCAAAGTCATATACAAACCTCGGTCACGTTGGGTGGTTTCTTAACCACCGAGGGGGGCAATGGGTCCGTCGACTTACCCGGATGCCCGAACGACCCACCACCCTAGGTGAACGCAGGGAGCTTCGGAGGTCGCTTCCGCCGACGACGCGCCGGCGACGTGCAGACAACGGCACCACCGCCGACCTCTTCGTTCGTACACTGTTCGACCGTGTCCCGTGAGCTGTCCGTCTCGACCGCTCGCGCTATACCATCGGTTTGTATCGTGCTCGTCACCTTCAACGGGCGAGACCACTTGACGCCGTGTCTCGATTCGATCGCCGCGCTGGACTATCCGGTCGACTTGGTCCGCACCGTTTGTGTTGACAATGATTCGACCGACGGCACGAAGGAACTGCTGGCCTCGTCGTACCCATGGGTCACGGTGCTCCCGCAAACGAGCAACCTGGGTTTTGCTCCGGCGGTCACGCTGGCGGCCGAGTTCGCCACCGAGGATTGCGTCGCCTTCATCAACAACGACATGCGGGTCGATCGGGATTGGCTTCGGGCGTTGGTCTCGCGGTACCGACCTGATGAAGGCGTCGTATGTGTGGCCGGAACCATTCTTGATTGGGACGGCACCCACGTTGATTTCGCCGATTCGACCATCAACTTCCATGCCTTCGGGCAGCAACAGGGCTTCGGTCTAACGATCGAAGAAGCCACTGCGAAAGGACTTCTGGGCCTCGCTGCCGATGGCCGTCGTCTGCCGTTTGCGTGTGGTGGTTCGATGCTGGTGCAGCGTGAGCTGTTTGTTGGTCTCGGCGGTTTTGATCCCGCCTTCTTCGCCTACTTCGAAGACGTGGACTTCGGCTGGCGGCTGCAGGTCTGTGGCTATCGAACAGAACTAAGTGCGCATGCGATTAGCTATCACCGCCATCACGGCACGTCGTCACGGTTTGCCACTCACGAACGAATTCTGTTGCTGGAACGCAACGCCTTGCGGATGTTGCTGAAGAATGTCGGCGACGCACACCTACCAACCCTCCTTGCCGGCGCGCTGCTGCTCGCCGCCCGTCGAGCGAAGAGCGACGCTCGCAGCGACCGGGCGTCGTACGACATCGGCGTGATGGCCGACGAGATGGAATCGGTGCATCGCATCGGCACGTCTCGTATGCACGCAGTGAATGATGTGCTCGACGATCTCGATGTGATCCTGGCCCAGCGTCAAGACATCCAGGCTCGGCGCCAGGTCAGTGATTCGGTGGTGTTCGCCACCTTTGGTCAACCGTTCGAAGCGTTGGGCAACGACTCTCCGCCGTATGTCGCCACCCTGGGAAAGGTCACCCGCTTCCTCGGCGTTCCAGAACTCTTCGACGCCGCCCCGGTTGGGCGATTCGTCGTGTTGTGCGCCAACGATGTGATCGGCGAACGCATGGCGGGAACGGCGATTCGCTCGTGGGAGTTGGCCTGCGCCCTCGGGGCTCATGTGCCAACGGTCCTCGCCTCGCCCAAGCCCGTGGGCCGGCGCGACGCGGCGGTCGAGGTCGTCGAGTTCGCCGACCCGAGCGAGCTGTTGGCCCTGGTCGATCAGGCCGATGCCGTGCTTGTCTTCGGCTTCGATCTGGTTCGGTACCCCTTCCTCAAGCACACCCGGGCGCTCGTGGTCGTTGATCTCTATGACCCGTGGATTTTCGGATCGCTTGAGCAGTACGACGCCATGACGCGCGACGAGGCTGAAGGCGCGAAGGCCCACGAGATCGGCACCCTGAACGAGCTACTTGATATCGGTGATTTCTTCATCTGTGCGTCGGAACGCCAACGCGACTTCTGGTTGGGGATGCTGGCTTCGCGTGGCCGTCTGGACAAGGCCGCCCATGAACTCGATCCGCATCTGCGAAAGCTCATCGACGTTGTTCCATTCGGCTGTCCCGCCCTGCCTCCCGTTGCTCCGCCCACTCCAGCCTTGCGGGGAGGACGATTTCCCGGCATCGATGCGTCGTCGAAAGTCATCCTGTGGGGCGGTGGCACGTGGGACTGGTTCGACCCGATTGGTGTCGTTGATGCATTCGTACGTGTACAGAGTATTGTCCCGGAAGCCCGTCTTTTCTTCATGGGTCTGGAACTCGAAGGTCGGGGCGTGCCGGAGATGCCGACTACCCAGCGCCTCATCGACCACATTGATGCTCTCGGCCTTCGCGAAAAGGGGCTCGTCGTCCTTGGTCCATGGCTTCCCTACGACGATCGCGGAGAGTTCCTGCTCGAAGCCGACGTCGGCGTGGTCGCGGCTAAGGCGATGGCCGAATCCCGCCTGGCGTGGCGCACCCGTACGCTCGATCACTTCTGGGCCGGCCTTCCGACGATCACCACGGCAGGCGATGTGATCTCGGACCTCGTGCACGATTCCAATGCGGGCATACGAATTCCGGCCAACGACGTGGACGCGCTGGTCGACGCCATGCTCGCGCTCCTTACCGACGACGAACGACGGGCCATCTCCGCGATAAACGCGCTGGCCCTGGCCGACCAGTTTCGGTGGCCGAGCGTGATCCTGCCGCTGGCCCACCTCGCGGCGGACCCCGGCCCGTGGCGGGCGGCGCGAGCTACTCGTGGTCGCCTCGTCGGCGGGGGCGGTGGCGCCCGCGGTGTGGCCGGGGGCGCGGCCAGCGTGGAAGTGGCGCGGCTGGCTTCAGAGTTGGCCGAATCGCAGAAACACCTGGCGGCCGCCCGCAAAAAACTAAACGTGCTGAATAAGACGCCGCTCTATCCGGCGTACCTGGCGCTGCAATCGGCGCGGGCCAAAATGCGGCGAGTCAAATGACCGCGCTGGCCGAGATGGTCGAGCGGCGTGAGCTGCTCACCAACTTGACGCTTCGCGAACTACGGGGCAAGTTCAAACGGACCGCCCTCGGTTGGGCGTGGTCGATGCTCAACCCGCTCTCGGCCATTGCGATTTACAGCGTCGTCTTCAAGTTGTTCCTCGGCGGGAACCCAGATATCGGCAATCCGAGCGGCCTGAACAACTTCACCCTGTGGCTGACGTGCGCTCTACTGCCGTGGAACTTCACGAACAACGGCATTCAGGCCACACTTCCATCTCTCGTTGGCAATTCCAATCTCGTCAAAAAGGTCTACTTTCCTCGCGAGTTCATTGCCGCTTCGTCAGTTCTCTCGTGGCTCGTCACCTATTTCATCGAGCTCGGCGTGCTCAGCCTCTTTTTTCTGATCTTTGGTCAGTTCGTGTTCCAGTGGCTCCCGATCGTCTTCATTTTCGTCATCCTGCAAACACTCTTCGTCACCGGTATCGCGCTGATGTTCAGCGCTCTGAACGTGTATTTCCGCGATGTGCAGCACTTCGTCTCGATCGGCATGCAGGTTTGGTTTTACCTCACGCCGATCGTGTACCGAACCGCTCTGGCCAACGAAAAGCTCGGCGGCGGGATGGCGAGCACCATCTACGGACTAAATCCGATGACCCGGTTCGTGGACGCCTATCGCGACCTGTTGTACAACCAGCGCTTTCCGCCGCTCTCAACGTGGATCGGATGCATCGTCGTTTCTGTACTCTCGCTGCTCGCCGGGTGGGCCGTGTTCTCCCGCCTCGAGCCCCGCTTCGCCGAGGAACTCTAAATGGCCGACGTTCCCGTTCCCCCGCGGTCGGGTTCGATCGCCAACCGAGTGCAGACGAACCGGGGTATCGGTGCTGGGGCCGAACCCGTGATCGTGGTGGACCAGGTGCGCAAGAAGTTTCGCCTTTACCACGAGCGAAATAATTCGCTCAAGGCTGCGCTCATGCGCCGCCGAGTGGCCAAGTTCGAAGAGTTTTGGGCCATTGACGACGTGAGCTTCGATATCCGCCCGGGTGAGACTTTTGGCATCATTGGTGAAAACGGCTCCGGTAAGTCCACGATGTTGAAATGCATGGCGCGGATTCTTCGACCCGACCACGGTAAAATCACCACCAAAGGAAAGATAAGCGCGCTTCTCGAGCTGGGTGCCGGGTTTCATCCGGAACTTTCCGGTCGCGAAAACGTGTATCTCAATGGTTCAATTCTTGGCCTTTCCAAGAAAGATCTCGACCTGAAGTTCGACGAAATCGTGGACTTTGCCGGCTTGCATAAGTTCATCGATCAGCCCGTCAAGAACTACTCATCGGGAATGTATGTTCGCCTAGGGTTCTCCATCGCTATCAATGTTGATCCGGACATTTTGCTGGTCGACGAAGTTCTTGCCGTGGGCGACGAATCGTTCCAGCGGCGTTGCGCCGAGAAGTTTGCCGAGTTGCAAAACAACGGCAAGACGATCGTGCTTGTGAGCCACGCCATGGGCCAGGTCCGCGCCCTCTGTGACCGACTGGCGTGGATGAACCACGGCAAGTTGGAGATGGTGGGGCCGGCCAAGGAAGTGATTGATAACTACCTCGGCGATGTGCACGTGGAGCGGTTCCGGCGCGGCCCCGGGGCCGAGGTTCGGTGGGGGACGGGTGAAATCAAGCTCGACGCCATCGAGCTCCTGGTGGGCGACGACGAAACGCCTGTGCGCACCGTACGTCAGGGCGACAAGGTCACCATTCGGCTTCGCTACACGGTGCCCGGTATGGCGGTCGAGCGTCCGGTGTTCGGCTTTGCCATCTACCGCAGCGACGGTGTCCACGTGACGGGCGTGAACTACCGCGAACACGCCATGACCCCCGATTTGCTCAGCGGCAGCGGGTCGTTCGATTTCGTGATTGATTCGTGGCCCGTATTCACCGGCACGTTTGACCTCAGCGCGGCCGCCCAAAACAGTAATTATACGTACACCTACGATTGGTGGCAGAACGCCGTTCGGTTTGAAACGGCGCCCGGCAAACTGGTCGAGGCCGAAGGGGTCCTCATCCTTCCAGGCTCCTGGAAACATCGTCAACGGGCCGGGAACGCCCTCCGATAGCGCCGCTCACTGGCAGGACTGGGCCGGCAGAACTGATTCCGCAAAGCGCGTTTGAACGGCAATCGGAACCGGCATTTGAACCGACAAGAGTTCACGAGATAGGTGAGCGAACGTGTCGGCTACTTCGTCGGCTCGGGCGGGATCAGCGGTGGAGCCGAAGAGAATGCCGCCCACCCCGTCGATGGCGAGCAGCTCTTGGGCGAACGTCAACGCCAGTCGGCGTCCCGTTTCCGTCGGGTCGGGTGTGCGAGCGAGTTCGTCCCGCCATCCGGTTGGTATGCGCGCATTGGGATACTGGGCCCACCGATCGAAGTCGTCAGATCCGAAGACCACCGAAACGACGGGAATGAAGGTCAGGTCGGCCGCACCGTGGGCGCGAGTGTCGGTAATGAACGCAGCGACACTGGCCGCATCGGCCGGTTGATCGAGCATGCAGATCGCCGCACCGGCCTTCGCTTTGTCCGCCGTCCGCATGGCCCGCAGGTGGGTCGGCGGAGTGTGGGGCGAGGCGGCGATGGAGACTCGGTGGCCCATGGAGTTCGCCAGATCGGTGAGGCGGGTCGAGTCGAGATCGAACACCGGCGCGGCGTCGGGCCGATGCCCACTGTGAGGATGATTTCCTGTCACGCAGTGCACGCCAGCCACGCCGAGATCGGCCAGGGCCAGGAGTTCGCCTTCGAGCGCGACCCGATTGCGATCGCGACAATTCACCCCCGGCCATGCCCCGAGGCCTTCGTCGCGCAGGATGGCGGCCCGATACGACGGAGGAAAGCGGACGCGCTGCCAATTGCTGTCTCCGAACAGGACGGCATCGACCGACCCGACAAGTCGGCGAGCCACACGTCGTAGGTGTTCTGACGAGTTCGGACCTTCGGGCAGCTCACTCATGACGAGTGGTTTCGAGGCCGGTAACGCTGAGCGCGTCGGGGAAGGGGACGCCGCGGCGCTGGCGTACCGCGGGGCAACGTCGAGAAACATGCACTTCGTCGGCCCTCCGGAGCTTTCGGGAACCTCGCACGTTCCATCGAATCCAACGTCGCCACAGGGCCCGAAGGTCATAAGTTTTGGGCAGAACGGCGGGATCGTGCTCATACGGTTTCTTTTCCTGCCAGCCGTCGTTGGGCGTAGGCCGCTGCTGCGGGACGGTCGAGAACTTCGTACCGCACCGAGTCGTAGAAGATCGGTTCGTCAGCCCGGTAAGCCATGATTTCGGCATCGGTGCGCGTGCGGCGGCGAGTAACTCGCTGTCGCACAGCGAGAGCGTGCGGCAGCAACCAGACCGCTCCCGCCAGCGCCCGCAGGCCCGCCACGGGGAAGTGGTTTCCCCGGAGCGAGCCGCGTAGCAAACCAAGACCTCTTCGGGTCACGACACGAGCAGCGTGCGACGGTTCTAAGAACATAAGCGCGCAGAGCAAAAGGTTGCGCTCCGTGAAGCGAAACTTAAACCCATACGGCCGCTCCCGGACGACACCGGCGGACATCACGTGGGTAACCATCGCTCTCGGTTCGCTGATGATGCGGTACCCGAGGAGCTGGGCCGCCCAACACCAGGCCACGTCTTCATAGTAAAGAAACAACGTCTCATCTACGGGACCGACGGCGGAGCGATTGAACGCGCTCCGTCTGATGAGGGCAGCACCGAAGCATGCACCGAACACGTCGTCGATCTGATCGTACTGACCGAGGTCGGGCTGGCCGAGACCGCGGTTGGCGGCCTCGGCCTTGGCGTTCACCCCGATGCCCACGGCATCGATGGTGGGGCGGCCGTCGGCATGGGATGTGGCCAGGAGCATCTTCGGGGCGACGGCCACGGTTCGATCGTCGGCACCGAGCAGTGCTGACGCGCATCGGGCCAGCGCATCGGGAGCGAGCGCAGCATCAGGATTGAGGAGAAACACGAACGAACACTCAGCACTCAGTGCGGCGACTCCATGGTTGACCGCGGCGGCAAAGCCGTTGTTTGACGGTCGTCGCAACAGGCGTGCCCCGGCCGGTACCACCGGCGGCGTCGACGACGCATTATCGACCACGATCACATCGCTCACGTTGGCTCCAACCGATTGAGCGATGGAGCCGAGACATCGGGCGAGCAGTTCGGGCGGGCTCTCATAGGTCACCACCACCACGCCGACGGCGACATCACCAGCATTCACAGCGTCGACCGTAGCTCGACTCTCGCGACCAGCCACTACGGTCGTGGGCGATGCTGCGGGTAGGCCTTGATACGACACCGCTCATTGGGCCGCGCACCGGGGTCGGCCAGTTCACCGCCGGACTGCTTCAGGCGATGGCGCCCCTGGCCGACGTGACCGCCGTCGAGATGACGTGGCGGGGGCGACGGGCCGGCAGCCGCCCGCTCCCGGCCCGACCGATGCGGGCGCTCTGGCGACGAATGAATTTCCCCCCGATTGAGTGGTGGACTGGACCGCTCGATCTCATGCATGGCACGAATTATGTGGTCCCTCCGACGAAGCGGGCGGCCCAGCTCGCCAGCGTTCACGATCTCACCGCCGTTCACTTTCCGACGCTGTGTACTCCAGACACCTTGGAGTACCCGGCGCTGGTAAAACGGGCGCTGGGGCGGGGTGCCCATATTCATTGTGATTCGCGATTTGTCGCCGATGAAGTGATCGAGTGGTCGAAGTGTTCGGCTGAACGCGTACACGTGGTGGCGCCAGGGATCCCGACGAGCCTGCCCGTTGACCCCCGGCTCCCCCAAGACCCTCCCAACACTCCCGATGCGGTCGCCGACCGTATCGGAGGGCGTCCGTACGCCCTGGTTCTCGGAACGGTCGAGCCCCGGAAGGATCACCCATCCGTGCTGCGAGCGTTCGCTGAAGTCTGCAACTCCGATCCCGGTCTCGTGTTGGTTGTGGCGGGGGCCGATGGGTGGGGAGCTGCGGCCTATGTCGAGACCCACGATCGATTGCCCGAGAAAGTACGCGCGCGTATTATACGCGTACGCGCAGTATCCGACCTTCAGCGTGACGCTCTGGTGGCCGGGGCGAGGATGCTCGTGTACCCGTCGGTCTATGAAGGTTTCGGCTTTCCGCCACTCGAAGCAATGTCGGCCGGAGTGCCGGTGATCGCTACAGCGGCTGGTTCGCTACCTGAGGTGCTCGGCTCGGCCGCAGTGTTCGTTCGACCGGGCGACGTTGATGTGCTCGCCGCGCAAATGCTGTGTGTGCATACCAACGACGGTGTGCGGGCGTCACTCATTGACCTCGGTTTCGCCCATGCCGCTGCGTACTCGTGGGACCGATGCGCGGCCGAGATGCTGGCCGTTTACGAACGAACGATTGCCGCAAAGTGACGACACGATGATGCGAGTGGGGATCGTGACCGAACAGCTGCGTCGCCCAACCCCAGGCGGAATCGGGCGATACGCCTCAGCGCTCCTGGGGGCGCTGGATGAGCGTTCCGATATCGACGCCGTGGCGATCACCGGTGTGCTTCCACCCAACGTGACGAGTCGGCTCTGGGCGGCCGGGGGAGTCATTCGTAAGCGCACCGATCTTCTCCACGCCACATCGTTTTCGTACCCTCGCGTCGTCCCGGGAATTCCAACGACGGTGTTTGTCCACGACGTGTTGTGGCGCGGTGCTGGCTCGGGGGCGCTGAACCCACGCGGCATGGCCTTTCATGAGCGGGGTTTGGCCCGGGTCCTTCGTCGCGGCGGGGCCGTGCTGGTGCCGTCGGATGCCGTGGCTGCCGATCTCGTCGCGTGCGGTCTGAACAAAGGTCTGGTGACCGTGACCGGGGAGGGAAGCGATCACCTCCCGATCGTGGCGCGTACCGTCGGCGAGCCGTACCTGCTCTCAGTCGGCACGTTTGAGCCACGAAAGAATTTGCGTCGGCTGCTCGCCGCGTATGAGCTCCTACGTGGACATATCAATCCCGCTCCACCGCTTCGACTCGTGGGGAGCGACGCGTGGCGGGGCACAGCGGGTTTCCCGAACAACTTACCCGTCGGCGTCGAGATCGTTGGTCGAGTGAACGACGACGAACTGGCTGGCCTCTACGCTGGCGCCACGGCGTTTGTCTATCCGTCGCTCGGTGAGGGCTTCGGTCTTCCGCCCCTCGAAGCCATGCGGGCCGGCGTGCCGACAATCTGCTCGGCCGTTCCGTCGGTCATGGAATCCGTTGGCGGACAAGCCCCCGGTGGTGATCACGTCTTCGTCGTCGACCCGCACGACACGGAGTCGATCATGGATGCCATGCGTTCGGTGTTGGCTGATCCGGCGAGGGCCGAAGAAGTGGCGGCTAACGGGAAAGTATGGGCCGACCGGCGAACATGGGCCAATGTCGCCGAGCGCCACGTTCAGATCTGGAAGACGCTTCGATGAGCGAATCACGGCCGTTCGTAGCTATCGATGTATCAGCGGTGCACCCGATTGCCGGCGGCGGACATACCTATGCGCACTTACTTACGCGCTATTTGCCGGCTCAGGGTATCGACCCGCTCTGCGTCACGCGAAGTGATGGCGACGACTCGGAGTGGGACGGGTGCGAGGTCTTGCCGATTGCCCCCACGAGCCGCCCTGCTCGCCTGCTGTGGGAGCAAACGCACTTCCTTCGACCGCTCCACGACGCGGCGCCAGCCCAGTCCGTTGCTGTCCTTCATTCGATTCACTACACCATGCCCGAACGACCGCGGCGAGTCGAAGGGCTGGCCCGGGTGGTGACCATTCATGACCTGACCTTTTTCTCTCGACCACAAGACCACACGCGGGCAAAGCGGCTGTTCTTCCGTCGCGCGATCGCGGTGGCGGCCCTTCGGGCCGACCATCTCATATGCGTCTCCGAGCGCACGGCCCGAGAACTTCTTTCGACGGTCAAGGTGTCGGTCCCGGTGGAAGTGATTCCCCACGGGATCGACCGGACGAGATTTGCCCCCACTGCCCCTCACTCAGGTGATGACGAAGCGGTTCTCGCTGAGCTCGGTATCGCCGGTCCGTACGTCATGCATCTCGGAACTATCGAGCCGCGGAAGAATGTAGCGAGACTGATCGAGGCGCTGGCCGATGTTCGCAGTCGCGCGAACAGCAACGACAACAACACTGCCAACAGAGATGTGTCGCTGGTGTTGGCTGGGGGAGCGTGGCCCGGCGTCCGAGAGGCATTACCTGCACCTGAGGGCCTGATTATCCACCACCTCGGAGTGGTTCGAGACGCTCACGTCCCAGCCCTACTTCGCCGGGCGCAATGCGTGGCGTACCCGTCATTGGCCGAGGGATACGGTCTGCCGGTCATTGAGGCCCTCTCGTGCGGAGCTTCGGTGGTCACGAGCAGCGGGTCAGTGATGCAGGAACTCGCTGGCGATGCCGCCATTTACGCCGATCCGCTGTCGAATGACGATCTCGCTCGGGCGCTTTCGATCGCACTCGCGGGCGACGGTCCGGACCGGTCGACGCGCCTCGCTGCCGCCGCGAACCACGACGTGCACGCCAGTGCCCGTCGCCACGCTGAGCTCTACCGACGCCTCGCCTGAGGTCCGGTTTTTAGGCGCCGCGGACGCTGCAAGGGTGGCGGGGCCGCTACGGTGAACGATCGCATGAGAGCGTTCGTGACCGGTGCAAGTGGATTTGTCGGTGCCCATCTCGTTGCTCATCTAGCTCAGTGTGGCGATGAGATCGTTGCGCTGTCGTCCGACGTCACCGACGCCGTGGCCCTCGGCGACGAGCTTCGGGGGTGTCCCGGCGGACCTCCGGATGTGGTCTACCACCTAGCCGGGCAGGCAGACGTCGGTCGGTCATGGACCGACGTCTCGCTGACATGGGCGGTCAATACCCTGGGCACCGTCAACCTGCTCGAAGCACTTCGCGGCGATGCTCCGGCGGCGCGCATCGTGCTGGTGTCGTCGGCCGAGGTCTACGGCAAAGTTCCCGCTGATGAATTACCGATCTTGGAGTCGAGGCCGACCCAACGATCGTCTCCCTATGGAGCGTCAAAGATCGCCGCCGAGGATGCGGGTCTGTTCGCTCATGAATTTTTCGGTCAGCACGTCGTGATCGCCCGTCCGTTCGGTCACATTGGCGTTGGACAACTCCCCGGCTTCGTCGTGCCCGCGGTGGCCAAGCAGATTGCCGAAGCCGAACGCGATGGCGTGGACACCCTCTTCTTGGGGACTCTCGACGCCGAACGCGACATGACGTCGGTCGCCGATGTGGTGCGGGCGTACCGGCTCTTGGCGTTGGGCGGAGTGAGCGGTGAGGTGTACAACATCTGCCGCGGCGAAACGATGGTGATCAGGCACATGGTGGAACGAATGATCGCCCAATCGACCAGGGCACTACGAGTGGAACTCGACCCCAGCCGCGTCCGCCCGAGCGAAATCGTCAAGCAATATGGCGACGCCGGAAAGATACGCGCGCATACTGGGTGGCAACCCGAGGACTCCGTTGACGCCGTGCTGATCGATGTCCTCAACGAGTGGCGCCAGCGAACCACGGCGTAGCCGGTCCCACGCGAAAAGGAACGCCGAAGCGCTCCTTTTGCGGATGTTGTGGCGGGTCCTTGGTGAGGCGCTAAGGGGCCTCACCGCCGGTCAGGCCGTGGTGGCCTTGCGAGCGGCCGGCTTGCGCGTGGTGGCCTTGCGGGCGGCGGGCTTGGCGGCGGCGGCCTTTTTTACCACGACCTTCTTGGCCGCCACGGTCTTCGCGGCAACCTTCTTCGCCGTCGGGTTCGCCTTGACCATCTTCACCGTCTTGGTGACGGTGCGCTTGGCCGAAGCCTTCGCTGTCCTGGCGACCTTCGGTTCCGGCGTCGATGTTGCCGCGCTGGTCTTCACGGCGGGCTTCACCGTTTCGACGGTCAGCGCGTCGACGACGAGCTGGTGGGCCTTGGCTTGGGCATCCTTGACCGACTCGGTGAGGTTTTCCACGACCTTGCGGGCCGGGGCGGGGAGGCGGTCGGTGAGAGATTCGATGACGGGCTCGACACGGGCCTCGACCTTGGCGCGGGCGTCGGCGAACTTCTCAACAACGGTGAGCATGTTGGCGCGAAGGTCCTTGGTCTGCACCTCGTAGCGATCGGTGAGGTCCAGGCGGACGTCGTTGGCCTTCTTGGCCGCCATGGTGGCAAAGCCGACAGCAGTGTGGCCGGCGTCGGTGAGGACGGAGCGGAGCTCTTGGATATCGATGGTGGGGTTTTCGAACATGGAGAACACTCTACGAGGGAGGTGCTAACTATTGCAAGCACTTGCAAGCATTTGTGCGCATTCGGGAGGGTGACCTTCGTCGCACAGGCCGAACGCCCGGGTGTTCGACGGGTGGCTCCGGAGGGAGTGAACGGCCATTCCTTCCGGATGGGCGGCCCCCAACTACGGTTGATGGAGCGATGGAGGGGAACGGAGAACCTGACCTGGCCCCAGACGAGGCCACGGCCCCGCCCG
>JAYVSS010000128.1:0-7888 GCA_043775075.1 Acidimicrobiia bacterium
TTGAGCCAACTCCTACGGCCGTGGCCGGTTGGGTCCAACATGTGAATGACTTTGCTGATATCACCCTAATGCCGAAGGCGAATTCTTGGTATATGGGAGCGAATGTGCCTGGGAAGGCACGGGTATTTCTTCCTTATGCGGGAGGTGTCGAGCGCTACCGGGCGGTCTGTGACGAGGTGGTGGCCAACCAGTATCTCGGCTTCGAACAACGAGGGGCGCAGCGATCCCACACGAACGACGGGGTGGTGCGTCGCCTCCAGCCCGACGTTGGCATCATGCTGGAGGTGATGGCGGGCTTTGGGCTGCCGCCTATCGAAAGTTTGCCGCCGGAGACGGCTCGACAGTTCATGAGCGCGGCGTCGGCCCAGCGAGCTCCCGGACCAGAAGTGGGCGAAACTCTCGACGGTGTGCTGCCCGGCGCCGATGGCGACCTCGCTTATCGCCTCCATCGCCCGGCAACACCCGGCCCGCACCCGATCATGGTGTACTTCCATGGCGGCGGATGGGTGCTCGGTGATGCCCAGTCCGACGATCCCCTATGCCGTGATCTCTGCGTTCGAACGGACTCCGTTGTCGTGTCCGTTGATTACCGCCACGGTCCCGAGGCCCGTTTTCCAGCCGCCGCCAACGATGCCTTTGCCGCCGTTCGTTGGGTCGCCGATCATGCGGGCGAACTCGGTGGTTCGGGCCAATTGATCGTGGCGGGTTGGAGCGCCGGCGCCAACCTTGCGGCCGTGGCCGCCCAGACAGCGCGTGATTCCGGCGGTCCCCAGATCGACGCCCAGCTCTTGATCACGCCGGTGACCGATACTGACCTCACTAGGCCGTCGTATACCCAGAACGCCGATGGATACGCCTTGACGACGCCGCTCATGTCGTGGTTCTGGGACAACTACGCCGACCCCTCGGACCGGTCGAATCCCCAGGCTGCTCCCCTCCAGGCGGCCAGCCTCGTCGGCCTCCCCCCAGCAGTCATTGCGACGTGTGAGTTCGATCCGCTGCGTGATGAGGGAACGGCGTACGCCGAAGCGCTGTCCGCCGCCGGGGTGCCCGTATGTCACCTGGAGTGCCGGGGCCATATCCATACCTCCATTCCGGCGGTGGACATGCTGCCGTCAACGGCGCCAGTTCGCGCCAATATCGCCGCGGCGCTGCGGTCTTTGCTTGGCGTGGCGGTGTCAGCCTGAGTTCAGCGCACCGAAGCGGCCTCGCCCACCGGGTGCAGCGATCCGTCGGCAACGTCGTAGAAGGCTCCCCACACGACGGTGTCGGGTGGCAGAAACGGGCACGCGCGAACTCGCGCAACATCTTCGGTCACGCTCGCCAACAGGTCAGTGAAGGGGAGGAAGGGGAACGCCGGCCGAGAACCCGAAACCTGGTGCACGACTTCAGCAATGGCGTCATCGGAGATGCGGTGAAGGCCGCATCCGGTGTGGTGGATCACCGCGACTTCTCGCGTACCGAGGAAACAGCTGGAAAGAATGAGCGACCGCAATGCATCGTCGGTCGCCCTTCCTCCGGCGTTGCGGATGATGTGCGAATCGCCGATCTGCAGACCGAGGAGCCGGAAAAGATCAAGGCGGGCGTCCATACAAGTGAGCACCGTGACGCGTCGAGTTGGACGGGCGGTCAAATCATCATGGGCGAAGTGCTCCCGATAGCGGGTAGCACTGGCAAGCATGAGGTCACGTTCCATCGCCGTGCACGATACCAGTACCAAACTTCTGGAATTTGGCTGCCGACACGCGAACGGACCACTGCGCCCGCCGAGGGCAGATCCCGCAGTGACCAGTCCAACTTTTTGACCGTTCCATCGTTGACCATCGAACCAGGGGCTCAGGGTCAACAGAAGAAAGATTACGGAATAGATCTTCCGGTGTCAAGCGGAATGTTTAGCTTCGCCGCCGTGGCACGATGGGCGCCTCCGACGACACGAGGGCCAACACATCACCGATCTTGCGATGCTGCTCCAAGGGATGACGAAGCGGTCGCCCGCGATGAAGCACGTAGCGATTCGACCGTCCCTCGCGCACGCGGGTGAGGTAGCCCTCTCCCTCCAGGTCAGAAAGAATGCTCGATGCCGCCCGCTCGGTGATGCCAACTTCCCATGCCAGGTCCTTGATCAAGACGTCGGGCTGTTGGGCCAGAACGACAAGGACATGGGCGTGGTTGGAAAAGAACGTCCACGTACGTTCTTTGTCTGTAGGCATATCTTCCCCCGGGAGCAAGAACTACCGAAGCGTAGTGCGTGAGTCTCATTTCCTGCACGGTGCTTCTGCTGTTTCGAAGGTTAACGGGATCCAGAAACGGAGTCAGACGCGAGAGAACGACCGGATGCTTCCGTCGAGGACGGACCATCCGGTCGTTGGTTTGCCGTTCGGCGAGGTCGTCCGGCAAAAACCGGACGGTGGGTCAGCGACCGAGGATGGCGGCTAGCCCGGCAGCGATCGCCGGACCGTTCTTGCCGGCCGCAGCAAAGAATTCGCCGTCGGCCTTCTCGACTTTCGGCTGCGCCTTACGTAAGAGCGAACGACCGCCGGCCGACAGGGTGACACGCTGTGCGCGCTTATCTTCGTCACTCGCCGACCGGACCACGAGGTCGCGTGCTTCGAGATTGCGGATGACCTGCGAGGTGGTCATGGGATCAACGCCAGAACGGCTACTGATCTCAGCCTGTGACAAACCCTTACGGGCGTCGTCCATTCCCAGAGAGGCGAGCAGCGCAAACTGCACGTGGGTGATTCCGAGACCTTCCAACGCCGCGCGCTGTGCACGCTGCCAGGCGTTTGTTGCACGCCATAGAAGGAAGCCGGGAAGGGCGGAGGTGGCGTCGGGTCCGGTGCCGCTCATGTTCGATGTTGCTCCTGAAGTGGTGTCCCGAAACGCATCGTCCGGGGAGGAGGTGGGTACTAAGCGCACGAAGCGTAGTGCACACGGGCGGCGCGTGCTCCAATGGCTTTCCTGGCAAGTGAGGGCGAGCCCCCACTGGCAGAAATTTCGGTCCGTTACGATGGCCCTTCTTCGTTGAATTGCCTACTTCCCCAGAGGGCGCCCATGTTTGCCAGCAATCACTCGGTTCGAATCACGTTCATGGCATTCGTGTCGATGCTGCTGAGCATCGGTTTTGTCGTTCGCTCGGACCCCGCCGGCGCCGATGTCCGCAGCGACGTGGAGGCCAAACTCGTGGACACGCAAAAGAAGGCAGCACCGGATCTCGCGGTGGGCAAAGCGACGTGTGCGGCCTCCCTCGCCAAACCAGCCGGAAAAGTTGCCGTGGGCGTGCATCGCTGCACCGTCGTCGTCGAAGGTGTTGCCGTGCCGTACGACGTGACGGTGCGGACCGGCGGCGCGTCCAAGAATGGGACGTACACAATGCAGAACGCCAAGGCGGTGATCGACACGAAGAAGCTCATTGCCATCGCTGCTTCCGTCGTCGACGACCCGTCCAAGGCAAAAATCACCTGTGGGAAGGCGCGGGTCGTTGTTGCCGCGCCCGGGGCCACGCTGGCCTGCACGGTGGTCGATGGTGACTCCACCCAAACCCTGACGTTTGCGGTCAAGGACCTGCGCGGCGTCGTCAGCCTCGTCAGTTAGGGCGAATCATGCTCATCGCCGACGTTGTCGACGCTGCTGCTCAAGCCGGTGTCACCCGGTCAAGAATTAAGAAGGTGCGCGTACTATCAGAGCTATTACAAGCGTGCTTAGTTCTTGAACTTCCTGTCGTCACGGGCCTTCTTACGGCCCTCCCGCGGCAAGGGCGGATTGGCGTTGGGTGGACGTCGCTTCGCGGTGACCAGAACAACGACACGGTTTTCGGACCTGGCGCAACTCTGACGGTGCTGGAGTTTGATGCTGCTCTTGATGACCTCGCCCGTCACATCGGGGAAGGATCGGTTGGCCGCCGGGCCACTCTCCTGGAAAACCTTCGCCGACGGTCGAGCGCTGAAGAGTGGGAGTTCGTTACCCACGTGATGCTTGGTGATCTCAGGATCGGAGCACTCGGCGGAATTATGCTCGATGCGATCGCCGCAGCGTTCTCGGTGGAGCCCGTCGCGGTTCGCCGTGCGCACCTGTTGACCGGCGACCTGGGAGCGACCGCCGTCCTGGCCTACGAGGGGTCCGACGCGCTGTCCTCAGTTGGCCTGATCGTGTTGCGTCCGATTGCGCCGATGCTGGCGGCAACATCGAGAGACGTGGCCGAGGCCGTGGCCGAGATTGGCACGGCATCGGTGGAGTGGAAACTCGACGGTGCTCGCATCCAGGTGCATCGACTTGGCGCCGATGTCAAAATTGTCACCCGTAACCTCAACGACGTGACCGGTCGTTTACCTGAGGTTGTGGACATCGTTCGCGGGTTTGCGGTTGAATCCGTCGTGCTGGACGGCGAGGTGCTTCGTATGCGCGCTGACGGCCGGCCCGAGGCGTTCCAGGAGACAATGAGCCGGTTTGGAACCGAGAGCAGCGGCGAGAACATTGACGATGCCGAGACGCGTATAACGCTGCGCCCGTACTTCTTCGACTGCATGCACCTTAACGGAATCGACCTCCTCGATGTGCCTCTGGTCGATCGTCTCATCGCGCTAGCCACCGCCGTTGGTCCCTACCGAGTTCCGCAGGTCGTTACCGACGATCCGTTGGAGGCGCAGATGTTCGCCGATGATGCGTTGGCCCGTGGGCACGAGGGCGTCATGGTGAAAGCCATCGGGTCGCGGTACGAAGCAGGTCGTCGGGGATCAACGTGGCGCAAGGTCAAACCGGTCCACACGCTCGATCTGGTGGTGTTGGCAGCAGAGTGGGGCCACGGACGGCGTCAGGGCTGGTTATCGAATCTCCACCTGGGTGCTCGAGCAGACGACGGCGAGAGCTTCGTCATGGTCGGCAAAACGTTTAAGGGGCTGACCGATGCGATGCTCACTGAGCAGACCGTGGCCCTGTTGGCCCGGGAGGTCCGACGTTCAGGAATTATCGTGTTTGTCCGCCCGGAACTGGTGGTGGAAATCGCTCTTGACGGGGCCCAGCGATCGACCCGCTACCCCGGCGGCGTGGCGCTGCGCTTCGCTCGGGTCAAGGGATATCGACCAGAACGTGATGCGTTGAGCGCTGATCTTCTTTCTGCCGTCCAGGCGTTCATCCTCTGAACCGCTGGAACCCAACCCTTCGGCGATGTTCGGTACCCGGCGCCAGCCCGCCGGTTGTCGAATGGGGCGGCCAGCGACGACAATGGGAACCATGACAAACCGTGCGAAGTGGCAGGCCGCGTTCGACGCCTCACCGGTGCGTGATGGCGTGGACGCCATCACGATGTCGGGAATACCGCTCGACGCCACGTACGGGCCCGAGGACGGATTGTTCCCCGGCCAGTTCCCGTATACCCGCGGCGTGTACGCATCGGGCTATCGGACCAAGTTGTGGACGATGCGGATGTTCGCGGGGTTCGGAACGGCCGAAGACACCAACATGCGGTTCAAGGAAATCTTGCGAACCGGCGGCGACGGATTGTCCACGGCGTTCGACCTTCCCACGCTCATGGGAAAGGACTCCGACGACGCAATGTCCATCGGCGAAGTCGGCAAGTGCGGCGTGGCTATAGACACCCTGTCCGATATGGAGGATCTCTTCGACGGCATCGATCTCGGCGTGACCACCACATCGATGACGATTAACTCTCCGGCAGCGCCGATTTTGGCGATGTTCGTGGCCAATGCCGAGAAGAATGGTACGGCGAAAGCGCGCCTCGGCGGCACGATTCAAAACGACATCTTCAAGGAGTACCAGGCGCAGAAAGAGTTTGTATTTCCGCCCCGTCCGAGCGTGCGAATAGTGACCGACATGATCCGGTATTGCACCACGGAAATGCCGAAATGGAACACCATTTCAGTGTCGGGCTACCACATTCGTGAAGCGGGCTCCACGGCGGCGCAGGAACTGGCGTTCACCATCGCCAACGGCTTTGCTTACGTGGAAGCATCGCGGCTTGCTGGTCTCGACGTTGATTCGTTCGCTCCGCGGCTGTCATTTTTCTTCAATGCCCATTCGGACTTCTTTGAGGAAATCGCCAAGTACCGCGCTGCCCGCCGGATCTGGGCGCGGTGGATGCGCGATTACTACGGCGCGAAAAATGAACGCTCACATATGTTGCGTTTTCACACGCAAACCGCGGGCGTGTCCCTCACTGCCCCGCAGCCTGAACTCAACCTGGTTCGAACCGCCATCGAAGCCTTAGCCGGTGTCCTTGGAGGAACGCAGTCTCTCCACACGAATTCGATGGACGAGGTGTTGGCCCTTCCAACGGAAAAGGCAGCGCGGTTAGCACTGCGTACACAGCAGGTCATTGCGGCCGAAACCGGCGTGACCAATGTGGCCGATCCGCTCGGCGGGTCGTACTACGTGGAGCACCTCACCGACGAGCTTGAACGCCAAGCCGAAGCGATCTTTGCCTACCTCGGCGAGCTGGGGAATGGTTCGATTCTCGAAGGCGTCTATGCCGGCATTGACAATGGGTATTTCCAGGGCGAGATCGCCGATGCGGCGTACTCGTTCGAACGTCGAATAAACCGTGGAGACCGCATCACCGTCGGCGTGAATCGCTACACCGAGGCTCCGGGAGACGAGCCGCTGCCGATCCTGGTAATTGGGCCTGAGGTAGAGGAACGCCAGCGCAAGCGCCTGGACATCGTCAAGCACGACCGCAGCGACGACGCCGTGCATATCGCGTTGCTGCAGGTGCGGGCAGCGGCCGAGGATTCCACCGTCAATCTCATGCCGGTCCTCGTCGATGCCGCCAAGAGTTACTGCACGCTCGGCGAAATTATGAATACGTTGGCGGATGTGTTCGGTCGGTATGTAGAGAAGCCGGTCATTTAGACGGTCGCGCTGGTTGGTGCGCACGGCAGGCAGAGAGAAGCCGGTCATTTAGACCGTCGCGCTGGTTGGTGTTGCCGTGGTTGTTTTCACGGTTGAATGGCGGCTCACACATATAGGAAGCTTCATGTGTGATGCTGCCCTCACAGGCATCCGGCCCGGCGACCACAGGAGACGTTCCGATGAGCGATTCGACCACCACGACGATTCGGACCACGGCGCCTGAACTCAGCGCTCGATACGCTGCGATGCTCGACGCATGGCCGGACCTGCAGACCCAACAGGTCGTGGATGTACTCGACCTGACCGAGTCGAATCGCACGATTGACCTCCTGGCGGAGTCGCCGTTTCTCAGCGGCTATCACCGGTCCGACGAAGAAATGGCGACGATGGAGGAAAGGATTCTCGGGTACGTGCCCCGCGAGGTACTCGGCGAATCGCAGTTGGCGGTCGTGGTGCTTGACGGACTTCACCCGCTCGTCGATTGGTCCCGAACACGCGAGATCGGCCTCGACTGGTCGGAGATGGCGTCGTACATGCACGGGTACGAACACGCCGCCCGGTTCTTCGCATTCTGTGACTTCGGATTGGAGCAGGGGCCCCGCATCGTGTACGCCGGCCGAATGTTCGATGGCCGCAAAGTGGGCCCCGAGTCAACCGGCTCGCAGGTGGTCGACGGGTTGATCGGCGAGGTCACGGCGGCCGAGGTATGCGCCTTTCACGATATCGACGATCTCCACAAGTGCTGGGAGTCGTCATCGATGTATCGCATCAGAGACATCCCCCGCAACGACCGCTACCCGTTCGGATACGGTGCCTTTGCCTACATAGCGGTGATTCGCATGGCGATCGAGGAAGACGTGTCCGGCATCCTCTCGTACGTCAACGAAGCGACCGCCCGTCAACTCGTGCGCCAAGGGATGGCCAGCGTTCCTCTGTGCGGCCGCGAACTGAAGCCGCATTCGGAGGACGGAAGTGCGTACTTCGACGATTTTGCGGCCTACGCCTATCCGCTCATGGGCGCGGC
>JAYVSS010000129.1:0-1849 GCA_043775075.1 Acidimicrobiia bacterium
CGAACGTGGCCGGGTCCCAGCCGACGAGGTCCATCTTGTTCACCGTCAGCACGATGGTGTTTACCCCGAGCAATGCGGCGATGGCCAGGTGGCGTCTGGTCTGTTCGAGCACGCCGTGACGGGCGTCGACGAGAACGAGGGCGACATCCGAGACCGACGCGCCGGTCACCATATTGCGGGTGTACTGAGCGTGTCCCGGCGTGTCAGCGAGCACGAAGCTGCGCTTCGGCGTGGCGAAATATCGGTAGGCGACATCGATGGTGATGCCCTGTTCCCGCTCGGCCCGCAAGCCATCAGTGAGGAGCGCAAGGTTCATCTCCTGGTCCCCGTAACGACGCGATGCTTTGGCCACGGCTTCGAGTTGGTCTTCGAAGATCGTTTTCGTGTCGTGGAGCAGACGGCCGATCAGCGTCGATTTGCCGTCGTCCACCGATCCGGCGGTGGCAATGCGTAGCTGCGGTTTCGTGAGCAATGAGGTGCTCATTAGAAATACCCCTCTCGTTTGCGATCTTCCATGGCGGCATCGGAAATGTTGTCGTCGGCGCGTGTGGCACCGCGTTCGGTGATGCGAGCAGCGGCAGTTTCGGCAATCACGTCTGCCACGCTCGCGGCGTCGGAGCGGACCGCTCCCGTGCAGCTCTGGTCGCCAACGGTTCGGTACCGAACAGTTTCGACGAACGGCATCTCATGTGCTGCCGCAACAACGGGGCCGCCGACCGCCAGGAGCATTTTGGACCTCTCGACGACGGTGCGCTGGTGGGAGAAATAGATACTTGGAAGTTCGATTCCTTCGCGGCCGATGTACGACCAGATATCAAGTTCGGTCCAGTTGCTCAGAGGGAAGGCGCGGAGGTGTTCGCCCGGTCGTATGCGCGCATTCAACATGTTCCATGGCTCAGGCCGTTGGTGACGTGGCTCCCAGCGTCCAAGGGCGTCTCGAAAGGACAGGATTCGTTCCTTAGCGCGGGCCTTGTCCTCGTCGCGTCGTCCGCCCCCGAACGCAGCATCGAAGCTGTGTTCGGCAATCGCGTCGAGCAACGTGACGGATTGCAGTCGGTTACGGCTCCCAGTTGGTCCGGGATCAGCGATCCGGCCCGTGTGGATTGACTCTTCGACGCTGGCAATGACCAGTTCGAGGCGGTTTTGGCGAACGTAGTCGTCACGAAATTTCATGACCTCCTCGAAGTTGTGGCCGGTATCGACGTGCATCACCGGAAACGGCATTCGTCCTGGGCGAAAGGACTTCATCGCCAGGTGAGCGAGCACGACCGAATCCTTTCCGCCTGAGAACAGGAGCACCGGTGACCGGGTCTCGGCCGCTACTTCTCGAATGATGGTGATCGCTTCCGCTTCGAGTTGATCGAGCAGAGTGCGCCTCAATGTTTGGGTGATCATGCGATGAGTCCGCTGTGCTTGCTGGTGGCAGCCAGTTCGATTCGTTGCGTCGTCATGCGTGGAGTCCGCACTCAGTCTTTGCCTGGCCCGACCAACGACCAGCGCGCTTATCTTCGCCCGGGGCCACCGGTCGTGTGCATGGCCAGCACCCGATCGACGGATAGCCGCGTTCAACTAGCGGGTTCGTAGGCAGATCGTGGACCTGGGCATAGAGTGCCATATCGTCATCGGAGTAGGTGGCGAGTGCGTTGATCTTGACCACGGCGCGAGCGTCGTCCCAGCTGACGATCGGGGCGTTCGCCCTCGTTGGCCCGTCCGCTCGTCGTACTCCGGTGATCCATGCCTGCTTGTTACTCAGAATGCGATTTAGCGGTTCAATTTTGCGGGCGGCACAGCACGCCGTGGTGTCCAGCTGCCAGAGGTTGTCGGGCTTCACCGTCGCCAGTGGATGTTC
>JAYVSS010000130.1:0-12577 GCA_043775075.1 Acidimicrobiia bacterium
CCAACGGCGTAGATATCGGAAACCGACGTACGCATCAGACCGTCGACTTCAACGAAGCCTCGCTCATTCACGTTGATGCCCGTTCCTTCGGCCAACAGATCTTCAATACGAGGCCGACGCCCCACCGAGACAACCACGGCGTCCACGGCGATCGACTCACCCTCGCCGAAGTAGACGGTGGTGGTCAAACCATCCGCCGACGGGGTGTGCCCGGTCACGCCCACACCGAGGCGCACATCAATGCCCCGCTTCTTGAAAGACTTCGCCACGACATCGACCACGTCCACGTCGCACCCGGGAAGCATCTTGGGCATCGCTTCAAGGATCGTGACTGTGGTTCCGAGATCGCTCATCGTGCTGGCGAACTCGCATCCAATGGCCCCCGCACCGATGACGACGGCGGAACCCGGCATCATGTCCAAGTCCAAGAATTCGTCGCTCGTGTAGATGAGCCGACCATCGGGCTCAAAGCCAGGAATGACCCGAGGTACCGACCCGGCCGCCAAGATGATGCTCGTGCCCGTGACTTCGGTGCCGTCCGAGACCTTCACATGGTGGCCGGGATGCAGGGTTCCCGTGCCGTTAATGATCGTGATTTTCTTCTTCTTCATCAGGCCGGAGAGGCCCTTCCAAAGTTCATCGACGATCTGCTGCTTGCGACCCTGACTGGTTTTGAAGTCGAGCACCGGAGCGCTCGACTGAATGCCGTATTTGCCGGCATGGGAGACGGTGCGAAACACCGCCGCCGTCTCCAGAAACTCTTTCGCCGGGACGCAACCGCGGTGCAGGCAGGTGCCACCCACCTTGTCCCGTTCGACCACGGCAACGTTGAGGCCCGCGGCGGACCCGTACAACGCTGCGGCATAGCCACCGGGGCCACCACCGATAACGACCAGATCAAAATGCTCAGCCGTAGGACTCACCCTCTCAAAGAAGTTCGGCCCCGACGCTACCAACGACGGACCGAGACCCGGACCCGTTCGGACCGATTACCCGACCTTTACGCCGCAATGACCAAGCACGTCACGGGTGAATGACGCGAATTGCGCCCCGTCGCAGATTCGATGGTCGGCCGTCACCGCCACGTCGATCACGTGGCGGGCCGCAACCTGACCGTCTCGAATAACAACACCAAGACGCGCCGCCCCTACGGAAATAACGAGAGCACAGCGGGAAAAGGGGACGAAGGGCACATCGACGGCGGTCAGGTCAAACGCCGCCACCGACGAAACCAGGGCAGCGCCGAACGGAGCGGCAGAGAATCCGAGGATCGGGAAGCCCAGTCCCGCTGTGACCAACGACCAAAGCCGAAGCGCCGGTCGAGCCACGACAACCGGGAAGACACTCATTACGGACGTGACGAAGGCGAATGGACCGTCTCCCGATCGGGCCGCCCGAACCGACCGGACGAGTTGACGTTGGAACTCTCGTTGGCTGAGGGCGTCGGCGCGGTCGAGCACCGCAACCTGAAGATCACTCGTCAGGTCCACGGCGAACGAGACCCGCACGGTCGGGTTAGCCCGAATGCGATAGAGCACCACCCGACGATTGACCGCAGGATTCGTGCGCAGTCCCTGGGCCACGGCCCAGCCGACTGCCGCCACCGCGGTGATTCCCGGTTGGGCCCGGGCGAGATCCTCAACGTCGAGTTGGAGGCGAGCATTGATCTTCGCCGACGTCGACGACGGCCAGGTGGCGAGAGCGACCCGGTCACGTCTCGGGGATCTCATCACCCGACCGTAGTGGCACTTCCGACAAAGTGGACGCTTCCGTCCCCCCGTGGCACTTCCAACAAAAGTGGGCCAACGAAGGCCACCCGGCTACGGTCGAAACCTCCGTTCACTTCGACGCTCTGACTGAGGTTGCCATGACCACGACCAAGTTCCTCCTGCCGGAATCCGACATTCCTCGGAGTTGGCTCAACATCGTTCCTCACCTACCCAGCGCTCCACCGCCGGCGCTGCATCCTGGCACCCATGAGCCGGCCGGTCCCGACGACTTTGCCCCACTGTTCCCCATGGACCTCATCATGCAGGAAGTCTCGATGGATCCCACGATCGAGATTCCCGAAGCCGTGCGTGACGTTTACAAGCTATGGCGACCGACCCCGCTCTATCGGGCGCACCGCTTGGAGAAAGCTCTCGGCACGCCGGCCCACCTCTATTACAAGTACGAGGGCACCTCACCCGCCGGGTCCCACAAGCCCAACACGGCAGTCCCCCAGGCGTACTACAACGCGAAAGCCGGAGTAAAGAAGCTAACAACCGAAACGGGCGCCGGGCAGTGGGGCACGGCCCTGGCGTTTGCTTGTGCGCAATACGACCTGGAATGCGAGGTCTGGCAGGTTCGGGCGTCGTACGACGCAAAACCGTATCGACGCCTAATGATGGAGACCTTCGGGGCTTCGGTCCACCCGTCCCCCTCCACCGTCACCAACGTCGGACGATCGATCCTCGCGGCGATGCCGGACACCCCCGGTTCACTCGGCATCGCCATCTCCGAGGCGGTGGAAGTGGCGGCGATGGGTGGCGACTCGGTTCGTTACGCCCTCGGGTCTGTGCTCAACCATGTGCTGCTGCATCAAACGGTGATCGGCCAAGAAGCACTTAAGCAATTCGAGATGGCGGGCGAGTATCCAGACGTGATCTTCGGCTGCGTTGGCGGTGGCTCAAACTTTGGGGGACTGACCTTTCCGTTCCTCGCCGAAAACATTGCCGGGAGGGCCAACACCCGGATCGTGGCCGTGGAGCCGACCGCCTGCCCGTCGTTGACAAAAGGTGTGTACGCATATGATTTCGGAGACACCGCGGGGCTGACTCCGCTGATGAAGATGCACACCCTCGGTCGCAACTTCATTCCCGACACCATCCACGCCGGTGGCTTGCGATATCACGGGATGTCGCCGCTGATTTCGCATATTTATGAACTCGGCTTGATCGAAGCAATGTCGAAAAATCAACTCGACTGCTTTGCCGCTGGCGTGCAATTCGCCCGCACGGAGGGAATCGTTCCCGCACCCGAGCCCACCCATGCGCTCGCGGCGATGATCGACGAAGCCAATCGCTGCAAGGAAACAGGCGAGCAAAAGGTGATCCTCACCGCCCTTTGCGGACACGGCATGCTTGATATGGCCGCATATGAAAATTACATTGCCGGTCGTCTCGTGGACTACGAATATCCCGAAGCAGCGATCAAGGCCGCTCTTGCCGATCTGCCGGTGGTCTGATGCGCTTCGGTGTCAAGACCGCACCTATGAATTCGTCGTGGCCGGACATGCTGGCGGTGTGGAAGGAGGCCGACTCGATTCCGCTGTACGAGACGGCATGGAATTTCGACCATTTCGAACCGATCTTCTCGGACCGAACCGGACCGTGTTTGGAGGGTTGGTCGATGCTGGCAGCCATGGCGGTGGCTACGTCGCGCATTCGAATCGGCTGCCAGGTCACGGGGATGCCGTATCGACACCCTTCCGTACTCGCCAACATGGCGGCGACGATTGACGTGATCAGCAACGGCCGCCTCATCATCGGTCTCGGGGCAGGGTGGAATCAGGACGAAAGCACGGCGCTGGGCCTGACGCTCCCGCCGTTAAAGGATCGGTTCGATCAGTTCGACGAAGGCTGCGAGGTCATCATCAAGCTGTTGACCGAGACCGTCGCCAACTTTGACGGAACGTGGTTCCAGCTTCGTGATGCGCACTGTGAACCGAAGGCCATCCAGCGGCCGCACCCGCCTATCGCCATCGGCGGGACCGGCCCCAAGCGTACGTTGCGGGCCGTCGCTCGGCACGCCCAACATTGGAATGCCGTGCATCGAAACGTTGACGATTGGAAGAGAAGCCGAGACATCATGCATGCCCATTGTGCCGATATCGGGCGGGACCCGGCCGAGATCGAATGTTCGGTGAATCTCCCCTACCGGGCGGACGCTGGCGTCGGTGGGGTGGTGGAGCAAGCCGAGTTGTGGTCGGCCGCCGGCGCAGACGTGGGGATTGTCTACCTCCCTGCGCCACACTCGCCCGAGCCACTTGCCGCGATCGCCGACGCGCTTGTGCCGCTTCGAACCACGTAGCTGAAGCCGCCACACGCCCGTCAGCAATTATGCCGGCAGGGTCGGGTCGCTCCCCTGTTTGCGCACGCCTTCGGCCATCGCCCCGCCAAGGCGCTCGATGGTCAATGAGCCGGGGGTCCATCGCCAGCGAACCGGGCCGGGCGAGAACACCACACCGATGACACTCGTGAGGTGAAGCTCCAGCAACACCCAATCGGGTGGTGGTGGAGCCACGAAAGGGGCATGCGCCTTGGCCGCCTCCCTGATGTCGGGATCATCGACGCAGGTCACACATCCACGAACGGATAGCTCCCCCGTGGCGATCACCTTTGGGGCCACCGAGGTATGAAGGTTGAAACGGTTGTCACGTTGCATATCGAGATGTTTCGGTGTCGTCGGGCCGGTGACCAGATGCAGTCGTCCGTCGTGTTCGAAGACCTTCACTGGATTCACGCGGGCCGAGCCGTCCTTGCGGACCGTGCCGAAGTAGCACAACGAGCCCATCTCTGCGTTGTGGAGACGTTCACGCAACAACGACGCGAGCTCTGGGGCTTCGACTGCGAAATCCGCCCAGGACTGGGCCGCCGGGTCGGGGGTGAGGGTCATCGATTTTCAACCGTTCCTTGGACGCCAACGAGAGAGGGTCAGCACGCGAGTATTGCTAAGCGCGCTGGGTTGACGTTCAGCTACAAGGTCATTGATGTTTGACGGTCGACCAACCGAGAGGCGGCAGAACTCCACCACGAGATCTCCGATCACTTGCCGGTCATCCGGATCGACCTCCACTGCGTTGGTCTCAAGATGACCGGATGATCCGATGCCGTCGTATCCCTGGGTGCAGGCGAAGTGTCCAGCCGTCGGAAGTTGCACGGCCGCAGCCCAGTGGGCGTTGGGGCAACCCTCCTCAACGGTGCGGATCAAGAGAGATTCGCGCGATGCGTCGGTGCCATAGCGATCGTCGTCGATCGCTTGAGCCACTACACCGTCGGTGCCGCCCCCGATCACCAGAACGCGTCGGGCCAACGTGGGAGTGATCGAGCCAGCAACTCGCCCCGACGTGCTCGATGCCACGAGGTGGGCCCCATATGTGACGACACTGTTGACCGCCTCAAGTTGGCGACGCCCCGCGCTGAGCAGGGCAACGGAGCCTCCAGCGGAATGTCCGAAAATGATCGGCGCGGTCACATCGAGCGTGGTGCATCGAGTGTCTGCGGCGAGCGCCGCGAAAAGCGGGATAAGAACAGGGCACGGTGGGGTGTGGCCGTCGGCGGTGGGTGATGCGGCGCCGATATCCACCCCAGGCGACCACGTGACCGATGGTCCTATGCGTTGCAGCAGGCCGAACGAAACGGCGGCAAAACCCGCGTGCACGAGGCGAATGCCCAGCCACTGCAGATGTTCGGGGGCGCAGCCCGCGCCGTTGAGCAACACCACGACCGGGACCGACGCGTCGGTACCGACGAACGGTCGAAACCCGGTGGCGTCTGGCGCAACACGTGGATCGCTGGCCGAGAGCACTCGGACATGGGCAACACCAAAGCCCGGGACCTCGAGCGCAAACAGATGAACAGACGTCGCCAGCATGAGTTGCCGACGATACCTTCAGCCCTGATCGCCGAACAGTCAGCCGCCGAGAAACCGGGGGTCCGTAGCAAATTGCACGATGAACGCAACCAGGATCAACGTGCCGGTAATCGCCGCGGCAATGATCAGGTTGCGCGTTTTCACGGGATGAATTCTCGCATGCACTCCCATGAAGTGGGCGCGTTCGGCTACGGTGTGGTTTTTCCCACGGGGAGCTCAAGGAGTTGGGCTGAGAGGGCGTCCATTCCGTCGCCGACCCGAGAACCTGATCCGGATAATGCCGGCGAAAGGGATAGGCATGCTCAGCCCTCCGTCTCCTCCATCCAACCATGTCATCGTCGTGTCCGGCGGGGCTCCGCCCCCGCATGCGCTGATCGGCGTCCTCGCGCCACCGTCGGCCGTCGTATGCGCCGACCGTGGGTACACCCATGCGCTCACCCTTGGCCTCACGCCAACTCTTCTGGTCGGGGACTTCGACTCGCTCGCCCAACACCAGGTTGACGAGGCGCGGACGAGCGGTGTCCTCGTGGAACTTCACCCCACGGACAAAGACGCAACGGATCTTGAGATCGCCCTCGACCGAGCCATCGAGAGTGCCGTCACCGGCACGGTGATTACCGTCGTCGCCACCCCAGACCTCACCGAGCGCATCGACCACCTCCTCGCTCAGCTCGGTCTTCTTGCTTCCCCAAAATATGCACACGTAGCAATTACCGCGTGGTTCGGCGAGGCGTTCGTGGCCATCGTCCAGCCCCACACAGCCGTTGAGGTCCGAGGAACTGAGGGGGAGCTGGTCACCATCATCCCGATCGGGGGCGAGGCGACCGGGGTCACCACGTTCGGCCTCCGCTATCCCCTGGCGAACGAGTCGCTTTCGCCGTTCACCACTCGTGGCGTTTCCAACATCCTGGCGTCATCGCCCGCTTCCGTCCGCATTACCAGTGGCGTTGCCGCTGTCATCCGCCCACATGCTCTCCGAGGAATGAGATGATCAGTACACGTAGCACTGTCACCCGACGGATCGCCGGTATTGCCATTGCCCTGGCCGTCGTTGTCGTCACGACAGGCTGCTCAACGTCGGCGAAAACCACTGACGCCGCGCCGAGCACACAAGCATCGAGCACAGAACCGCCCGTGGCACAGAACCGCCCGTGGGCACAGAACCGCCCGTGGTCACAAAAGTTCCGGACGCTGCGCCTGTTGTCAAGCGCAAAGAGATTGTTCTACTCGCATACGATTCTTTCGTTCTCAGTAAAGGAGTGATCGAAGGTTTCACGGCGACGACGGGCATTCCCGTCAAGGTCATCACCCAGGGCGATGCGGGTGAGCTCGTGAACAGCGCGATCTTGACCAAAGGTTCTCCTGAGAGCGGTGTGTTGTGGGGCGTTGACTCCACGTTCCTCACCCGGGCCATTGACGAAAAGTTATTGGTGCCATACGAGTCGGCAGTGGCCGCCGATATTGACCCGAAACTTCGGGCGCTGGCACCAGGGAATGAAGTCACGCCGGTCGATCGAGGCGATGTCTGCGTGAACTACGACAAGGCCACTCTCACCGCCAAGGGCATCAAGGCGCCAGCCACCCTGAGCGACTTGACTGACCCCAGGTATAAAGGGATGCTCGTCGTGCAGAGTCCGGCCACGTCGTCGCCGGGCCTGGCGTTTCTCATGGCGACGATCGCCCGCTTCGGCGAGGACCCGACGACCGGATGGAAGTCCTATTGGAAGGCTCTAAAGGCCAACGATGTGAAGATCGTCAGCGGCTGGACCGAAGCGTACGAAACGTGGTTCAGCGCCGGAGGAGCAAAGGGTGATCGCCCTCTGGTCGTTTCTTATGGGACCTCGCCGGTGGCCGCCGTTGTGTTCGGTGTCGATCCCCAAGCCTCCGTTGCTCCCACCGGCGTGGTGGAGGACACCTGCTACCGCCAGGTTGAATTTGCCGGCATCCTCGGAGGCCCGGCGCAGGACGAAGCGAAGGTACTGCTCGACTTTCTCGTGAGTCCCGGCGTGCAGCAAGACATTCAGCTGACTCAGTTTGTCTATCCGGCGAACACGAAGGCGAAGATCGACCCGGCGTTTACCAAGTTCGCCGTGCAACCCGCCACGTCCGCAGAACTCGCGCCCAACGAGGTGGCCAAGAACCGCGAGCGGTGGATCGATGAGTGGACTGCGCTCATTGGTTAAGCGTGACACCGGGGTCCGCCGGCTGCGAGGAGTCATCGCCCTCGCAGTCGTCGGCTCGGCGTTCGTCGGTCTGTTTCTCGTCTGGCCGTTCGGGCGGTTGCTGGGCCGCGGTCTTGGCCACGGGTCGACGCCCATTCGGATGGTGCTCTCTGATGCCCGGATCGGTCGCATCGTTTGGTTCACGCTATGGCAGGCCGCGCTTTCGACGATCTGCGTGCTCGTGCTTACCCTACCGTTTGCTGCCGTACTCAGCCGAAGTTCATTTCCGGGGCGTTGGCTGGTCCTCGCCTTTTCCGCTGCACCCTTCACCCTCCCGACCGTGGTGGTCGGAGCCGCCTTTTTGGCGACGCTCCCTGCGAGTATCCGCCAAGGCTGGTTCGCGATCATCTGCGCGCATGTTTTTTTCAATCTCGGCATGGCCGTACGTACGCTTACTAGTGCCTCGCAGCAGCTCGACTCCGGCCCGTGGGAGACAGCCCGCACGCTGGGCGCGTCGCCATTCGTGGCGTGGCGCACCGTGACCTTCGTCCAACTTCGGTCGACCATCGGTGGGATTGCAGGACTCGTTGGAACCTTGTGTCTGACCGCGTTCGGTGTCGTGCTCCTTCTCGGTGGGCCGGCGTATGCCACCGTGGACGTCGAGATCTACCGCCAGGCCCTCCAGTTCCTACGCCTCGACCGAGCGGCGGTACTCGCCGCCGCCCAGTTTATGGCGATCGCTGCGGTGCTTTGGTACCTCGCCACCCGTCCGTGGCCCACCACGGCTACCAGAATGCGTAATCGCCGGAGCCCGGCGCCACTCCCCGCCCAGATCGCTGCGGGCACGTTGCTACCTGCCGTGCTCGGCATACCGCTGATCGCGCTGGTGCGGCGAGCCATGCGAAAGCCCGACGGAAGATTCGGATGGACAAATTTTGTGAACCTACGCCGCAGTACCCGAGGAAGCGGACTGGCCAATGCTCCGCTTGCGAGCGTGGCCGCCAGCCTCAGAAATGCCGCCGTCGCCGCGGCGATTGCCTTCGCCGTTGCCGGCGCGCTCAGCATTGTGGCGACCCGTTCTCCCACCACTTCGCGCCGGCGACTGGCCGAGGTCGTGGGATCGCTTCCCCTCGCCGCGTCGGCCGTGGCCCTGGGGCTGGGGATGCTCATAGGCTTCTCGTCGGCGCCGTTCGCATGGAGACGATCGGCGTTTCTCCTTCCGTGCGCTCAGGCCGTCATCTGCATTCCGTTTGTCATGCGCACACTCGTTCCGGCATTGCGCCAAACACCGCCGAACCTCACGGCCGCAGCCGAAACGTTGGGGGCGTCACCGTGGCGGGCGTGGCTGACCATCGACGCGGCTCTGGCGCGGGCTGCGGCGGGGCTTTCCTTCGGGCTGGCGTTCGCCGTGGCCCTCGGCGAGTTTGGGGCCACCGCATTCCTCGCCCGGCCACAATCACCAACGATGCCGGTGGCCATTGCCCGGCTCTCCGGGCGGCCGGGTGCCGTGGTTCAAGGTCAGGCTGCCGCCCTCGCCCTCATCCTAGGAGCGCTTACTATTGCCGCTGTGGCCATCGTCGAGGTCAGCCGACCGCGGCCTATGCGAGCGGTTTTGTGACTCAGGTGAGCGGCGCATCGGGCAAGCTTGACGTCGATGACCTCATCGTGCGTTTCGGCGAACGGTGCGTGTTGGACCACCTCTCGCTTACCGTCACTCCCGGGGAGCTTGTTGTGGTCATGGGCGAAAGCGGGTCGGGCAAGAGCACGCTC
Source organism: Acidimicrobiia bacterium (assembly GCA_043775075.1). GTDB lineage: Bacteria > Actinomycetota > Acidimicrobiia > Acidimicrobiales > JANYDT01 > JANLQX01. The sequence goes on from JAYVSS010000130.1 coordinate 9,567, forward strand.
TTACGGGCTATCGCCGGGTTCCAAAAAATCGACGGCGGGGCCATCCGAATCGGCGGAGTAGATGTCCGAAACGTACCGACCCACAAGCGCCGCCTCGGTTTCGTCTTCCAAGACCTCGCCCTGTTTCCGCACCTGATGTGGCCGAGAACATTGCGTACGGGTTGCGACGACTCGGAATGGCAAAGGTGGCCCGGGTGGAGCGGGTTGACGCATTGCTGACACTGGTTGGTCTGCCGGATGCCGCCGGACGTGCGGTTACCACCCTCTCCGGTGGCGAGCAGCAGCGCGTTGCCGTGGCCCGCGCTCTGGCACCCAATCCCCGCCTCCTTCTCCTTGACGAACCGCTCACCGCCCTTGATGCCGAGCGTAAATCGTCCCTCGCCACTGAACTCCGACGCATCATCGTAAGCACACAGACCACTGCGATCTACGTGACCCACGACCGAGCTGAAGCCGAACTCGTCGGCTCGCGTGTCGTTTCTATGCCACTTACGTCCGGAGCCTCCCCCGTCAACGATCCATCGGATCGCCAAGCAGTCTCCTAGCCTTGGTGGATGCGCTTATGGCCAAAACACTGGCACGCCGAAACATGGATCTGTTCGTTGCGGGGACACATCGCTCCCGCTCAATTTGCTTCTGAGGTGTCGCCGACCGACGCCGCCCTCGGGGCCAGACTGGCCGACGGACGCCGGGTGGCACGTTGCCTCCGATGCGATTGCTGGATGGAACATCCGGATCCGGCGGGTGCGGACATTCACTATGTACAGGTACCACCGATCGCCAACCTGAAAAAACCTCGCCGTGACGCCGAACTCAACGACGCCATCTTCATGCGGCTGATTGCCCTGAACAAGGGAGTTCACGCCCTGGTGTTCACCCTGCTGGCATTGGGCCTGTTCCTCCTCAAGGCACGGCTCGGGTCCTTACAGTCCGTCGCTGACCGAATACTCAACGCCATACAGGGACCGCTCGACGCCAGCGGTCCCGAAGCGAGCCGCACGTGGCTGGCCCGCCAACTTGCGCACGTTCTTAACCTCAGGGGACATACTGTGACTCTCCTCATCGTCATTGCGGCCCTGTATGCCGTCGTCGAATGGGTCGAAGCCATAGGTCTCTGGCAGGAGCGTTCCTGGGCGGAATACCTCACGGTCATCGCCACCGCCGGCTTTCTCCCACTGGAAATTCATGAGCTGAACAAGCGGGTGACCCTGCTCCGCGTGATTGCGCTCGTCATCAACGCTGCGCTCGTGGTCTGGCTCGTGTGGAACAAACGACTGTTCGGTGTGCGGGGCGGACCACATGCGATCCATCACGAGACTGATTGGGAATCCATTCTTGCCTCGCCCCGCCCAGCAAGGGGAAAGCCGGCCCGGTTACGGAGCGCAAAATAAGGCGATTCATTCCGACCAGCGGCGTCATAAAACAATCCGCACGTTGCGCGCGAGCTAACCGAGGTAGGCGGCCTTCACTCGTTCATCTTGCAGCAGATCGTTGGCTGGACCGCTCATAAGAATTCGGCCTGTCTCAAGAACATAGGCCCGGTCACTGTGATGGAGCGCCAGGTTGGCGTTCTGTTCGATCAGCAGGATCGTGACGCCCCGGCGGCGGAGGTCATCGATGATCCTAAAAATTTCGCCGACGATGATCGGGGCGAGTCCGAGCGACGGCTCGTCCAAAAGAAGCAGCTTTGGCCGGCTCATAAGCGCGCGTGCGATAGCGAGCATTTGCTGTTCACCGCCGGACAGTGTTCCAGCTAGCTGGTTACGACGTTCCTTGAGGCGCGGGAAGAGGGCAAACTGTTCCTCGATATCAGCCACAATCGCCGCTTTGTCTTTCCGAACATATGCGCCGAGTTCAAGGTTGTCCTGGATTGAAAGCCTTGTGAGTACCCGTCGCCCTTCGGGCGACTGGGCGATCCCCCTGCGCACCACCTCCTCCGGGCGCAAGGCGAGGAGGTCGGAGCCGTTGTACGTCACTGAGCCCGACTTCACCTTGACGATTCGACTGATCGCCCGGAGGGTGGTGCTCTTGCCTGCCCCGTTCGCTCCGATGAGCGACACCACCTCACCCGCCGCAACGAAAAATGAGATGCCCTGAAGGGCCTGAATGCCGCCGTAGGAAACAAAAAGGTCCTCGACCGAAAGCAACGTTTGGTTCATGGCTAGGCCGCTCCCAGGTACGCGCGAATTACTTCTGGATCGTTCTGCACACATGCCGGTTCCCCGAGGGCAATCATCTGCCCAAAATTGAGCACGGCTATTCGGTCGCACAAACCCATCACCAGTGGAACGTTGTGTTCAATGAGGAGAACCGTTAGGTCAAACTGCGCCCGTACTGAGCGAATGAACGACGAAAGCGCCACCTTCTCGTTGGGGTTCATTCCTGCCGCTGGTTCGTCGAGCAGGAGCACCCTCGGCTCGAGCGCCAGCGCCCGGGCAATCTCCAGTCTTCGCTGATCGCCGTACGGAAGATTGCGGGCTTCCTCATCGGCTCGCGAGGACAATCCGACGAGATCGAGCAATTCCCACGCACGGTCCTCCACTGCCCGCTCCTCTCGCTTCGAAGCCGGAGTTCCAAGGACGCCCTTCAGCACGCCGGTTTTGGTGTGCAAATGCCGGGCGGTCTTGACGTTTTCGAGGGCCGAAAGGCGTCCAAACAAACGGATGTTTTGGAACGTGCGGGCAATTCCCCGTTCGGCAATCTTGTACGGTCGAAGGTTCGCAATCTCAGAACCTTCGTGGCGGAGTGAACCGTCGGAGATCGTTTGCATGCCGGTAAAGAGGTTGAAGAGCGTAGTTTTCCCGGCGCCGTTTGGACCGATGAGCCCGAAAATCTCCCCCCGACGCACATCAAACGACACCTTATTGACCGCTACCAGTCCACCGAAGCGCCGAGTTACCTTGTCTGCTGTCAGCACAACGTCCGTCTGCAGAGTGTCCCTAGTGCTGTCGCGCGTGAATGAGTCGCGTGTCATGCGGCTTTGAGGGGTTCGGCGGCGTAGGTCCATCGGA
>JAYVSS010000131.1:0-4169 GCA_043775075.1 Acidimicrobiia bacterium
GCCGAACGACCTGGGCCGGGTGACGGTCAAACGTGAGCACCACACTGCGCAGGCCTCTTGACGCCGCCAGCGCACATACTTCGTGAATGACGAGCCGATGGCCGAGATGGACCCCGTCGTAAGCACCGATGGTGACGACGGAACCGCCGTCGAATCCGCTCAGTTGGCTCAGGTCACGAAAAAGCTCCACGAACCCCAGGCTACCGCCGCTCGCTCCAGAACCCCATGCTGACTTCTTGGCGGCAATCCGTCGGTACATGCTCAAGTGATTCGGAACTGAAGCCGATATCAGTTACATGTCTCGACGGACGTTTGGCGCAGTAGTTCTTCTGGCCGGCACGGCCTTTGCCGGCATGGGGCTGCGCACGATGCCGGCCTTCGGCGCGGCCAGTTCATCGGCCCACACTTATGTCGTCAGAGCGGGGGACAACCTGACCCAATTGAGTCGTCGCTTCGACGTATCGCTGGCCGAGCTGATTGAAGCGAACCAGACAATCCGTCATCAAGACCGCGTCAACGTTGGCACCCGGCTCCGTGTCCCGGTCCACCAAACCGGACTACCGGCGTCGATTCGGCTCAGCCCTGAACGGCTGCGTCTACGACCCGTAATTCGTCATTGGGCGGCGCGGAATAAGCTCCCCGCCGATCTCCTTGAGGCGACGCTTTACCTGGAGTCCGGCTGGAACCAAGCGCGCATATCGTCCACCGGCGCAGTCGGAGTGGGCCAACTTATGCCGGCCACTGCGGCGTACATCAAACATGATCTCATTGGACCGCACGCCGGCGGTCCGGCACTGCGGGCGTCGGTGGCTGAGCACAACATTCGCATGAGCGCCAGGTACCTTCGCCAACTTCTGTCGTCGACGAAGGGGAATGAGGGCGGCGCCCTTCACCGGTATTACCAGGGCGCCGGATCGATCGCCGCCAACGGTCTCTACAACGACACCAAGAGCTACGCCGCCTCGATCCAGGCACTCCGCCAACGATTCCGCGCTGACCTCACCGGGCTCTAGCAACGTCCGCCACTCAGCAGGCAACGCCACGCCGCGCGTGCGAGTCGGCGCGTTGACCCGTCTGAGGCGCAACCAGCGCGCCCACTCGGGTACTAGCTGAACAGTTCGGTGAGCGAGTCGATGATTCGGTCGGCCTTGGACGCCTCGGGACTGCGCGCATGCAGGTGACCCCACGGGCCGCGGCGAATCAGGATCGCCGCAAGGCCGGCCGCTTTGGCGGGGAACACGTCGTTGTCCAGCCGGTCGCCAACGTAGACAATGCTCGCCGGCGCAACGCCGGCGACTTCGATCACCTTGACAAAGAACTGGGGCGACGGCTTGGCCACACCCCAACCGGCCGACGTTGCGACAAAACTCACCGGTAAACCAAGTTCAGACAACACCCGCTCTGCCCGCAGCGGTTGGTTGCCCGCCAACGCCACCACGTGTCCGGCGGCGACCAGTCCCTGCAGTGCCGGGAGCGCGTCGGCATAGAGATCCGCCGGGAGAAACCCGTCGGCCGGGTCATTGCGAGCGTCGACTTCGGCGTGGAATTCCGCCGCCGTGGTGCCGAAGCGAACGAACACTTCGCGATGATCGAGTCCCGCAGCAATCACTTCGCCGAACACTCCCACGAACGTGAATGCGGGAACCCCCAGTTGATCGGCGACGCGCAGCCAGTGGCGGGTTTCGTCGACCAGCGTTTCACCCACGTCAAAAACTTACGTGCTCATACGTCCTCGACCCGCGATGGCAGCACAACCAAGGGTTTGGCGGTGTCTGGGTGATGTCGTTGGTACACCGCAAGCAGCGCGCCTGCTTCATCGAGAACCGCCCACGGGCGATCGCCAAACTCATATGTTAGCTTATCAAATGTGTCAAGCGGGAGAACACGGCCGTTGCGCACGAACACCGAAGTGTCGTCGTTCACGACGACCGTCGGATAGTCACGCAACGCCTCGGTTGGGCTGAGCATCTCCGCCTCGCCAAGGTGCTCGTCCACGGCGACAGCCTCGCCGACCGTGAACGAACCGATGGCCGTCCGGCGAAGGTTCCGGAGGTGCGCTCCCCCACCCAACGCCGAGCCCACATCGGCCGCCAACGTGCGCACATACGTCCCCGAGGAACACTCGACAACAATGGAGAATACGCCGGGCTTTACTTCGCCGAGCACGTCGTAGCGATAGACCGTTACCGGCCGTGGCGCCCGCTCGATCTCGATTCCCTGTCGAGCCAATTCGTGCAGACGAACTCCACCAACCTGCACAGCAGACACCATCGGCGGGATCTGGAAGATATCGCCGACGAACGTGGAAGCGACTCGTCGAACATCGTCGATCGAGACCGCTCCCATATCATATGTACGCAGAACATCTCCGCTGGAGTCCAGTGTGGAGGTCTCGGTTCCGAGCACTACCTCCCCCGTGTATGTCTTCGGTAGCACCGTCAGCATTGACAACACCTTGGTCACGTGACCAAAGCCGATTAACAACACTCCCGTGGCATCGGGATCGAGCGTGCCGGAATGCCCGGCCCGCTTCTGACGGAACACGCCGCGGCACTTGGCCACCACATCGTGACTCGTCCACCCCGCCGGCTTATCGACAATCAACAGCCCATCGACGCCCGAGTCCTTCGTCTTACGCCCCATGGCTCAAACGTGGCTCAGTGAGCGGCAACCGAGGACGACGCCGCCAGCACGTCCAGTTCGGCAATGACCGCAGCATGAACGTCGGCAAGAGGGGCCGACATCGTGAACCCGGCCGCCCGAATGTGCCCACCTCCGCCTAGGGACACGGCAAGCGCCCCGATATCGACCTTGGTCAGGCTCCGCATCGAAACTCGATAGCCATCCGGCGCTTCTTTGTAAATGATCGCTACCTCGGCCTCATTCGCTGAGCGAATCCACTCGATCAGCCCCTCGACCTCGTCGTAGTCCACACCGAACTCGGCGAGGTCAGCCTGGGTCACGTTCGTGTAGATCAACTCGCGGTCTGCGTCCAGCGTGGCCCGTCCTAGCACGCGCGCTGCAAGCCGTAAGTACGCGTAGCTATGCTCATCGAACAACTCCCGATTGAGCCGGGAAATAGGAAGTCCGAATGAGGCCAGTTCGGCGGCCAGTTCGAACACGCTCGGATCAGTGCAGGAGAACTGGAAGCGCCCGGTGTCCGTTACTAGGCCCACATAGAGACACGTCGCGACATCTCGGGTGAGCGGCCACCCCAACTCATTGGCAAGCGCGCGCACTACAACAGCGGTTGCTGCCGCCTTGGGATCGACGACATTGATCGAGCCGTAACGGTCATTGGTGGCGTGATGGTCGAGGACGATCAGTTCGCCATGGACACGGGCCGACTCCGCCGGAGCGCCCAGCTCGACCAAGCGTTGCACCGAGCCGCAGTCGAACGTGATGACGAGCGGCGGCGCACTCGGATAGGCCGACGAATCAGTGAGCAGTTCAATGCCGGGTACCGACCTGTAGTGGGCCGCAACGGTGAATGGATGCGGAAACGAAGCCACCGAGGCCACACCTTGACTCAGTGCCAGGTGATGGAACGCCAGCATCGAACCGAGCGCGTCTCCGTCTGGCGAAACGTGACACATCAGCGCCAACGTGCCGCCCGCGGCCGCACAGCTCCGAATCGCTTCGGCGGCGGCAAAAAGGTCAGCAGTTGATTCAGACATATGCGCGCCTATTTCTTTTCGACAATGGCCGCAGCGTCGCTAGTCGGACCGTCGTCGGCATCGTCGTTCCCAGACCCAACACTGTGGGGAGGACCGCCAATGCCGTGTTCGTCCACGCCGTAGTCAATACCCTCGGGTGAACGGGGCATCACGCTGATGATGGCTTCGATCTTCGCTCCGTTGGCCACACCGGAATCGGCCTCAAAGGTCAGTAGTGGCGTGCGTTTCAGGATCAGTTCACGACCGATGGCCTTCTGCAAAAACGAACGGTGCTCCTCCAACGCCAACTTGGTGTCCGCCGCTCGGTCCGCCGCCGATGGGTCCATGACCGAGAAGAAGACGGTGGCATGGCGCAGGTCAGGATCGACGTTGATCCCGGTGACGGTGCACATAAAGAGCCGATCATCGTCGATCTGCTCGATCTCCTCGGCAATGACTTCTCGCAGACTCTCATTCACCCGTGCCACCCGGGGATACTTCTTCGATCCGCCA
>JAYVSS010000132.1:0-2238 GCA_043775075.1 Acidimicrobiia bacterium
CGGACTCGACGGACCCGGCAGACCCGGCAGACTCGACGGACTCGGCAGACTCGACGGACTCGGCAGACTCGACGGACTCGGCAGACTCGACGGACTCGACGGACTCGACGGACTCGACGGACTCGCCCGGCTCGGCTGGCGAAGGCGCAGTCATTGACACGGGAGCCCACGGTAGCGCCGTGGACCTATCAACCTCGAACCACATGATTCGTTCGGTTCACCGGCTCGGCTGTTTTCCCCGAGTGCTGGCCGGATGTCAACTGAATGCCAACAAGTTCTTCATGTTTTTGGCCGATGCTCAATGGCGATCAACACCACCTGGTCTGCCCACGAAACTCTCCCTTCTCCAAAGGACCAACTATGAACCGCACCGCCCGCTTCCTCGCTTCTGTCTCCGTGGCCGCCCTTGCCACCTTTGCGCTCGCCGCCCCCTCATTTGCCACCAGCACATCCGACGCTGTGCGCCAAGCCAACCTGGCCCGGGTGCAGGCCACCCACGACGCCAACACGGCCCGCCGCCTGACCACCCATACCGAGAACGTGGCTCGGCGTGAAGCAACGTTCCAGGCCAACGAAGGGCGCCGTAACGCCACCTTCCAAAGCTGTCTGACGGGCGCCGCAGCAGCGACCACCAAGGAAGCCCGTGAGGCCGCTAAGGCCTCGTGCAAGTCCGCCCGTGAAGCGACGAAGGCCGCCAACGAAGCCGCTCGCGATACCACGAAGACGCAAAATGAGGCCGCCAGCGACGCCACCAAGGCCGCCAACAAGGCGGCGCGTGAAGCGACGAAGGCCGCCAACAAGGCCGCTCGTGACGCCGCCAGGGTAACGAGCGGCGCGACCCCGCCGGCCGCACCCGCCAAGGCCTGACGCACATCTGAGTTGAGGCATCGCGTCCGCTCGCGTCTTGAGCGGCCCGGGCCCGCGGCTCGGTAACTCTTCACCTCCCCACATTCCGGCGGGCTCCGCATCAAAGCGGGGCCCGCCGTGGTGTTTTGCTGGCGGAGCGCGACGTTCGGGCGATGCGGGTCAGGTCGGACGTCTGGCAGGCTCGATCGTCGTATGACCGATTCCACGCATCCGGGAACTCAAGGGCCCTGACTCCGCAGCACAAAACTTTGCCGAGCGGTTGTCGTTCGCGCTCGCGCAGGGAGTGCCCCGTGCTGACCTCCCGTCCACGGCGCCGACCTTCGACCGACTCGTCCATCTCGACGGGAATCACAACTTCCGTGACGCCGGCGGGTATGTCGGGACCGACGGGCGCCAGATGCGTCGGCACATGGTGTTTCGTAGTGATCACCTGGCCGATCTCACCGCCGGTGATCGTGGGCGTGAAAGAACTGGGCCTGCGCGTCGTCCATGACTTTCGCCTTCCGTCCGAACGCCCGCGACAACCAAGTCAACTGGCAAACTCCTCCGACGCTCCGTCCGATGTCCTGCTCGCTACCTCTGACCGGGGCGGCGCTTTGCTGGCCTAGCGGCCGAGAGCCAGGTAGATAAATGAACGAGCGTGGATGGACGGGCCGCACCGTCCAGTTCCCCGAACGATGCGGCCCAAGTCCGCCACCACACTCAAATCTTCGACTCGGACCGCAACGCCCTGAAGCATTTCGCCTAATCCGAGCCGAACGACCTAGCCCGACCGGCCGACCAGCCCAACCGGCTAGCGCGCGTCCGTCGGGTCAGCCCGACGGACCACAGCCAAACGGCCAAACGGTAACATCGGTCAGTCCAGAGCGATGGGTTCGTCTTCGAGGTCGGAAAGGGCATCGCCGGTGACTGGGACAATGCCGACCTTCTCGCGAATCTTTTCGCTGATCTCCATCATCATCTCGAGATTTTCCGACAAGAAGTTCTTGGCGTTTTCCCGACCCTGACCGAGCTGCTCGCCTTCGTAGGTGAACCACGCACCCGACTTCTTGACCACACCGCACTCGACACCCACATCGAGCACCGAACCCTCGCGGCTGATCCCTTTGCCGTACATGATGTCGAACTCGGCCTGCTTGAACGGCGGGGCGACCTTGTTCTTGACGACCTTGACGCGAGTGCGGTTACCAGTGACATCGGCCCCGTCTTTGATCGACTCGATGCGGCGAATATCAAGACGTACCGATGAGTAGAACTTCAGTGCCCGACCACCCGGCGTGGTCTCCGGGGAACCGAACATCACGCCGATCTTCTCTCGGAGCTGATTGATGAAGATCACCACCGTGTTGGTCCGGCTGATGGAAGCGGTGA
>JAYVSS010000133.1:0-14514 GCA_043775075.1 Acidimicrobiia bacterium
GCCACCGCCTTCCTGAGCCCTACCGATCCTTGCCCACGCTCCCCCACGGCGATCGAACGAGGCCTTCCTGAGCCCTACCGATCCTTGCCCACGCTCCCCCGCGGCGATCGAACGAGGCCTTCCTGAGCGATGGTGGCGACGTGCACGCCATCCAACGAATGGGCCGATCCGGTCGCCATGCCGCGTGCGTTAACGAGACCGTGACCCGACATATCAAACAGGATCCAGTCATCAGCCCGAGCCGGGCGATGGAACCAGATGTTGTGATCGAGACTGGCGTTCATCATCTGTGTCCAATCGAAACCACCGGGATGCGACATCACGATGGCATCCATCGGGTTGTGGTCGGAGAGGTAGGCGAGGCCGCAGGCGTGCATGACCGGATCATCGTCGAGCGCCTCCGGTATCCGCATCCAAATGAGCGAACGGGCAACGCCCGGAGTTGGTGCAAGCTCGCGGGCATCGCCCATCCCTCCCCACGGACTGCGCTCTACGCTCTGCGGCCCGGGGACATCACTCGGAAGGGTTGATTCCTGAATATCGGAGTCGTGTTCCACCCGCTGAAAACTGGCATCGACGGTCAGGATGACGCCAGCACTCTGCCGAGCCGAGACTCGCCGGGTAGTGAACGAACGTCCGTCACGAAGTCTGTCCACGGCATAGGTGATTGACTCCTTCGGCACGCCGCCGAGGATGAAGTAAGCGTGCAGAGAATGCACTCGATGTTCGGAGGGCACCGTGAGTGCCGCAGCGTGCAGCGCTTGGCTGACGACCTGGCCGCCATAGACCCGTCCCCACGGGTAATCCGGTGTGCGTCCGACATACGTGTCTACGCCCGTCACCTCAAGCGACATTAATTCGCGGAACGTCGTGGGAAGGGCAGGTTCGGACGAAGGCACCACAGCAATCTACGAGGCGCTTGCGTTGTACCCCGAGCACACCGCTCGCCCCGCCCGCCGGCGGTGCATCCTGCGGCGATTCCACGACCATGTCTCGTTTGCCGCTTGCTGACCGCAGAGGCGGCTCAGCATCAACGATTGTTGGTGCTTGCTGAGTCGGCTCAGATTGGCGTCGAGGGTCGGGGTGGCGTCGTCGCCAAGGTCGTTGGCCAGGTAAAACCCATCAAACGTGTCGGCCACCAGCCCGAGCCATCCGGCAAATACCGCTGCGGGCGTATTCGCCTAGGTGAGTCCGATGCGTCGGGCAACGTACTGACGCCCTGCGAGTGCGGCGGCCACGGTTGACGAATAATAGATAGCCAGAACACCAGTACGTACGCTTACTAGAATGAAAGCCTCTGACGGGCCCACGAGTGCTCGTTGATACGATTGGTGGCGCGGGCTAATCCGGTCCCGAGCAACGAGGACAAAGAACGCGAACGCTCCGAAGAGCACGCCGATTACTCGGGCGACGTCTAGGGCGACAAGACCATTGCCCTCAATCGTGACCTCGAAGCCTTCGCTGCGCATCCGGTCAGCGATGGCGCTGGCAATCGTCGGATCGTCCTCCACCACCAAGATGCGCTCCATTGTTCACGGCTACGGGTCAGCACGTGAAGAGGTCCCGCGCAAGTTGTGAAGAACCAGTGCACGTGCAATAGGGTCGCCCGAATGGCACGCTTGCTGCAGAAGATGGTCAAAGGCGATAACGGTCAACGCGGGGCGGAGGCGGCCCTGACGGACGACTCCGGGGTTACCTCATGGGCCGAACTTGATGACCGAGTGAATCGGCTCATCCACGTCCTTCGAGCCTGCGGCATTCAGGAAGGCGATCGGATCGCCATGCTGTCGGGTAACCGACGAGAGGTCTACGAGATCATCACCGCGGTGGCCCACACCGGAATTCTCCTGGTCCCAATCAACTGGCATTTTGCCGCCGACGAAGTGCGGTATGTCGTGGAGAACTCTGGCTCGAAATTGCTCATCGTCGACCCGGCCTTCGCCGCTGGAGCATCCGAGTGCACAGTCGAGCAACTACATTTTGATTCAACCTACGAAGTGGCGCTTGCCTCAGCATCAGCCGATGAGCCTGAAGCGCAGTCCATGGGCGGCGTGATGTTCTATACGTCGGGCACCACCGGGAAACCCAAGGGGGTGCGCAACAGCGCGTTTCAGGGCGGCGTTCCGCCTGAGGTCTATGAACTGATGGCCGCTGGCATGGTGAACATCGGCTTCCCGGCAAATGGCCGCACGCTGCTGTGTGGACCTCACTACCACTCGGCCCAGTGGGCCTTCACCTTTTTCCCGATGATTGGCGGTTCGTCGATCGTCATCCAGAACAAGTTCGTTCCGGAAGAGACCCTGCGCCTCATCGATGAGCACTCCATAACCAATGTGCACTTAGTACCAACGCAATTCGTACGTATGCTTCGGGTTGACGAAGCAGAGCGAAACGCATTCCGCGGCGACACATTGCAACTCGCACTGCACGGCGCCGCTCCGTGCTCGCCGCAGATCAAACGGCAAATGATCGAGTGGTGGGGTCCGAAGCTGACGGAGTACTACGGCGCCACCGAGGGTGGCGTCGTGTCGATGATCACGGCCGAGGAGTGGCTGGCCAAGCCGGGCTCGGTGGGCAAGCCGATGGCCAACATGATCGTACGGATTGTGCCAGAAGACGACGGCGAAGCCACTGCGCCGCAAGCATCAGCGACCGACATCGTCCCCGGCGTTATCCACGTTCGCAACACCATGGGTTCGGACTTTGAGTACCTCGACGAACCGGAGAAGACCAAGGATGCTCACCGAGTGGAGGGCATGTTCACCCTCGGAGACATCGGATATCTGGACGCTGATGGTTACCTCTTTCTCAGCGACCGCAAGATCGACATGATCATCTCCGGTGGCGTGAACATTTACCCGGCCGAGATCGAGGGCGTGATCGCCGCCCATCCTTCAGTCGTAGACGTGGCGGTTTTTGGTGTGCCGAACGAGGAGTTTGGCGAGGAAGTCAAAGCAACTGTCCAGCTTGCCGCTGGTACCGCGTGGACCGACGCGCTTGAGCGCGATATCGCAATGTTTGCCCGTGAACGACTGGCGGGTTACAAGGTGCCACGCAGCTTCGACATCGTCGACGAGATGCCCCGAAGCGAAGCAGGCAAGCTTCTAAAGCGTCAACTCCGCACGCCCTACTGGGAAGCCGCCGGTCGTTCGATCTGAGCCCGCCGGTGCCGTTCTGCAACGGCTTCGGGATGGGTGCGATCGTCGTAGGACCAGAACTCGGGAAGTACTCCAACCAAAGCCGCGGTACCGCCAACGCACAACGCTCCGCCTGACACGATGGCGCCCCGTACTCCAATCAACGCGGCCGCCAGGCCTGATTCGACGTTGCCGAGCAACGGACCGGTCGTGTAGCTGACCATCTCGATGCCGGCCAGACGTCCGCGCAGTTCATCGGGAATGGTTTGATTCCACATCGTCATCCGAAAAACGCCACTGATCATGTCGGCTCCACCGGCCACCATGAAGCACACAAAGGCCATCGGAAGCGACCGAGCGAACCCCAGTCCAACGATGCCGATCCCCCAACAGCACGCGGCGATCACGATGGCCCGGCCATGGCGATGGATACGTGTCGTCCAGCCGCCCCCGACGTTGGCCAACAGACTTCCGACGAACGGCGCAGCCGTAAGAATTCCAAGCGCTCGCGCATCGCCGAATCGAGCGGCAAACGCCGGCATTAGCGCCATCGGCATTCCGAAGAACATCGCAATGACGTCGACGATATACGTACCCGAAAGCTCAGGTCGTTTGCGCGCATACTGAAGTCCTTCGACGATGCTCGCCCAGTTGGGCGTTGGGGCGTCGTCGGGCACGGCAACAGCATGAATGAGGAGCAACGCGCCAAGGGACCCGACGAACGTGAGCGCATCGACAACGTAGGCCGCGCGAACACTGAACGCGGCAATGAGTACACCGCCAAGGAGTGGTCCAGCGAGAAAAGACACGCTGCTCCGCAATGCGTTTAGTGACGCCGCTGCGGGCAGTTCATCGTGCCCCACGAGCCGGGGCATCATCGCCTCCAGCGCCGGGCGCTGGAGGCCGTTGAGGCCAGCTCCTAAGCCGGAGAGGACGAACAACGGCCACACGAGCGGCTGATCGAGCGACGCGTTCAGCACCAGAAGCGTGGAGCAGAAAACGAGGCCGACCTCGGTAAGGCGAACGAGTCGTCGACGGTCAACGGAATCGGCCAGCGCGCCACCGATGAGGGCCGTGGACAGAATCGCCACGAACTGGACGGCGCCGAGATAACCGACCATGAGCGGCGAGCCGGTCAGTTTGTTGACCTGATAGGGGAGCGCCAGCCAGGTGATCCCAGTGCCCAACCGAGTGACAAAGAGTCCGAACCAGAGAAGGCGAAAGTCCCGGTTACGACGAAGCGGACCTAAGTCGACGAACCAGTTTCGTCCGGCCACGACCACTGAGCGTAGAGCTAAGCGGCGCCGATGGTTCGGAATTATGCCGTCGTGTCGGCGGACCCATCCGTCGGAAGGAATTGCTTCGGAATGTTGTCGGTTAGCTCCACCAGTCCGGTTTCGAGATCGTAGAACGCGCCAACCACCCGGAGGCGATCCTTGCGAATTCGCTCCGCAATGATCGGTGACGCCGAAACCTTCGCCACGGTCATCGTCACGTTGCGCTTGATGGCCGCGGTCAACGCATCGACTTTCGTTCCATCGCCGCCTTCGATGCCCGCGTCCCCCGCAGCAGTATCCACTGACGTGTCGACAGCCGAGTCGGCCGCGGTCTCAGCGACTAACGAAGTATCCGCGGTCGCGGTCGACGAGTTACCAACGAAGGGGTCGGCACTTTCGGCGCTTATCGCGGCGAGCGCAGCCTTCACCGCCGTGGTGGGCACCGCTGCGGACTCTGATGAACCGCCGTCGGCAGCGTCGTTCAGAGCGAGCTCCGCCGGCTTCTCTCCGACCACTGCGGGACGCAACGCGTCAACCAGATAGGCGATGCTCCCGTCGGCCTTCGCCCCGGACTTCACCGCATCCATCGCCGCCGTCATCGCACCGCATTTCTGATGCCCGAGCACCAGCAGTAGCGGAATTTCAAGTTCGTAGGCCCCGTATTCAAGGCTGCCCATAACGGCCGAGTCGACGACGTGGCCGGCAGTACGTACCACCAGCAGATCACCGAGGCCCCGATCAAAGATCAGTTCGGGGGGAACTCGCGAATCAACACAACTCAGAACCGCGGCGAATGGTCGTTGCCGTTCGGCCACCTTGACGCGCCGCTCGGCTGATTCGTTGATTGGCTTTGAAGCTCCCCCGGCGTAGCGCTGATTGCCTTCCATCAACCGCTGGAGTGCTTCTTCGGGACCCTCCACGGGAAACTCTTGAGCAGGCTCCGATGACGAGAGCAACGGCACGTTGCAGGCCGCAAGCACCGAAGTAAGTGAAACTGCCCCTGCGGCCGCAAGCCCACGCCGAAGCAAGGTTCGCCTCGACATATCCGTCGATAGGGATTGCAGCTGTCGGTCCATCGACGATCCGATCGGCGAGGGACCAGCAAACCTGCGCCCAATCTGGCGGCTGGCATCAGTAGCGTCGAGCACCATGACCTCGCTGCCCCGCCACCAGTCGGACACCACGGTCACCCTGACGGGTCCGTGGCGTCGGCCGGTACAAATGCTCGCCGCGCAGACATACGGCGGGCATAAGAGCGTTCACGACGAGGCGTCAGCGGCCGAACTCGGACTGGCCGGAGCACCGATCGAGGGGCCCACGCATTTCTCGCAGTTCGAACCCCTGGCCGCGACAATGTGGGGCGACGATTGGTTTCGCTCGGGGTGTCTCAGCGCCCACTTCCAAACCATGGTGGTCGAAGGCGAGGAAGTACGCGCGCAGATGACTATTGATGGACCAGGGCGAACGTCGGCCCGGATCGATGCGAACAAAGCCGACGGAACGCCGGTCCTCTCCGGAACCGCGTCGATCGGCAATACCGAACCCACCGAACTGAGCGTTCGGCTGGAATTGGCCCGAGCAAAGACACTGGCGCCGTTGTACGTGATCGATGAGTTGACGATTGGGCAACGCAGCGTGAGTGAGCGCGCCGTCGCGATGGGACTCGATGATCACCTCGGCAGTCTCTACCCCTTCACCCTGCGCGAGAAGCTGCGAGCGATGACGGAGCACCTCGCCTATCACGAGTCGAGCGAGACGCCCTGGGCCAAAGCTGTGGTGCCGTTCGAAATGCTAAGTGTGCTTGCTTACTCGGCACCAATGACGCCGGGGTTCCGTGTACGCCAACCCTCCGTCGGGTTGTTCATCGACCTCGAGGTTAAAGTCATCGATGGTCCGGTATTCGTCGGCCAGGCGTACCGCTGTGAGCATCAGATCGTCGCCCTCGGCTCGAGCCGCAAGACAGAGTCGTACTGGACCCGGTCATCGCTATTTGACCGCGACCGAATCGTGGCCGAGGTTCTGCTGCATCAGGGTGTGTTCACGGCGTCGTACCCGGGGTATCCGAGTCCTCTGCCGTGAACCAGGCTCGCTTCTTGTGGCGGACCTCAGGACGGACGGGACGGGACGGGACGGCGCGAGCGCGGCGTCGCTGGCGGCGTTGAACGCGCCTACTGGATCGTCGCCAATGTAGTCATCGACGTGAGCAAACGGGGCCCCCGAAATGCCGGCAGCGAGCATGAGCGCTCCCCCGGTCATGTGATTGACCACGCCGCGCACGTCCCATTCAGCGCAGGGCGATTGCCGCGTCCGCTGATCCGCTCCGACAGACGAGAGCATCTTCTTGGCTTCTTGCAGCGTAGCGGCGAACGTTTCGATTGGATCCAAGATTTCTCCTCTAGTGGCGTTGGAGGATCATCATCGCATCTTCAATCCCCGGCGCGCCCGGACGGTTCGGAGTTGGCTTTCCCCCCAGCGAATCGGCGCACCAATATCGCCTGGGTGATCGAGAGCGCCACGGCCACGGCGCCGATCACCGCGACGCCAGGAATCGACCGCCCAACGAAGCCGCACCACAGACCCGTGGCCAGGATTACGGCGACGCGTTCACGCGCCAGCCAACGGGCGATTTGCCACTGCAACCAAAGAATTCCACCCACGAACGAGGCGACCGAGATCGCCAACACGGCAAGGTCGAATGCGCGCAGATGATCGTACGGCGCCCGCATCATGTGCTTCGCCGCTATTGAGTACAGGACAACTCCGAGGATGATCGGAAAATGTCCAAACGTAAACAGGTTTCTCGCGATGCCGCCGCGATCATGGCCCTGCGCTGATCGCAGACGCGCCTCGATCACCGATGGGACGTAAGCGAAATAACTCCACCAGAGGACACAGGCCATGGCGACAGCGGCGAACCCGCCCAAAACAATCTCCGGTCCGAGCCTGTCGTTTGCCGCAGCAACTCCAATGGCGACCAGCACCTCTCCTAGGGAAATGATGACGAAGAGCGAATGTCGCTCGGCAAAGTGGAGGGGATCAATCGTCCACTCGTTTTGCGGTGCGGCGCGGCGTCGAGATGCGAGCAGCGCAGAGACCACGTTCAAAATGGCGACAACTGTCCAAATGGCCGTCCGAGGACCACTGTTGAAGAAGGCGCCGAAGAAGAGCACGCACGGAGCGATGATGGCCACGGGGGCGTATTGCAGCCAGGCTCGCCGACTCGCTTCTCGGGCCCACAGCCCACGTCCCTGTATGGCCAATGACCAAAGATTGGCGGCGAGGTAGGCACCGGCAAACCAGATCGCCGAATCGTCGAATGCCCGAGGGATCGCCACGGCCACGAGCAAGGCCAGCGGAACGGAAGCCAGAACCAGCAACTGGGCAACGGATTGGTTGCTCAAATCGATTGCCGTACCCAACCAGGTGAATTGCGACCACAACCACCAGACCAGCCACGCGAGAAGGACGCCACGTCCAATTCCAGCCACCCGTTCTCCCGCTCCGAGAACCTCGGCGACCTGCGTTACCGCGAAGACAAACACCAGATCGAGGAACAACTCCAGGTTGGTCGCATGACGCTCGGTGGCGAAGCGATCGTTCATCCTTCGAAGTCTACGAACTCGGGGTGACGATTCCGTGTTCCGTCAATTGATGGCAGGTGTATCCGGGCGTGGCGACACACTGCCCATCGTTTGTCACCATCATGGCGTCGCCGCCTCGCTCACTGATCCAGTGAAGACCTTCGATGCCCATGACGTACAACGCGGTGGCGTGGGCATCAACAACGGCCAAATCATGACCGAGCACGGTCACACTGACGACCTTGCTTGGCGCCTCACCGGACCTGGGGTCGAGGATGTGGGTTCCGCGTTCGTACGCCGCCGACGTTGCTACGCCCCACGTGCCTTCAAGTTCAAGGACATCGGCGATGGCCCCAGGATCATGGGGGTGACGGATACCCACTCGCCACTTTTCTCCCGGGGAAGGATTTCCGCCGAGGGCGATGTCGCCGCCGGCGTTCAGGCAGTAGTCGGCGAAACCATGTGCGCGCACTATCTCGACGGCCTTCTGAATTGCCCAGCCTTTGATGTAACCGGAGGGCTCAAGCATCGTCCCGTTCGGGGCCGGAACATGAATGTCGAATGCACCATCAGTATCGGCGCGGAGTTCCTCGCACCGATCGAGCACTTCGTGCATCTCGTTCGTGAGGGCTCCAACTCCTAGTTCGCCGCGGGCAAACCGGGTGATCACACTGTCGTCGCGATGGGTCGACCACGTCGAGTCAACGGTCTTGAGCCATTCCACGATTTCGCTCACCAATGTTTGACCGGCAACCCCGAACGCATCACGAACATCAATGCTGATGGGCATGCCCCAGATCTGTTCAACGTGATGGGTTGACATCGTCATTTCGAATTAGCTCAGAGTTCCTGCGGCGCGAGCCATGTCGATCGCCGATTGCAGCGAAACGAGATAGCTGCGGCTGGTCATCGACGCGCCGGAAACTGTGTCCACCGGAATCGATTTGGTCGTCAGCGTGGTGGAGCGAAGGACGCTCGCCGCATTGGTGCTGAGGC
Source organism: Acidimicrobiia bacterium (assembly GCA_043775075.1). Classification (GTDB taxonomy): domain Bacteria; phylum Actinomycetota; class Acidimicrobiia; order Acidimicrobiales; family JANYDT01; genus JANLQX01. Next base: position 8,992 of record JAYVSS010000133.1, read on the forward strand.
GCACGCTCTTCGGCTTATGGTTCGGCAGTTTCACTGCGGTGACATCAGTGATCTTCCCACCCTTCACGCTCAGGCGAACCTGGACGACGCCCCAGCGGTTGGAGTCAGCAACGCCGAGGTAGGTGGACGACGACGCTGTCGTGGTCGCCGCATTGGCTTGGTCAGCTTTGGCAAAACTGGCGGAAAGAACGCCTGTGGCGGTAAGGCTGAGCGCCACCGCAGCCATGCGGCTCTTCCGAGCGGCGTGACGCTTCCGACGCTTCCGACGCTTCGGCCCCTCAGCCGGGTTTGCCGTTGATGTTTGGTCGGAGATGATGTTCATAACCACCAGTAAGAAGCACCTGAACTAGACCAACGCTATTCGTCGGTAAGAGTTCGACGAGAGAGACGATGGCGTTTGTCGGCTCGCCGCCGACGGAGGGCAAGGACTCTGAGCACAGACGGATACACAATGAGTCCAAAGAGCACCACGATCATTGCCTGGAACGCAAACGCGTCTCGGTCTGAACCAGATTGATACGCGTGCATAGCAGCGAGGATGGCCGCAGGAATACTGAGGAGGTGAATCGCTCTCCATACCCGTCGGCCAAGTTTGAGCTTTGGCCACGACGTGGCCACCACAGCAATCAGCGCATACAGCGAAACGATCCCGTAGCCCATCGCCAACGTGAGGTCCGTCGACTGCCCCGGAACGAGCGCTTGGACAATCGAGAACCCGGCATTGGGATCGATGATCGTGGCGAGCACGTGAAGCACGGTAAATCCGAGAGCTAGTCCCCCGAGCATGTTGTGCAGATCAAGCCACCAGTTCGGCTTCGGCCGGCGCCCGGTCTCGCGAGAGGAAAACAGCAGACCCCATACGAGCGAAAGCCCGAGGAGAACGGTGGCGACAATCCCTGACGCCCGGGTTAAGTACCACCAAAACATCATCAACGACCTTTCGCGCTGATTTTCACCGGAGTCGGTGCGCTCGAAAGGAGTGGAATCGTTACGGTGAACACCGCTCCCCCGCCTGCGTGGTTCTTAACCGCAACGGTGCCGCCGTGGCGAGTCATCATGTCGTGGACGATGGACAATCCAAGTCCCGACCCATGCAAAGGTCGCGCTTCGTCAGCCCGATAGAAACGATCGAAGACGTGGCGAAGATCTTTGGCCGCAACACCGCTCCCACGATCCCTTACAGCGACCGAGACGACTGTGCGTGTGCGTCGCAGTTCAACGTCGATCGCCGAGCCTTCCGGCGAGAACTTCACGGCGTTGGAGAGGAGATTGTCCAGCACTCGCTGCGCTCCGTTGGGCGGAAGCGAAACGACCGACGAATCCCCGACATCACCGCCGTCGTCATGGCCGGAGTACGTGACACTAATGGGGTGGCCGCTACGGCGCCGCCAACGAGCGACGGTAGTGTCGACCAGGTCGACGAGGTCGACCGGGGCCGGACGGTCATCGTCAGGAGAATTCGCCGAAAGAGCAATGAGTTCGTTGGTAATCGTGGTCAGCTCAAGCAACTCACTCGAGAGGTCGGCGAGGATGCCGTCGCGTTTAGCCGGGGGGAGATCCGAACGCCGCAGGAGCGCGATGTTGGTTCGGAGACTGGTGAGCGGAGTTCGTAATTCGTGGCCGGCATCCTGCACCAGCCGAGCTTGTTGTTCGCGCGATTGCTGCAGTGAGTCCACCATCGTTGAGAACGCGTGGGACAACCGGCCGGTTTCGCTACGCGTGTTCTTCGCTGCGGCCAGAGGGACGTCAAGCTGCCCACTTTCGGCGATCGCTTCGGCGGCACCGGTCAGCACCACGAGTGGCTGAGCGATCCGACGGGCCAACCACAAACCAGCTAACGCCGCCGCCACCGTTGCCCCGCTGGCAAGAAGGAGAACTCGTCGCAAGAGCGCCGACAGGACGCGGTCGCGTTCGGCTAGTGAGCGGGCGACCTGAACCGCGCCGACGACGAGGCCGCTAGCTCTCTTGGCGTCGTCGGTACGTATGCGTACGGTTACCACTCGATGTGGTTCTCCGTCGATAGTCGCTTGCGTGGCTCTCGTTACGGCACGATCGCTTCCACTGGCCATCGCCAGATCGCTCGCCGAAATGGGTACTTCTTTCGATGGCGAATGAGTCGTCGGCTTTCCCCCGGCATCGAGGCATTGGACCAACAGATCTCGGGGAACGTTGCGTCCCGAGCCTCTCGTTGGTGGGCGGTTGTCAATGTCCGTTACCCCGGGCACGTCGGCGGCGTCAGTCTCCTGAAACGACGGGCCGCTACATGTTCGCTGCGCCTCGGACGCGCTGCGCGAGACCGGACTGGAAATAATCGCGATCGATGCGTTGATTTCCGAATCCAGTCGATTCGCCGTGACTCGGTACCCGGCAGCGGCTACGGCCGCAGCCGTTAGTGCCGTGAGGATCGCCATGGTCAGCCCGATGCGAATACGCAGGGTCACGATGGTGCTCGCAGGGAGTAGCCCACCCCGCGCACGGTGTGAAGCATCGTGGCCTCACCGGCGAGCTCCAGTTTGCGACGGAGGTAACTGATGTACACCGCCAGCGTCTTCGAGTCCGGCCCAAAATCGTATTGCCACACCTGCTCGTAAAGCGCGGAGTGCGTCATCACGATGCCGGCGTTTCTGGCCAATGCGGAAAGGAGATCAAACTCGGTCTTCGTCAGATCAAGCTCGCGGTCTGCGCGCCACGCTCGACGGGCGGCGTCGTCAAGGGTGAGGTCGCCAACCTTTGTTGATGTTGGAGTGTCGGCATGAAACGCCACGCGCCGCAGCAGCGCTCGAACGGTAGCGAGGAGTTCGTCGACATCGAACGGCTTGGCCAGGTAGGCATCGGCGCCAGCGTCCAGGCCGGACACGCGATCCGATGTTTCGGTGCGGGCGGTGAGCATCAGGATCGGAGTGTGATCGCCGCGAGAGCGAAGCCGACGGCAGAGCGTCAAGCCGTCGAGAAACGGCATCATCACGTCGAGAATCATGGCGTCTGGGGATTGACCGGACGAAAGCCAGTCCTGGGCCGCCTGGCCGTCAGCAAACGCCACCACATCGAAACCCTCAAGCTCGAGCGCCGTGGTCACCGAAGTCCGGATCGCTCGATCATCTTCGGCGTACATCACGGTGGCCATAAAACAACGTCTCCCTGCGATCCCTGGAGCGCGGTGCTCGGGCGCTGCTTTAAGCATCCTTGCCGCCCGTGAGGGTCGCGTTGGAGAATTCCTAAAAAGTCGTAAGAAGTGGCCCCACACCGACGGGACGAAGCTGTCCGCCAGCCGTTTGGTAGTGCCGGGATTACGACGGACTGAACTGGAGGCCGGTGAACTCGCCCGACGAACGCCAGTCCGCGATGTACCGGAAATAGGCGACGGCGCCTTCGGGGTGACCGCCGCCATTCAGTTGTTCGCGCCGTCCCATCTCCCGGCCTTCGTTGTTGTAGTACCCGGGCGTGCAGTCAGGGTTCGCTCGCAGACCGCGCACGACGCTCGTAACGTACCTAACCCAATCCTGCTCGGCCATCTCGGTTACTTCGATCTCTTCTGCGTTGGTGTCGAGGGCGTGACGGATCGTGGTGGCAATCGTTTCGCCCGCCTCGGTCAGGTTATGGGTGACATTGGAAATCAGGTTGGCGCCATGGGCAATCCCGACGATGAATAGATTCGGGAAGCCATGAACATGAATTCCGTGAAGAGTCTGCATGCCGTCGGCCCACTTCTCCGTGAGCATGAGGCCATCCCGGCCTATCGTTTCGAAGCCCGAGCGACGAGACGTTTCCGTTCCCACCTCGAAGCCTGAGGCGTAGATGAGGCAGTCGAGCTCGTAGTGCATGTCACCGACCCATACGCCGGTTTCGTCGATGCGGTCCACCCCTTTTCCGTTGGTGTCGATGAGGTGGGTACCGGGCTCGTTGTAGGCCAGAAGGTACTCATCGTGAAAGCATGGGCGCTTACAAAGTTGGCGGTACCAAGGTTTCAACGCATCTGCCGTGTCCGGATCGTTCACTACCGTGTCGACGCGATCTCGGATCTCGTTCATTTTCTCGTCGTCGCTGAGTTCGTATGCGCGCATCATGGTGGCCTGGTTGAATTCAGCACCGGCGCCCATGTCTGCCACCACTCGATCCCGGATGCGCTTCGTGATGTCGGTCCAGCCGTCCATCACTAGATCTTCGTCGGCAAAGCCACCGGTTTGCAGCGTCACGAAGTTGGTGAGCCACTCTTGCTGCCAACCGGGTTTGAGTTCGGCGAACCATGCGGGATCGATGGCGTGATTATTGCGAATATCGATCGACGATGGTGTGCGTTGAAAGACGAACAGCTCTCCCGCATCACGAGCAAGGTAGGGAATGCACTGCACGGCTGTGGCTCCGGTACCAATGATTCCGACGCGCTTATCAGCCAGGTTCGTCATGGGGGTGCGATTCGTGTCGCCACCGGTGTAGTCGTAGTCCCACCGGCTGGTGTGAAAGTCGTGCCCGGCGAAGGTCTCGATACCGGGAATACCGGGGAGCTTCGGCCGATGCAACGGCCCCGTTCCCATGGTGACAAACCGAGCGCGAATACGGTCGCCTCGATCGGTCTCGATGATCCATCGCGAGCTCGCATCGTCCCATGTCAGTTGCGTAACCTGGGTGGAGAACAATGCATTGCTGTACAGGCCGAAGTGGGTGGCGATCCGCTTGGCGTGGGCAAAGATTTCGGGCGCAAAAACATATTTGGCCGACGGCATATGCCCAGTTTCCTCGAGCAGTGGGAGATAGACCATCGCCGCCGTGTCGCACATCGCGCCCGGGTAGCGGTTCCAATACCAGGCACCACCCACGTCTCCCCCGCCTTCGATGAGGCGAACGTCTTCGATCCCGGCCTGCTTCAGGCGAGCACCCGTCGCCAAGCCGGACCACCCGCCACCAATGACGGCGACGGTCACTTCATCGAAGAGTGGCTCGCGCTCAACCCTCGGCGTGTAGGGATCGTCCAGTAGGTACGAGAATCGCCCGGTGGGCTCTAGGTATTGATCGTTGCCGTCGGCCCGGAGTCGCTTGTCCCGCTCGGCGAGATACTTTGCGCGCAGAGCATCGCGGTCAATGAAATCTTCTGTTGTGGTGTTGCTCATGCCCTTGCCTTCTTGCTGACTCACGCCGATGTTAGGGGCGGACAGCTTGAAGAGCCAAGAGCTCTGGCGGTTGGGCTGCGGCGGCAGTTCTAACCGAACGCCGAAGTCTGCTGGCGAGACTGGCTTACATGCGAACGGCCTTCCTCGGGCGAGCAAAGCGCGGGGTGCCGGGTCTGTCGCTACTTTCCGGTGAATGTGGCGGGACGACGTTCAAGAAACGACGCCACGCCCTCGCGGTGATCATCGCTCTTGAAACACGAGGCCAGAGCAGTCGTATGAGCACGTAGATGTTCTCGTTGGTCGAGTCCGAGGCCCTCGTACACGAGCTTCTTGATGAGTCGTTGCGACATCGGGGAGCCTACGAGATAGCGCTCCGCCTCTCGGCGCGCGGTGGCCAGCAGGTCACCTGGCTCGACAA
>JAYVSS010000134.1:0-12507 GCA_043775075.1 Acidimicrobiia bacterium
CATTCGTCGCCGGCTCGTTCGACGAATCACCATCACCATCGGTATCCGACGCATCAACCCACATCAATGCCCCACCCACCCCGTAGGCATCTGTGGCCGCCTTTCCGACCTTGATGTTGACAGCAAACTCCGAGGTGTTCCCGTTCGGATCGGTTGCTGTGGCCGTCAGTTTCGTCGTACCGGTTGTGACACGTACACCTGTCGGGATGTCCAACACACCCGAGAACTGCGACTTTCCATCAGCCGTAAGTACACCTATCAATGACTGCCCCTCGCCTGATCCGCTCGCGTCGTCGTCGGCGACGAAGACGTCTACCGACGCACCGGCGAAGGGCGCCTGCCCCGGCGCCGTCCCCACGTATCCCGCGACCGTCAGTTTCGAGGCGGCCAACGACGCGCTCGTAAACACCGGGGAGTCGATCAGTTGGTTGGCCCGGCCAGCACTGAGGGCACCATCGTTGGCCGTCACCCCATCGGCCCCAAGATCTATCCCCAACCACAGGTTGGCGTACATAGAGTTGCCGCGAATTTGTGTTCCTGGAGCGCTATCTGACTGCACCCGAATTCCGTGACCGCGATTGCCGGCAATCACGTTGCCCTCTCCGGCCGCCACGCCACCGATCACGTGGCCACCGCCCGTTCGAACGTCGATTCCACTGGCGTACGTGCCGCTTCCATCGCCGTTCGGAATCGGGGCCGAGCGCGTCGCATTCAGACCAATCGTGTTGCCCTTGAGTACGTGACCGCTCCCTCCCAGGTACACGCCGCCGGCGCTGCCACCAGCGTTCCCCGATATCACGTTGCCGGACCCGGCGGTCGAGCCACCAACCTGTGTGCCGACGGAGTTCAGCACCAGACCCCATCGCTCGTTTCCGAGCGCCGCGGTGCCCGCCGCATTGACACCGACGAAGTTGCCAATGATTTGCGTTCCTTTTCCACCATCGGCCCACACCCCAGCCCCGCCGTTTCCCGACAGCACATTGCGATACTCCGTCGGCGCGCCGCCGATTGTGGTGTTTGCTCCCCCAACGATCCATACGCCTCCGGTGGCGGCCCCCGGCGACCCGTTGGGCACCGCGGCAATGCCCGTAGCGTTGGTGCCGATGTAGTTGCCAAGGATCCGGGTCGATACGGCGCCGTCCACAACCTGGACTCCTCCGCGCGAGTTTCCCGATACAACGTTGCGATCAACAAGCGTAAGGCCACCGATCGTGGCGTTCTCGGCGCTGACCACGATGCCGAGAGCATTAGCGGCCGGAGCTCCGCCTTCGGCATCTGTGCCGAAGTAGTTCCCGGCAATCACTCCAGCCGGTGCCCGCATCGTGATCGCCACGCCACCGGCAAACCGGTTGACGATGAGGCCCCGCACCACCGATTCGACGGCTGTGCTCGTAAAGGTGAGTCCGTCCACTTTGCCCGCGCTCGAGCCGTCGATTTCAATGCGGGGAACCAACTTCCACCCGGGCTGCGTCTGGGCATCGATGATCAACCCGGCGCTGACGGCAGGCAGTGCTGCAATCGGGCGGATCGTGGCCGCGGTGGTTGCTCCTGCCCTCGTCCGGAACGTATTGCTAGAGGCCCGTAGCCCGCCACCATCGGTACCGTTCGGCAACATGAAAACGACGTTTTCGACGGCCGCACGACGACCGGATTGAGCCAGCGACAAGTCACTCGCGAGAGCGTTGGCATTGAGGACGACCTGACGCAATGAGCCGGCGCCGGAGTCATTGGTGTTCGTCACTGTGTCGAAGTTGAAGCCGAAGTCCACTCCGGCCGCCGTGCCGATGGTGTCGCTCACGAGCGCAAGAGCTTGAGCGGTGCCCTTGGTGCCGGAGGTGAACACGCCCGTCGTCGCGTTGAAGGTTGCGCCACTTCCCGCCTCAGGAGCATCAGGCAGCGCGGGGTTTGTACCCCCGACCATGTCAGTTCGTTCGACGACCGTCTTCGCCGTGGCGTCGGTGACGAAGGTAATCACACCCGGGAGTTCAGTACTTCCGCCGCGTCGGCCGGAAAAAACGGACGCGCTCAGGACCCGAACGGCACATGCCGAGCAACTCGGGTTGGGGAACGTGTAGGCGCCGCTATCATCAGTGGACGTAGCATCTATCCAGGTGGCGATCCCATCCTTGACCTCGAACAGTTCAACGCGCGCTTTCGGTCTTCCGCTTGCGCCACTGGCGGTCGCAGTTTCACGATTACGGCCGGACCCACCGCCGTAATTCACATCCTCGAAGACGAACCCGGCAATGGTTAGTGGGGCCTTTGGTTTGCCGGTTACCGGCGTCGATCCCGGACCGGTGCCCACGCGGTTCGTTGCCGTGACGGTCACGGAATACGTTGTGCCGTTCGTCAAACCCGTAAGCGTGCATGTGGTCACACCGGTGGTGGTGCAGGTTCGTCCACCAGGCGTCGCGGTCACGATGTAACCATCGATTGCCGGCGTGTCAGGGGTAAGCACCGGTAATGTCCACGAGACAATCAGGAAACGATCACCCGGCGTTAGTTTGACCCCCGTCGGCGCCACCGGCACGATAAGCGTACGTACGGTAAGATTCAACGACCCGACACCGGCAACGTCGATGTCCACCGGAACTTCAACGGGCTCGGCTTTGGGGTTGCCCGGATCGAGACGATCATAAAGAAACACCGGAAACGTCTTAGGACTCGCCGGCCACAGCACGCCAGTGTCTTTTCCGAAACAACTACCGGACCAGAGTGATGTGCTGACCTTCTGCGCCAGCACACACTGGGCGTTGCCGTTCGCCGGCACCTTCACCACCAGTGCCTTACAGATAGCTCCGGTTGACTCGTTCGTGGTGATCGAAACGGTCACGGGGTAATCGAGTGGTGATGGCTCATTTCCGGAACGCGTCGGCGTGCTGATCGATGCTTTGACGAACTGGCACGGTTGGCGGGGAACAAGCGTGGTCGGGGTCCCGAGCACGAGCGAGGGCGCCTTCTCCACGGTCCGGACGGCGGCACTCACCTTGACCTGATACGGGCAACGCGTGGACGCGGTGGTGGCCGGGCCACCACCGGTCTGGGCGAGGCAATGGCCAATGAGGCCCGGCGACGAGTCACGGTTCCAGACCAGAAGCGTAAGTTCTACCGAGCCCTCGTCCTTGGAAATGGTGGCGACCGGAGGCTCGTTTGGGTCAATGCCATCGGCGAGCATGGAGTTGCTCGACGGGACGCCGCCGCTCACGCAAAATGTGCGCCAGAGTTCGCCTTTGTTTGCTTCGCCCGTGGGGGCGACGTACCGATACGACGCCACATAGGTGACCGAGGCGTCAAGTGGACTACGGGTCTCGATGCGAAGCACGTTGGCGGAGTCCTTCGGGCCATCGCCACAGCCCACATCGGCCGACGGGTCGGTGTTGAGCCACGTGTCCGGAGTGACTGGCGATGCGCTGGAGATGTCCGACGAGAGGTACAGGCTTATATTGTTGGCCGCTCGCGGCCCTGGTAAGCGCGCTTGGATTCGATCGGTGTTCTGCAGACTGACGGTGAAAACCAAACCGATCGTCCCGGCGATCGATGCCAAAATCGTGATCGAAATCATCAGCTCGACCAGGGTGAAGGCGGCTTCGCTGGCCGTCTGTTGACGGCGCCGAACGGCGTGGCAAAGACGCCGGATCATGGTCGCTTGACGACTTCCACGAGCTGCTCACCGCGACCGCCAGGTGCCTTCACCAGCACGGTCAGCTTGAGCGAACGAAAGAGAGGATCGTCATCGGGCCGCGGACAGCCCGCTTCGAACGAACGCGAGGGGGCCCAGTGACTGGCCGACGTCACGGTGATCGTCCACGAAGGGGTCGGCTTCAGCTCGGCCAGAGCTTTCCCGTACGACTCCTCCACTGGACCCGCACATTCCCAATCAGCGCGCTGGATCACGTCGGCCACGCGAGTCGCCAGCTGGCTGGCATCGGCGCGGCCCTTCAGCTGGTCAGCCGCCACGATCGAACTCGTGAGTGTGCTGTAAATGCCCAGAACACCGAACGACAGGATCACGATCGTGATCAGAATCTCCAGCAGTGTGTCGCCATCTTCATTCATCTGCGCACGTACGTTCAATCACGTGTTCACCTGATTGAACACGCTCTGCCCAATGTGCGCAGCAAACGGCCTCACGTGTTCACCTGATTGAACACGCCATACATGGCCGACACCAGCGCATACGCCACAAATCCCACCACCAAACCCATAAAAGCTACGATGGCAGGTTCAAACAAATCAGTAAATTTCTTCAGCCGATATTCTAACTCTCGACCGTAGAACTCTGCGGCACTGGCCAACTGCTCTTCAAGGGTACCGGAACTCTCTCCCACGCGAATCATCTGCCGGGCGGCCGCGGGAAAGAGGCCACTATCGGCAATCGGACCGGCGAGTCCATTGCCTCTCATGATTGACGTTCGAATGCCCGCGATGGCGCGCCGATATACACGATTCCCCGTCGTTTCTGCCGCCACCGCCAACGCATCCGGGAGGGGCACACCAGCCCGAACAAGGACGGAAAGGATCCGACAGAACCGCTCAATGCTGGCGGTGCGGAGCAGCGCCCCAACCTTCGGCAAACCAAGGTAGACACGATCGCGGGCCAGCTTGCCCCGTTCCCGACGGGTGAGAAGGGCAATGAAGAGCACAAACCACAGCCCGACGATGGCCATGAATGTTCCCCATGCCCCCATGAAGCCAGCAAACGCAATCAATGCCTTTGTGGCCCACGGCAGTTCGGCATCAAACGACTCGAAAAACTCGGTAAATTTTGGAAGTACAAACACCGATAGGAGGACAATCGTGCCAATAGCCATAACAAATATGACCGACGGATACGTCATGGCCGATTTAACCTTGCGGCGCGTTTCAATTTCACGATCAAGGTAAACGGAAAGCTGGTCAAGGACATCATCAAGGCGGCCCGTGAGCTCGGCCGAACGGATCATGCTCACGAAGTATTTGGGAAATGCTTCGGAGTGTGCCTCCAGGGCTTTCGTCAGGCTGGACCCGCCGCGCAGGTCGGAGGACACGGCGGCCAAGATCGTTTGCAGCTTCCTATCCTCGGTGTCCTCGGCAATAATCCCGAGTGCGTCGATCACGGGGATACCGGCGCGAACAAACGACGACATCTGGCGGGCGAAGATCATGACCTCTTCGCGTTTGATCTTCTTTGGGGTGAGCTCGATCTTGCCGAGTCGATTGAGGCGCCTTCGCCACCCCACCGAGGCCTTGACTGGCGAGGACGACAGTGACTTCTTCGCGGTAGACGGCGTCGTCGCATGGATCACTTGGCGTGTAGGGCGACTCGGAACGCGCCGATCAGACGACCTTCGGCTGCGGTTCGACGGCGCCGCTTCTTGGTCGGCGCTGGCGATCCCCGAAGCTTTGGGAGACGCCGGCCCCGCATTCGACGGCCTGACCCCCGGGCGCAGTCCCCGGTAGGCGTCAAAGGAAGGATCAAGCGGTGGCCCAGGAGTGCTCCGATGGGATCGTGTCGAGGCGCCATTGCCCGGCGCCGACCCCGAGTCGTCTGCGTCGCTGGTGGACGAAGCGGCGCCGCTGGCGCGCAACCGAGTGGAGCGAAGAAAGGACATGGCGGGCTACTACAGCGTGTAGACGGTCTGCGCGACCTCTTCAATGGTCGTCACGTCATCGCCGACCAATCGAATCGCCTCGTCACGCAAAGTTCGCATACCAAACTTGACGGCAAGTCCTCGGATTTCCTGCGGGGTCGCTCCATTCATCAACGCCGACCGGGTTTCGTCATTCATCGTGAACACCTCGTAGATGCCAATGCGATCGCGGAACCCAGAGTTGGCGCAGTAGTTGCAACCCGTCCCCCGCAAGAACACGCTCTTCTCCACGCCCCCGCTTTGGAGGTAGTACGACAGCTCGGTGGGGTTCGGTTCATATGGTGCGGCGCAACTCGTACATGTCCGACGCAGCAGGCGCTGGGCCACGACTCCGGTGAGCGACGACGCCACGAGAAATCGCTCGACGCCCATATCGAGAAGGCGGAATAGGGCCGAGGCCGAGTCCGTGGCGTGCAGTGACGACAGTACGAGGTGCCCGGTGAGTGCCGCCTGCACGGCAATTGCCGCAGTTTCGGAGTCACGAATTTCACCGACAAGAATGACATCGGGGTCTTGACGCAGAATTGATCGCAGCCCTCCGGCAAAGGTGACGCCCGCCTGCACGTTGATTTCGATCTGGTTGATGGCGGGAAAGACGTATTCCACCGGGTCCTCGATGGTGGTCACGTTCATTTCTGGGCGGGCGATTCGGGACAGGGTGGCGTAGAGGGTGGTCGTCTTACCGCTACCGGTCGGGCCGGTGACCATAACCATGCCGAACGGCGCCCGCACCACGGCGTCGAAGCGCTCCTTCACGTCAAGCGGCATTCCGAGGTCCACCAAATCGAACATCGAGCGGCTCTTGTCCAGCAACCGGAGCACAACCTTTTCCCCGAAGATCGTGGCGGTGCTGGCCACGCGGACGTCGAGTTCACGATCATCAACGATGGTCCGGAACTGACCATCCTGGGGTCGGCGCTTCTCCACGATGTTCATCGCCGCCATGATCTTGAGTCGACTGACGACTGCGGGCCCGACCGAAACCGGGAGTCGGATGACCTCGTTGAGCGCTCCGTCGATGCGGTATCGCACCCGCATGTAGTCCGGTGTTGGCTCCAGGTGGACGTCCGATGCCCGGTCTCTAAGGGCCTGGGCGACCAAGCGGTCAACAACCTCCGTTACGGGTCCATCGTTGCCGTCCACATCGCTATCGGCCCGGAAGCGGGACGCAAACGGATCGGATGCCTCCCGAAGGAGGTCCTCAATTCCCGCTAAAGCTGTATATGAGGAGTTAATGGACTCCCGAATTGTCTTCTGCGAGGCCAGAAATACGCGGACATTTTCAACGGGAATCGCTGCGAGAATATCGGGGAGGCGACGGTCATGAGGATCGGCAATGACCACCGACAGGGTGCCATCTTCGATCGCCACCGGAATGATGTCGTTGGCCCGAGCCACGGACTCGGCCACGAGAGCGAGGGCCACCGGGTCAGGCTCCGTCCGGCGGAGATCAAGAAGGGGAATGCCGGACTGTTTGGACAACGCCTCGTCGAGCTGCGTCTGACTAATGAGGCCGTTCTCCAGGAGGACAGAGCCCAGCCTGCGCCCTGTAGAGCTTTGGGCGGCAAGAGCGTTGGCAAGCTCGCCGGAATCGATCGCTCCCGACGAGAGCAGGAGGGTGCCGATGGGAGCCGGAGCAACCCCGGTGCCGTTGAGGAGCGGGTCAACGTTCGCCGTGCCAACGAAGTCTTCGAGTTCTTCAATTCGGTCGCGTCGGCGCTTCAGCATTCCTCAACGGTCGACCCTCTTCGACCTACTCTTTAGGTCAAAAGACCACTTTCACAATGAATGTTTCTTTCCTATTTTTCTTCCAGAAAACGGTCATATTCACGGAGAGTCGGCCGATAGGAACGAGTTAAGGTCCACCCGATTGCTGGCCGCACCCTAACCAGGCGCACCGGGTTGACTCCTCCACTACCCTCGGGGTGCAATGACTGCAGCGCCCGACGACTTTCTTGCCGCCCTGGCACCGGTGGCGCACGCGATCGGGGCCCGGATCGTGCCGGTCGAGGCGTCGCATCCGTCCGATGTTCCCCTGGTGTGGAATGGCGTCACCGTTGGCGCTCTGCAGCTGCCACAACTTCACGACGCGCTGGACCGACTCATCGAAGGCGTGGAGCGTGAATTGGGGGGTGAACTCGAATCACTGAGCCGGGAGGACAAGCAGAAGGCCATCAAACTGCTCGACGAGCGGGGCGCCTTCGTCCTGCGCCGTTCGGTGGAGGACGTCGCCGATGCCTTCAATGTCAGCCGCATCACGATTTATAACTACCTCAACGCCATTAAGGGCGATAAGCGCTAGCTCAGCGCCCACCCGGCGACGATCAGCAGAGCCATTAAGGGCGATAAGCGCTAGACGCAGACGTAGAGACAATTCGTGGGGTCGCCGGGAAGATCGTGGATAGCGACCGACGCAAAACCGGCGTCGTTGAGCATCTGCGTCGCCAGCTGCGTGCCCCAGACCGTGCCAAGGCCAGCGCCGCCGTTGTGGAGGCCAACCTCCATGCAGTGCAGCACGCTGGTCCCGTAGAGCACGATCATCGCCGGATCGGCCATGTTGTCAACTAGGTTCGACGACGCCTTGATGTCAAGCATGAACAACGTTCCTCCGTCACGTAACGATGCACGCATACGACTGAGCACGCCGCCCGGATCGTGTTGGTCATGGATGGCGTCAAAGGCGAAGAGCACGTCGAAAGGCGGATCGGTAGGTAGACCATGCAGCACGTCGACGGCCTCAAACGTCGCATTGGTCAGCCCCATCGAGGTTGCTTCGGCTCGACCGAGGGCCACCGCATCGTCGGCGATGTCAAAGCCGGTAAACGTGGAATCGGGAAACGCCGCGGCGAGCAGATTGACGCAGTGGCCGGTGCCGCAACCGATGTCGGCGGCCCGCACCCCAGCCTCAAGGAGCGCTACCAGTCCCGGCGCCTTCGGTAGGTAGGCCCGTACGAGCAGGGCGTCGTACTTGGCACGGCCTAGCCCGTCCATGGCATGCGTGAAGTGTGGGCGGTAGCGGTCGTAGGACACGCCTTCACCGGTGCGAAACGCCTCAATCACGTCGTCGATGCGTGGGGCGAGGCCGGTGAGTAGCCCGGCGGTGGGAGCGAGGTTGGTGTAAGACGACCCGGTGAGCCACAGGGCGTGCTCGGGCGGCAACGTGAATGTTTCGGTATCGTCGTCGTACTCCACGACGCCGCCCACCGCCATTGCTCCGAGCCATTCGCGCAGATGTCGTTCGGACTGACCCGTGCGCATCGCTAGCGCGCTCACTGTGGCCGGCGCAGTGCTAAGCGCGCTGAACAATAAGGCTCGATGTCCAAGATCGATCATCATCACCAGCATCGAGCCCTGGAAAGATACCTTCATTTTCTCCAGAAATGCTCCGGACCGCGCCTGGTCCAGCGTGGGGGCCTCAGGCACCGGAGGCAGCCGCCCGCTCGTCGCGCAATTGCTTGGAACGGGCCGAGTCCATGAAGTCCGCGTCGTACGTGAACTGACCATCGCGGAACGTATGCAGAGTCCATCCCGGCACTGAACCATTGGCAAAGTGACACCACCACTGCGACCATCCAACGTTGGTGTCGCCCACCGCATCGACCAGTTCGAAGGTGACGCCCAGTGCTGGCATCTCGGTCTTCATCAGCGTCATGAATTCCGAGATCGCCGTACCCCCGACGATATGGCCGTAGATCGGATCAACGAACACGGCATCGTCGGCGAACAGCGGGGCCAACAGGGAATAGTCGCCGCTGTCCTGCAGATGCCAGAACTCGCGCATCAACGCCTCAGCCGGACGCCCGGCGATCGTGTCAATCGGCCGAGCGAACTTCTTCGCCAGTCCGTGCCCGGGCGTCGGATCGGGCACCGGTCCACCAGGTCGTAGGCGCGCATATGACACTGGATCCAGATAATCGGCAACGAAGCACACCTTGCCATCGCGCAACCGGTACAGACTTTGGCCGGGCATGACGATCGGGCCGTCGGCCGAACCTGGCGGGGTGGCGATCATGTCCCAGGTGACCCAACCGCACGTTTCGTCGGCTTCCACCGTCCAGTTCTCGAACCGAACGTTGGCCAACGGGACGACCTTTTCCATGTGCTCCATGAAAGACAGGATCGCCGCCGTCCCTTGCTGGGCACCGAGCAGCGGGTCGTAGTACACGGCATCGTTGGTGAAGAGTTCGAGCAGCGAGGTGTACTTCTGGCCGTCGTCCTCCACCGACCCGAATCGACGCAACGTTTCCACAGCAGGTCCAGGCATACCCCACGGTAAACCTGCCCCCACCCCTTGCGCCAACCCCGAGCCGGCGCGGCGAGTGGGAGCCCTGATCGCGGCTGAAACTCCACGAAAGCTCCCCCACGCCGGGTACAGCGACGGTTAGCCCGTGGGCGCCAGGTGGCGTACGGCGGACAGCGGGGTGCGGAGGAGGGCGACGTCGAACACCGTCTTCATGACCGCGGGATCGGTGCTCCCTGATGCCGCCAGCTCTACCAAGCGCATCAGGTCCGGGAGGTCTTCGTTCGGGAAGTCACCAGTGCATTTTGGTTCGGCGAAGTCCGAAGCCGCGGCGAGGATCCATGGCCCACGAACCCATTCGGCGGCGGCGGGAAAGAATTGAAGGCCGAGCCCTCCCAGCCCCGACCCGGCGGCCGCACGACCATGGAGGATTCGACGCAACGCCCTACACTGTCCGGCTGCGGACGACATATCCTGGCCGTGCGTCGGGTTGAAGAAGCAGACCGAATCACCGAGCGGCAAGAGTCCGTCGGGATAAGAAGCTATGTCCTCATAGTGTCGACGCACGGCCCGGGGCATCCGGTAGGTAGCGATTGGAGTGAGTTGCTCGACGGTGCCGACGCACTCCGTCCAGGATGAGTGATGGAGGGTGGCCCCAAACTGACGGAACGCGTCCCAATCACTGGGCGGGGCGTCGCCGTACCGCCCGCCGAGACCTACGAGCCAACGGCCGTCGTCAAGCTTCACCACGCTGCCCATCCGGGTGCCGTGTTCACCCGCACCGGTCGGCATGACGAAGAACACGACGCCTTCAAAGGCGTCCCACACTTTTGGCTTGACGATGGTCGTGGCGTAGTGAACATCACAATTCACATACGTTTCCGGCGCCGCGTTGTAGCCCAGCGACGCCAGCCAGCGCGCGCTGGAACTGTTGCGCCCGGTGGCATCGATCACGAGATCTGCACCCAGCGACTCGCGATCTCGCAGCGTCACTCCAGTGACTCGACGCCCACTCGGGGTCGACTCGCTCGTCGGTCCATCAACGATCCGGTCGTACATGAAGCGGACGTTCGGCGTGGGTTCGGGAATGTGGACCTGGAAGCTGTACGACTTACCCAATGGGGTGTACGCATAGAAATCCTCGCCGAGCCGCATCGGGATGGAGCCGGCCGAAGCCCATTGTCGTCATGTTCGACTCCGTCTGTGAGCAGTCCGGCAATCCGACGTGGAGTCGGCGGACCAATGCTCTCATCATGCGGGGCATCGGGTCCACCGTCTGTAACGCCGATCACACAACAAGCGATTCGGTGAGGCGTTTCAGGAGTGCGCGAGTGCGGAGCTTTTCGTCGGGCGACGGTGTGAATTCTGAAGCGGCGAAGTCCGTCACACCGGCGTCGGCCAGCACATGCAGCGCGTCCTCGACCTCGGCTTCACTGCCAACGATGCCAAGTTGACCGGGCTGGTCGACGCCCTCTCGTTCGAACATGGCGCGATACGACGGAAGCTCGCCGTACATTGCCGACGTGCGGGTGATGCGATCGCGGATTGCGTCGGCCTCATCGGTGACGCAAATCGGGAGGGTGGCGACGACTCGGAGCGCCGCACGATTGGCGTTGGCTGAAGCCTCACTGAGCACCGGGACAATATGTTCACGTATGGTTTTCGGACCGACCCAGGCAAGGCTCGTGCCGTCGGCCAAAGCGCCGGTCACGCGCAACGCCTGCAAACCGAGCGCAGCGACGAGCACCTGCGGTGGATTCTTTGACGGCTGGAACACCTGCGCTGCACACGACATCGATTCGCCGTTGTAGTCGACGGCCCCCTCGTGCAGCAGCGGCATCAGGATGGAAAGGTAATCGCGCAGATGAAGTATCGGCTTATCGTTGGCCAGCCCAAGCTGGCGCATCATCACCTGGTGCGACAGTCCGATGCCGACCGTGAGTCGTGTTGACATGGCGCTTTGCACGGTCAGAACTTGGGCAGCGAGGGCCATCGGGTGACGGGGATAGGTGGGGACCACCGCCGTGCCCAACTCCATGGTCGTGATGTGCTGGCCGACGAGCGCCAGCACCGTGAGCGCGTCGAGGCCGCCCGTCGGATGCTCGGCCACCCAGTAACTGTCGAATCCATCCGCCTCGGCCTGCCGGGCATGGGCGACGAACGCCGATATGGATGCCTTCTGCACGAGCCCGGTGGCGTTGATCCCGATACGCATACTCGCGACCGTACCGGCTGAACTGGAGTGGAGGGCACGCCAACGTGCGGTCTGATGCCAGGGGTCTCTACGATGCAGTTATGACGATCGCCTATCTGGACCCGACGTCGGACCCCGGGCTGGCGGTTGAGCCTTACAGCGTGGCGGCTTTGCCCGGGGGCCGGGCGGCGACTATCGGCCTGCTCGCCAACGGGTTCCCGGATTCGATCGTGTTTCTTGATCACGTGGAGCGGGCGTTGCTGGAAGTTGCGCCAGCTGGCACGATCATCAAGCGATACGCCAAGCCAAACGCGTCGGCGGTGGTGTCGAACCAGGTGCTACAGAAGATGACCGACGAGTGCGAAGCCGTCGTCACGTCGTACGGTCATTGAGGCAGCTGCACCTCCGGCACCGTGCGTGACGGCATTCTCTTCGCCCGCAAC
>JAYVSS010000135.1:0-25724 GCA_043775075.1 Acidimicrobiia bacterium
CCGTTCGAGCCGACCTGTTGCGGCGCCTTGTTCTGGCTGATCGTTTCGGGCTCGAAACGGCGATGACGATTGATGCGGTGCGCGGCGGCGCTCGGGTGCTTGAGGTTCCCGTGGATTTCGATCATCGACATACCGGTCGGGGCCTTTCCGGATTTGTCCATCGGGGCCGCCAGGGTCTCGACATTTTCCGCGCGTTGTGGTCGCGCCGCACCACATCATCTGTGCGCATAGCATTGATGGTAGTCGTGGCCTCCTTGTTCCTCGCGGTTTCGCTCATTCGGTCCGGCAGCTTCGAACCTTCGAGCGTGGGGGCATCAAGCACGGCGAAACGGGTCGTGTTCTTTGGGATTCCGAGGGTGGCGCTCGATGATCTCCAGGTCGGTAACACGCCGTCTCTCGATCGACTCATTGCCACCGGGGCTATCGCCGCAACCAGCGTTCGTACGGTGTCTGGCCGTCCTTCGTCAGTCGAGAGCTATGCCTCGCTCGGCGCCGGCGGGAGAGTGCGTGCCGGTGAGCCGGCCGCCGACGCATATGCCTCGGCGGACAAGGTCGGACTGCTCACGGCGTCCCAGGTCGCAGAGCTGCGCTCGGGACTGCCTTCACGGGGATCCGTCGTCGTAATCGGTTTGGCCGAAACGATCGCCCTGAACCAGCGCAAGTTCCTTTCAACGTTGCCCGGAGCACTCGGGGAAACGTTACGGGTCGCCGGCAAAACGACGGCCGTCGTGGGGACGTCCGATACCGGGATAACGACCCTGGATCCGGACGCCGGGCTCCAGCGCCCCACTGCCATCGCGCTCGCTGACCTCTCCGGCTCAGTCACCCACGGCACCGTTACCGATCTTCTCGTCCAGGACGCGACCAAGCCCTTTGGGGTGACGATCGATCGCCGTCGTTTCGTGGCCGCGTCCGTCAAGGCCATCGGCACGAGCGATGTAACGGTTCTTGATCCGGGGGAAATCGATCGCGCCTTTGCGTTCAAAAGCGTGATTACACAAGATCGGTTCGAAGCATTGCGGGTTGGCGCGCTCAAACGAACGGATGCCTTGATCGGGGACATCGTGAAATCGCTGCCTACGGACACGTTGCTCATCGTTGCCAGCGTGCGTCCCCCGACCAACCGGTGGGAGCTCACTCCCACGATCCTCTGGGGAGCCGGAGTACAACGGGGATACCTTCATTCGACATCGACGAAGCGTTTGGCGCTCGTCACACTGACCGATTTGGCGCCGACGATTATTGCCAGCCTCGGTATCGATCCGCTGGGCAACGCCAGCAGCGCCGACATGGTTGGACATGCACTGCGGTTCCACCCGACAAACAGCGATGCGAGCATGGAACGGCTGCGGAACATGAATAGTCTCGCAGGCTACCGAGAGCGTATCTATCTGCCGCTCACCAAGGGATACGTGATTTTTCAGGTAATCATCTATCTCCTGACGATGTTGCTGTTCTCGTCGCGCGGTTCGGTGGGATCGATGCGTGCGGCCCTGACGTGGATAGTGCTGTTCATTGCGGCGTGGCCGCTCGGCACCTTCGTGTTCCGTATGGTGCCGCATGCGTGGGTCCTCGGCCCGTTTGGCGCGCCCGTGATGATTGCCATTGACCTTGTTCTCGTTGCTGCGGCACGCCGCGCTCGGCGCCACCGCCTTAGCCCATTGTCGTGGATTCTCTTTGCCACAATCGCAGTCAACGTTGTTGACATTTGTTCAGGCGCGGCGTTGCAACAGTCGAGCATCCTCGGTTACTCGCCTCATACAGCGGCACGATTCACCGGAATTGGCAATGCTGCATTCGCCGCTGTGGCCTCGACAACGGTGCTCTGGTCGTGCATCCATGTCCACTACGCCCCGCGACGTCGTGAAGCGCTCATCGGTGCTGGACTCGTGTGCGCCGTCGTGCTCGTGGCCGACGGCGCACCGTTCCTGGGGTCAGACGTTGGTGGCATCTTAACGCTCGTACCTGTTTTTGGGCTCTTGCTCTTTTCAATGTCAGGCCGAACGCTGCGATGGAAAGCGGTAACAGCCGCTGTCGGCGCCACGGTGGGCGCAGTTGGTTTGGCCGCGGTGCTCGACTACTCGCGCCCGGCCGAATCACGTACTCACCTAGGCCGCTTAGTCGCCTCAATGCTCGGTCACGGGAGTGGTTCGTCAACGTTTTTTACGACCGTGAATCGTAAACTGGCGACGAATATTCGGGTGTTTACCGGTTCCTTCTGGACGTGGATTGTGCCGATTATCGCCATTCTTCTCCTCTTCTTCCTCGTCGTTCAGCGAGGGTGGGAGCGCGATATTTCGAGTGGAACGGCGTTGCGGGCAGGTGTCGTTGCGGCGCTGTTGTGTGGGCTTCTCGGATTTGCCGTGAACGATTCCGGAACCGTGGTGACGGCGCTCGTCTTCGTGTATCTCGGGCCATTCATTACCTTGCTTGCATTGCAGCGAGACGACGATCCCCAGGTTCTGACCGGCTGATGCTCATCGACATTGTCGCCGCCATCGGGTGGGGAGCAATACTCTGCGCGCTTGCGACCCGTCTCGTTCGACCGATTCTTGGCGGAACGGCTTTTCGTCGAACGAACTATCGCGGCGCGGAACTCGGTGTCGGTAGCGGGCTCATTTTGGTGGTCGCGTTGCTCTTTTCGGGCGCGGTTGGCGCAACCTTGATCGTGGCTCAACCACGTGCTGGCTGGCGATTCGCGGAGGTGGCGGTGGCATGCTCAGCGGCGATCGTTCCCGTCATTGGGTTCGCCCTGCTGGGGATGCTTGACGACCTTGGCGCCACCGGGTGCACCCGGGGGTTTCGTGGTCACCTTCGGTCGGTGGGCCGTGGAGAACTTTCGACCGGGGCGCTGAAACTATTTGGCGGCGCCGCATTTGCGGTGTGGGTGGCCGGAACGTCGCTCAAGCCCGAAACCCATTTGCCGTTGCTCTGGCTACTCATCAATGGAGCGATCATCGCCCTGTCGGCGAATGTGGCAAACCTCTTCGATCGGTCGCCGGGCCGGACGCTTAAAGTAAGCATACTTAGTTTGGTGGTGATTCTGCTTGGCATGATCATCGGCGGTTGGCGAGAAGAAAGTGCCTACGTTCCATTCGTGCTGGGCGTTGTGCTGGTCTTGCTGCGAGATGATTTGCGCGAAGTCTCCATGCTTGGCGACACCGGATCGAATCCGCTCGGGGCAGTCGTTGGTTTTGCCGTACTTCATTTCGACCACTCGGTACGCCTTGGGCTACTGGCACTGCTTGTCGCTCTGAATGCTGCGAGCGAAAAGGTGTCCTTCTCCCGGGTCATCGACCGGACGCGCCCTCTGCGGTGGATCGATCGGCTCGGCACGCGCCGAAAACGCCAGTCCTAACGGTTCGTCGGTGGGTTCCGGGTTAAGGTGTAGTTCCGTGGCTAAGCACATCTTCGTGACGGGCGGCGTGGCGAGTTCCCTGGGAAAGGGGATTACTGCGGCATCTTTGGGTCGGCTCTTGAAGCAGCGGGGACTCCGAGTGACCATGCAAAAGCTCGACCCGTACCTCAACGTTGACCCGGGGACGATGAACCCGTTCGAACATGGTGAGGTATTCGTCACCGCCGACGGCGGCGAGACGGACCTCGATCTCGGGCACTACGAGAGATTCATCGACGTTGACCTTCCCCGCAATAGCAACGCCACGTCGGGATCGATCTACCAAACCATCCTCGCCAAGGAGCGTCGTGGTGACTATCTCGGAAAGACCGTTCAGGTCATTCCTCACGTGACAGACGAAATCAAGCGCCGAATCCTCGCCCTTGCTACCGACGACATTGATGTGGTGATCACTGAGGTCGGGGGAACGGTCGGCGACATCGAAATCCTCCCGTTTCTCGAAGCGATCCGCCAGGTCCGAAAGCAGGTCGGGCGAAGCAACGTCTGCTACCTCCACGTGACGCTGCTCCCGTTTATCGGTCCGTCGGGCGAACAGAAAACCAAACCAACGCAGCACTCTGTGACTGAACTGCGGGCCCGTGGCATCCAACCAGACGTGATTGTGTGTCGGAGCGACCGCCCGATCCCCGCGGACATCAAACGCAAGATCAGCGGTCTGTGTGACGTTGAGCCAGAGGCAGTGGTCAGTGCAACCGATGCCAGCTCTCTCTACGAGGTTCCGATCATGCTCCATGACGAGGGACTCGACGCGTTCGTTTGCGACATACTCAAGATCGATCTCGTCACCCACCCGATTGATCTTGAGAACTGGAAGGCGCTGGTTCGTCGCGTTGGTTCGCTTCAGGGTGCAGTCCGCATTGGGCTGATCGGGAAATATGTGAACTTGGTTGATGCCTATCTCTCGGTCGTTGAGTCCCTTCGTCACGCCGGGGTGTTTCATGGCGTCAATGTGGAAATTGAGTGGGTGCAGGCAGAACAGGTGCCCGATCTACTCCGAGATGGAAAGCTCAGTGACCTCGACGGCATTGTGATTCCAGGCGGATTCGGCGAGCGCGGTATCGAGGGGAAGATTGCCGCAGCCTCATGGTCACGGGAACACGGTGTTCCGTGTCTGGGCATTTGTCTCGGATTGCAGGTCATGGTCATTGACTACGCCCGCCATATCCTCGGTTTTGCCGACGCGAACTCGAGCGAGTTTGACCCGTTGTCGAACCACCGCGTGATCGATCTGATGGACGAACAGCGTGAAGTGGTGGAGAAGGGCGGAACGATGCGGCTCGGTACCTATCCGGCCACGTTGCGCGCTGGTTCTCAAGTCCATGCGGCGTACGGTCGAGAGGTCGTCTACGAGCGCCATCGCCATCGCTACGAAGTGAATCCCCGCTATCACCGTCGCCTCGCCGACGGCGGGCTCACCCTTTGTGGTATGTCTCCGGATGGTCGCCTGTGCGAGTTCATAGAGCTTGATTCCCATCCTTTCTGGGTCGGGACCCAGGCCCACCCGGAGTTCCTGTCGAGGCCGGAACGCTCGCATCCATTGTTTCGAGAATTGATCGCCGCCGCCATGGCTCGCTCGGAGGGTCGTCAGCCCCGGCTTATCGATCTGGATCGGCTCGACGGCGACTCGTTTCAATCGCAGGGAGTGTCCCGATGATCGAAGAGCGGGGGCTCGGCATCATTCCCGGGCGCGGGGAGTTCGAGCTTCGATCGTCGAATACCTTGTACAGCGGCCCGATCTTTCGGCTTGTCGACGAACTCTACTTATCGCCCCAGGGCGAGGAATTTCGCCGTCAGATTGTTCGACACGACGGCGCAGTGGCAGTGGTGCCAATGCACGACGACCGAACGGTCACGGTGATTCGCCAGTATCGAGCATCGGTAGGAGAACGACTCCTTGAGATTCCCGCCGGGCTTATCGATCACGTCGGTGAGGATCTCGCCGACGCGGCGAGACGGGAGTTACGCGAGGAGACGGGCTATGTGTGCGCGCAACTCGATTATCTGTGCACCTATCTTCCAGCGCCGGGCATGACGGATGAGCGGGTCACGATCTTTGTCGCTCGTCAGTTGCGCAGCGGTGCCGACGAGCGTCACGGTCCCGAGGAGGACGACCTCGTCGTTACCCAGATTTCTCTCGACGATGTGCTCGACGCGATTCGAGACGGGTCTGTGATTGACGGTAAGACCGCATACGCCCTAACTCTTCTGCTGGCGCAGGGCGCGTAGCTCGTCTTCAGATGGTCGGGTCGGCGGTCGTCGCTTCGCACGATTCGGACGATTCGGTCGAGTCGTTCCTTACCGCCCTCCTGCTCGAACGGGGTAGAAGCGCAAATACCCTCGCTGCATACCGACGAGACCTCCACCGTTACGAAGCGTGGCTTCGTGAGGAGAGCAAGCGGGTGGGAGACGCTGATGATGACACGATCGCCCGGCACGTCCAGTCGCTACAACAACGAGGATTGGCGACCGCATCGGTCAGACGGGCGACGATCACCATTCGGTCGTTCTATCGTTGGCGAACGGCGGAAGGAATCACGACGAGTTCGGTTGGCCGGGACGTTCGCGCCCCGAAAACCACCGACGCAGTACCGAAAGCGTTGAGCGAAGAAGACATTGTCTCCATGCTCGACGCGTGCGTTTCTATGGACCCCGCGGGGTATCGCGACAGGGCAATTTTGGAGTTGCTCTATGGCACCGGCATGCGCATCAGCGAGTTAGTCCAACTGAATCTGTCGGCGCTCGACCTCGACGACGGGATGGCCAGGGTGTTCGGCAAGGGGGCAAAGGAACGCCTTGTGCCGGTTGCCGGATTTGCGATGCGGTCAGTAGTCGAGTGGATGGGCCCGCATGGTCGACCGAGAATGACACCAAAGCGGTGGCGAACTCGTACGGACGCCGACGCAGTGTTTCTCAACATGCGCGGAGGACGTCTGACCCGCCAAGGTGCATGGCTCATTGTCAAGAAATACGCCGACCGAGTCGGGCTCGGCGACGTTGTCCATCCCCATGTGTTTCGCCACTCGTGCGCGACTCACATGATCGAGCATGGGGCCGATATCCGAACGGTGCAGGAACTCCTCGGGCATGCCTCGCTGACCACCACCCAGCGATATACGCGCGTCACCCCTGATCGTTTGCGGGCGGTGTTCGCCGCCGCCCACCCACGAGCCAAGTTGCAGCGATAGCAGGAAATGGTACGTGTACAGACGATATCGGAAAGGACAACGCGTTTCGAGTTCGACTACCGAAGGCCAATTGCTTTGTAAGCACGGTCGAGAGTCACGCTGGCGATCGATCGAGCACGATCGGCGCTGCGGGCGAGGATGCGATCAGTTTCGGAACGATCTGCTGCAAGTTCGGCGTAGCGCTGCTGAGTGGGCCTCAGGTATTCGATCAGTGCGGCTGCGGTATCGGCTTTGAGCGGTCCGTACTGCGTGTACTTCGAGGCGAGCATCGCAGGGTCAGCTTCGCCGAGCGATGCCGCGAGGATGGAGAGGAGGTTGGATACGCCGGGCTTATTCTCCGGGTCGAACCGCACCTCACCGTCGAGGTCGGTAACGGCTCGCTTCACCTTCTTCTCGATCTCTTTGGGCGAATCAAGCACTCCGATGGTCCCGGCCGGTGAGGCAGACGTTGACATCTTTGATGTCGGATCTTGCAGATCCATGATGCGCGCCCCCACCTTCGGTACGGTGCCGCGAGGGACGATGAAGGTTTCTCCGTATAGGCGGTTGAACCGTTGGGCGGCGTCGCGAGTCAACTCAATGTGCTGGCGCTGATCATCTCCAACCGGCACCTCATCGGCGTCGTAGAGCAAAATGTCGGCTGCCATTAGGGCAGGGTACGTAAACAGGCCAGCGAGCACGCTCTCGTCGCTTTGCTTGCTCGCTTTGTCCTTGAACTGGGTCATTCGGGAAAGCTCGCCGTATCCGACGGTGCACTCCATGATCCAGCTGAGCTGAGCGTGCTCGGGCACGTGGCTCTGGATGAAAACGGTGCTCACGTCCGGGTCCAGCCCCGCGGCAAGGAGAATCATCGCCGTTTCCCGCGTTTTGTCCCGCAGGACCGCCGGGTCACGGCGCACGGTGAGCGCGTGGAGATCGACGACGCCGTGAAAGCTGTTTTCCGTCTGGTCGGCGACCCATCGCATGACTGCACCGACGAAGTTGCCGAGGTGTTTTTCGCCGGTTGGCTGGATGCAGGAAAGGACGCGCGTCATGACCTCGCCATCCTAGAAGCGCTGAAATCGCGAGGAGGTAGGGAAACCCCCGGTCTGAACCCCTTGCCGTCAACGGTGGCGTGCATGGCGGGCAAGTCGTCGTCGGAGCGGGCTCCGGTAGTCTGACTGGCTGTGTCAATCGACGTCTCCACCCCGGTGTTCGAGGGACCGTTCGATTTGCTCTTGAATTTGATTGCCAAAGAGCAGGTCGACCTCTACGAGGTGTCGCTCTCGCTCATCGTCGATGCCTTCGTTCGCGAGATCGAGCTCATGGAGACGCTCGATCTTGAAGTGGCCACCGAGTTCCTTCTCATCGCTGCGACGCTCATCGAACTAAAATTGCGGCGTCTGCTGCCCGAACGGGCCACCGTTGACCTCGACGAAGAACTGGCGTTGCTCGAAGAGCGCGATCTGTTGCTCGCCAAGTTGCTCGAATATCAGACATTCCGTGGTGCCGCGGCATACCTGCGCCGAATTGAAGCGGTGGCATCGCAGTCCTATCCCCGCACCAACGTGGTTGAGGAACGTTTCGTCGCCGTCACCGCCGACCCGCTCGCCGGCTCCACGCCCGAACAACTTCGAGACGCGTTCCGGCGCGCGGTAGCCAAACTGGCCTTTCCCAAGAACACGCCGACCGTTCGACTTGACCACGTGACCCCGGTTCGTGTCACGGTCTCCGAGGCGGTCGCCGAACTTGCCCAGGCTCTTCCCCGTCTTGGCCATGCGACGTTTCGCATGCTCACCGTTGGCATGCGCGAGCCGGCCGAGATCATCGTGCGATTTCTGGCCGTTCTTGAGCTGTATAAGCAGGGTTGGGTCGAGCTTGATCAGGCCGCCAGCTTCGGCGATCTCCACGTGCGATGGCGGCCTGATGGCCCGGAGAGTCTGTCCGTTGACCTCAATTTCGGCTCGTTTGGCGGCGCGGTGCGCGCCGGCCGCCCGGCTGGCTCGAACGCCATCGGGCAAGCTGAATTCGCCGCGGACAACGGCTTGGCCGCTGAGAGCGACCCCGACGATCTCGACCTAGACGAAGACGAAGAAGCCGACATCGAAGCGGAGCTCGATGCGTCCATCGTCGCCGCCCGCCAAGCCAGGCTGGGCGCGGATGACCTGATTCCCATCACGGAACCCGAAAAGACCGGCTCAGCGCCAACGTCCTTCGCCGTGGATGACTACGAAGGCTGAATGCAAAGGCTGCTGAGTGATGTCACTGGTTGAAAACGATGATCCGCAAACCGGGCCAGATGAGGTGTTTCGAGCCATCGAAGCCGTGCTGATGGTGGCCGACGAACCGGTAACGCCGCAGCTTTTAGGAGAACTGTTAGAGATCGCTCCGGCGCTCGTAGAGGAGAGATGCGCCGAACTCGGCGCCCGGTACGAGGCAGAGGGGCGCGGGTTTGTTTTGTCCCGTGTTGCCGGTGGATACCGATTTCAGAGCCACCCCAGCCTGGCGGCGTACGTCGAACGCTTCGTCGTTGGCGATCAAGCGCCGCGGCTGACCGGCGCGGCGCTGGAGACATTGGCGATCGTTGCTTACAAGCAGCCAATCAGCCGGGCGCAAATTGCTCAGATTCGTGGGGTGAGCGTGGACGGAACGATGAAGACACTGGTGCAACGGGGGTATGTCGCCGAAATCGGTGTCGATCCGGGTCCGGGCCAAGCCGTGCTGTTCGGAACGACCTCGCTGTTCCTCGCCAACCTCGGACTCGACTCGCTCGGCCAACTTCCCCCGCTCGGGGACCTCGTTCCGGGCGCCGATGTGATGGAGATACTGGAGGCGACACTGCGGGTTGACGGGGCGAGCGGCCGCACTGTGCGCACCGATGCCAACACCGCCTTGCAGGCATCGCAGTCTTCGGTCGAGAACGACCTGGTGGACGAATGAGCGGAGGCGCCCCGGGCGATGGCTCATCGACGGAGGATCTTGCCCGCGAAGAACGCAAAAAGAGCATCGACAAGATGTTCGATTTCCTTCCGCCGACGAATCTGTCGCACGAGCGCGAACGACTGCAGAAGGTGCTGGCCCGGATCGGAGTGGCCAGCCGTCGCGAGTGCGAATCGCTCATTGCTGAGGGTCGGGTCACGGTAAATGGCGAGGTCGCAGTCCTCGGGCGCCGGGTGTTGGAGGATGAGGTTTCGATCGCCATCGACGGCGTCCCCGTGACGGTGCGCCCTGACACTGTGTGGTACCTACTAAATAAGCCGAAGGGGGTAGTGACGACCGCTGATGATCCGCAGGGACGACCGATCGTTCTCGATCTCGTGCCGCCCTCGCCTCGGGTTTTTCCCGTGGGTCGCCTCGATGCGGACTCGGAAGGCCTGCTTTTGCTGACGAACGACGGCGAGCTCACCCATCGCCTGACCCACCCGAGCTTCGGGGTCACCAAGGAATACCTCGCCTCGGTCGATGGGACCCCGAGCCGCGGTGCGGTCCGGTTGCTGAAGGAGGGCATCGAACTCGACGACGGGATCACTGCGCCCGCGGACGTGAACGTGATCGCCGACGGTCTCGTGCGGATTGCCATCCATGAGGGCCGCAACCGTCAGGTGCGTCGCATGTTGGCCGCCGTCGGTCACCCGGTGGTGCGCTTGGTTCGCACGCGAATCGGTCCGCTCACCGACCCCACGCTCGCTCCGGGCGAATACCGAGTGCTCACGACGCCGGAGGTCTTGGCACTCGCCCAGGCCTCAGGTGATCGAAAAGTGGAACGGCTAGCGGCACCAAATTCTGCCCCCGCGGTTCGGGGGGCGGGGGCCGACGGGCACCGCGGTCGCCGGCTCGCGGTACCGGACAATCCAGCCGCATGGCGTGGTTCGGGCCGCCCGCCGAAGCCCCGCTAGCGCCGCTCCAGCTTCGCCCCCTCGTTTTGTCATAGATAAAGACGTTCGCCGCGGAGGGCGCGTGGTGCATTGACGCGTCGTCGATGGGAACTGAAGGTGACCTGTCCGTAGCTTCTGACGATGCCCATAAATGCCCCTGGTGCGCCGCCTTTCTCCGATCGGTTCCCCATGCCCCGCCGGCTTCGGCGGCACCTCGAACTCGCCGGGCAGACCCTCGTTCTCCACGCCCCGGCGTCGGCCCGGTTGGGTGATGTTGCCCGTCATCTGGGGATCGTGGTCGGCGACGCCACTCGCCCTCTCGCAGACGTACGCAACGGCGAATCGATCGACCCTCCTAGTCATCCGGTGGGGATCGACTGGCGCTCGGACGGGCGTCGAGCATGGCGCATCATGTCCACGAGCGGGCCGGACGCGCTCCAGCATCTCGACCTCTTCGAGGGCGACGTCGCAGTGCTGGGTCGTGATCGCGAGAATGCGTCGACGGGGGAGTTCGTCACTGGGTTGTCGCCCCTAACCAAACCGGCGCGACTTAACCTTGCTGATCGTTTGATGTCGGTCGATCACGTGTTGGTTGTCGCATCGGGCAATTGTCTGTTTGTCGCCGACGGGGGATCGACGAACGGCACTCAACTGGGTGAACGCCAAGTGGGTCCAGGCGGGGTGTCTTGGCCCGTGTCTGAGGAGCTTCGCGTGGGGCAGACGACGCTGGGTTACGTGTCGCCCGACGCCGACGAGATTGGTCATCTGGAGAGTCGGTCGTTCGACCGGTTCAGCGGCACGTTTGCCTGGCGGCGCCGTTTCACCGTCGATCCTTCAGCCCACCACCCCGAACCGATCGTGGCGCCGTCGGTCAGAACCCAGGGTCGAGGCCGTTTGCGGTTTCGCCCCGGATCGCTCCTCGGCCCGCTCATCGGAGCAGCGGTGATGGCCCTGCTTCTCGATCCGAAGTTCGCTGTCTTCGCCATGCTCTCGCCGACGATGATGCTGGTCAACTTCGCTGACGATCGCCGGGCGGCGGCGAAGGAACGCCAGACGGGCGAGCGAGACTTTTCGAGTGAGTTCGGCACGTTTGGCCTGCAGTTGGCGTTGGCGGCCGAGGCCGAACGACTGAGGCGAGTAGCGGCGTTCGTCGACCCCGCACTCTGTTTGGCCCGGGCTGCCGGAAAAGTTGCAGGCCTTTGGGCCACAACGACATCACCGGGAGCGCCATTGCTCGTCCGGGTCGGTATCGGTTCGCCGCCCCACGCCCCAACACTCATCGAACGGGGACCTCGATCGCCAATGGTGACAGAACTCCTGGCGTCGTCGTTTCTCGATCGGGTGCCAGTGACCGTGCCGCTCGCCCCTGGTGAGTGTGTGACTGTTGTCGGGAATTTGGCCAAGAACGTCGTTCGTGCACTCCTGTTGCAGGTGGCCACGGCCGTTCGTCCTTCGGGGCTCGCCCTGTTGGTGGACGACGGCGGACTGGAACCTGTGTGGGCCGGTTTGTTCCCTCACCGCGTAGACCCGGCGCTGATCGATGGCGGAGGCGTTTTCGCCGAGGTTGGTCAACGGTTACTCGTGCTCGCGCAATTTGATGGCTCGGGCGTGGCCGCCGCGCACCAACGTGATGTCGTTCGCGACTCCGTAGTGAACGTCGCGTTTATCGTTGCTGTTGAGCGGGCAGATCAAGCGTGCCCCGAAACGACCACCTTGGTAACTGTCGACGAAGACGGGCTCGCCCTAATTGCATTGTATGGAGAGGGCGGGTCGATTCTTGATGTCGCACTGGATGGGCTTCGTGAGGCCGGCATCAGATTGCTGGCGCACTCGTTGGCGCAATGGCGCGATCCGGCCGTCCACGAAGGTGCGTCCCAGCTTCCTGCCGCTTTGTCGTTGGACGACGCGCTGCAGGGTCTCGCCGGTGATGAATTCCGCATCCACTCGCCGTCCTTCCATCCCGCTGGCCGCTGGTCCGTTGCGGAGTTCTGGCGGACCGCAGCGTGCAACCAGCGTTCGCTCTATGCCCTCGTGGGCACGGGGCGCAACGGCACACGATCACTCGACTTCGTTCATGATGGACCACACGCGCTGGTGGCAGGAACAACGGGGGCAGGCAAAAGTGAATTGCTTCGTACACTTATTATCTCTCTCGCGGTTCGCTATCCGCCTGAACTCGTCACGTTTGTTCTCATCGACTACAAGGGCGGGAGTGCGTTCGCCGAGTGCGCTGATCTGCCACATACCGTTGGGTTCGTCACCGATCTCGACGATGGTTTGGCGACGCGATCATTGGCGTGCCTAGAGGCCGAACTCCGGCGACGCGAACACCTTCTTCGCAACGTAGGTGCGCGTGACCTCATCGCCTATGCAGGTGAGCCGAGGGCCGAAGCAATGCCTCGCCTTCTCCTGGTGATTGACGAACTGGCCGCTCTGGTTCGCGACATTCCGAATTTTGTCGGAGCGCTTGTGTCCTTGGCGCAGCGGGGGAGGAGCCTGGGACTACATCTTGTCTTGGCCACGCAACGTCCGGCCGGGACGGTGAACGACGCCATCCGGGCTAACACGAATATCCGGATCGCCCTTCGAGTGCAGGACAGTGCCGACTCCAGTGATGTTCTCGGTGATGCATCCGCCGCGGCGATCGACCGTCGGACCCCCGGTCGGGCATTCGTTCGTCTCGGTCCGGGCGAACTTGAGGTGGTGCAGGTCGCCTCCGTTGGGTTGCGATCGGAACGGGACACGATCACTGTTCACCGCGCCGACGGAAAGGCCGTTCCGGCGGATGCAGCAGGCATGGTTCCCGCGGAAAAGAACGAACAAGTGCGGCAAGACATCGAACGTGCGCATGATCCTTCCTCGCCACTCAGCGAGTTCGTTGAAGAAATCAACCGAACCTTTGATTCGAGTGGGCGCCCATACCCACGACGCCCGTGGATTGAGCCGCTCCCTTCGCGAATTTCATGGTCTGGGAACGCAGACAGTCCGAAAGATGGGGGGTCGGAATGCTTGACCGTAACGCTCGGAATCGCCGACGCACCACATGAGCAACGTCAGGATCTGTACTCCGTAGATCTGCGGGCCGGGCACCTCTGTCTAATTGGGAGCGTGGGCTCGGGTGTGAGCACCGGCTTGCGCACTGTTGCCCTGGCACTTGCTTCACGTTGCCCGCCGACGCGAACTCATGTCTATGTCTTGGACTTTCTCGGTGGTGAATTGGCAGGACTGGCCGAACTTCCTCACGTTGGCGCAGTGATTGGACCGCACGAGGATGAACGAAGAGAACGCCTTCTAGCCACGTTGGAACGCGCCGTGGAGCATCGACGTTTGACCCGCATCCAGACCGGCTCGACGGGCTCGACCGGTCACGAAGAAGACGACATCGATCTTGTCGTGATTATCGATGGGTGGTCGGCATTGCGGGCGGCGAGCCATAATCCGGCAATGCTGGGGGTCAGCGACACGTTGGTGCGACTTATGTTGGAGGGAGCATCGGTGGGCATCCACTTTGTACTCGGGACCGACCGGAGCGCGTCGTTACCTACAACCGTGGCTCCGTCGTTTGCCCATCGACTCGTTCTTCGTCCGGCAGATCCGCACGAATCGTCGGCGGCGGGGGTGGTGTTTTCGTCGACGGCGGCTCGAATTCCCGGTCGGGCACTGGTGGTCGGGCGGTCGGGTGTCGAGGTCCAGCTCTTCGCCACGGATGAGGCGGACGTGTCGGCGGCGGTCGCCCTCGGGGAATCGTCGACGTGGACGGTTGCGCCCCGAATCGAGGTTCTACCGCAAGTCGTGGCGCTTAACGACGTGTCGTACGCCAAAGACGCTTTGCTGAGGAAATGTTCAGACTTGAGATTGACGTGGAACATCCCTTTCGGCGTCGGTGCACGTGCGCTCGCGCCAGTTGACATACGGTTGCGCATCGGGGAGCCGGTTCTCTTCGCTGGTCCAGCTCGAAGTGGTCGCACCACGGCGCTGGCAACCGTGGCGCAAAGCGCGCGGCGACAGCACCAAGCGATGCGGATCGGGGTGCTGGTGTCGTCGACGGCGGCGCGGGATGAATGGGTGGACCGCATGGGCGATTCGAACATGTGGATGCTGACGACCTCAGTGACTGAACTTCGAATGTGGATCGATCAACAGGTGGGCGCAGAGGTGGCGGCATTGGTCGTCATCGATGACGCGGAGCGGATCGACGACGATGCTGGCCAGTTGGCGGCGTTGTTCGTCGCTCGTCATCCCACCATCCGCGTTTTGGTCGCGGGTCGCGCCGATCTTCTCCGGACTGCCTATGGACATTGGTCGGCGCCGGCGCGCCGAAGTCGACACGGGCTCGCTCTGTGCCCGAACCTGGATACCGACGGTGAACTCTGGCAGAGTCCGCTCCCCCGACGTCTTCGCGTGCGAGGGGGACCTGGACGGGGGGTGGTGTTCGAAGATGGGGGTTTCGAAGTTGTCCAGGTTGCCCAATGACCAGCGACATGAGGCATCGAGGGAGCCGAAGCATCTCGAGGTTGACTCGCGGCGTCGGTAGTCGGCAGGGGTGCGCTCGGCCTAGACGCCTGTTCGAACGCTTCATGCGGTTGATATTCTGGTGATTGGACTTTCAGTCACGAAGAGTGGTGACTAGAGTGAACGTGTGCTCAACGATCCGGACCTGGCGAACCTCGAAATTGCGGTGGCCGAGGATCCAGCGAACGTCGCCGCTCGCCAGGATCTCGCCAACGCCCTTCTGGGGGCCGGGAACGCTCCCGGAGCCCTGGCCCATGCTCGCATTCTTCTCACGGCAATGCCCCAGGATCCGGCGGTTCTGGGGCTGGCGGCAATGGCCGCCGACCTTTCCGGCGATCCCGTTGCCGCGCTGTCGTTCGGAGCGACGCTTCGTTCGGTCCAAGCGAACGGACCCGAAAACGAGAAGGCCATGCTGAGCGAGCGCGACGTGACTTCAGATCGAATCCGGCGCAGTCGTACGCTCGCTACCGGACAGTCGATCTCCCTGCTTCGGATTGCCGACATCGTTGGTATGGCCGAGGAACGCCGGCGCATCATCGACATGGTCATCGCCCCCTGGGCGAATACCTTGCGCCAGCGATCTGGCTCGGCGAACGGCGTGCTGCTCTACGGCCCCCCGGCGGCGGGCAAGCGTTTCCTGGGCGAGACCGTGGCGGGTGAACTTGGTGTGGCATTCACCGAAGTCGATATGGCCGAAATGGTCGATCCCTGGGGCATCGCGGGGGCATCACGACTGAGCGAAGCGTTCGCCGCAGCAAACGAGTCCGGGCCCTCGGTCGTGATGTTAGCCAACGTTGAAGTGGCAACCCACCGGCGGCTGCGCTACACGGCGAACGGACGCAAGGTACTTACCGATCTTCTTGCCGCTCTTGATCGTCGCGATGGTGCCAACGTCTTTGTCATAGCCACCTCGTCGGCCCCGTGGTTGGTCCAACCGATTCTTCGAACCCCGGGTCGATTTTCTGAGGCGCTCCTCGTCGGACCGCCTGATCATCGGGCGCGGTGCTATCTGATCGCCAAATCGTTGCAACGGCGCGGGGTCGCGCATGAAATCAATCCCGACCTCGTGGCCGCCAACCTGCAGGGCTGCACAATCACCGACATCGAATCGGTCCTCGACGCCGCGATCGCCCGCGCATACAACGATTCGGCCACGCTGGGACGAGTGGTCCACGTGCAATCCGCCCATGTTGATTGCGCCGCGAAGAGTGGCGCTCGTGGGGCACACACGTGGTTCGATACGGCGTACAACTTCCCCGAGTTCACCGATGACTCGTCCCAGTTTGACCCGCTCTTCGACTACATACGGCGCCATGTTCGCCGGAGTTGATTCGACGAACCCCAAGAAGGCGAGAGCCGTAGGGCGAGCCGACCAGTAGACACAGCAAAATTAATCGGCCAGCTTGCTGGCGGCGAAGACGATCGCCGCGAGAAACGTTGACCGATCAGCGCGCGCTCTAGGGTTCTCGTCCGTGTCAGTGCTTGAACAGCCGGGTGAGGGGGTGGGTCGCTCGGCCAACATCATCGGCGCCGGTCTGATGGGCGGGTCGGTGGGAATGGCCCTTCGAGCCCAGGGATGGACCGTATTCGGGTCCGACGTCGACCCGCTTGCGGTGGACAGGGGCATCGCCCGAAACGCCTTCGACGGTTCCGGACTCGATGTTCGGGCCGAGGTGACCTTTGTCTGCACGCCGGTGACGACGGTTGTCGCGTTGGCGCAAGAGGCACTGGCGCTTGGCGGGATCGTCACCGACATCGGAAGCGTAAAGGCGCCGATCGTTGGAGCGATCGATCATCCGAAGTTCATCGGAGGACATCCGATGGCGGGCTCCGAACTCGATGGCATCGACGGTTCGTATGCGGACATGTTTCAGGGTCGAACGTGGGTCCTCACGCCGACGTCGGGCACCGATCCCAATTCATATGCGCGCTTACACGCGATTGTCACCTCGATGGGTGCCGTGGTCGTCGCTGTCGATCCGGCCCATCACGACGACCTTGTGGCGACGGTCTCGCATGTTCCCCATCTCGCCGCCGCTTCGCTGATGTCCGTTGCCGCCGACGGAGCCGACGAACATGCGACGCTGCTTCGGTTGGCGGGCGGAGGGTTTCGCGATATGACCCGGATCGCTGCTGGCCATCCCACAATCTGGCTCGACATTTGCGCCACGAATCGTGTCGCGATCGTCAACGGAATGAACCTGTTGATCGATGATCTCAAGCGTATGCGAGACGCCGTCGAGGGCGAAGATCGTAATCTCCTTCGGCGGTTGCTGCAACGGGCACGGGAGGCCAGGATCAACCTTCCCGTGGGAGCGCCACCGGCCGAGGAGTTGGCTGAACTGCGAGTGCCGATCCCGGATCGTCCCGGCTTCATTGCCGAGGTGGCAATGTTGGCTAGTCAGTTGGGCGTGAACATTTTCGACATCGAGATCAGCCACTCGGCCGAGGGTGGTGGCGTCCTCATCGCCGTGGTTGCCCAGAATGCCTCCGAGCTACTTCGCGGTGGCTTGATCGCCCGTGGGTTCCGGGTGTCGGTAGCACCGCTCGGACAGGGGTGACGTGGTGATGCCGTATCGGGGTCTTCCCGACCCCTTGCCGATAGTCCCGATTGGTCATCCGGTTAGGGCAACGGTGATCTTGCCGGGCTCGAAGAGCCTGACGAACCGTGCCCTTCTCGTGGCTGGCGCCGCCACCGGGGTCACGACACTTCACGGTGTCTTAGCGAGCGACGACACCGAAGCCATGGTCGGGGTACTGCGAGCCGTAGGCGTGGGCATCGAACACGAAACGAACACAGGTACGATGCAGGTCGTCGGACTGGGCGGGGCGCCGGTGTCCCCGTCGGTTGCGGACAGCGCTGCCTCGGTGGTCGTTGATGTCCGTAGATCAGGAACCACAGCGCGGTTTACGGTTCCTTTCCTGGCCGCCGGTCAGGGTGCGTTCACTGTGGACGCGCATGAGCAAATGCGAGCCCGACCCATGGGCGATCTCTTAACGTCGCTCGGGGATATGGGTGTCCGCCATGAGGCGTTGCTCGAACCGGGCCATCTGCCGCTGCGGCTCGTTGCCAGCGGACTAGCCGGGGGCGTGGTCCGAATTCCGGGAAACGTCTCAAGCCAATTCCTGTCGGGCTTGATGCTCGCCGCGCCCCTCGCTCGCGACGAAATGATTATTGAGGTCGTCGGTGATCTTGTTTCGATTCCCTATGTGAACTTAACACTTTCTGTGATGAGATCGTTCGGGGCTCAGGTTCGGCACGAGGACTATGCCCACTTTGCGATCGCGCCAACGGGATACACATCGCCGCTTGACTACTGGATCGAGCCAGACGCCAGTGCGGCGTCATACTTCTTCGCTGCTGCAGTAGCTACCGGCGGATGTGTGCGGGTCAATGGCCTAGGTTTGTCGGCGGAGCAGGGCGATGTTCGGTTCGCCGACGTCCTGGGCGAACTCGGCGCCGACGTGGAAAGAACCGACGAGTATCTCCAGGTCACGAGCAACGGGCCGCTTCGTGGCGGTCGAGTGAACATGGTGGACTGCTCAGACACTGCGCAGACGCTGGCGGCGATCGCTCCGTTGGCGTCAGGTCCGATTTCGGTCACGGGCATTGGCTTTATCCGACACAAAGAGACTGACCGAATTGCCGCGGTGGTGAATGAACTCGGGCGCTTGGGGATAACTGCGTCGGCCGATGACGACGGATTCACCATTGTGCCCGGGCTGCTGCAACCAGCCACCGTCGAAACCTACGATGATCACCGCATGGCGATGAGCTTCACCATTCTCGGTCTCGCTCGACCGGGTATCTCCATTGCCGACCCAGGTTGCGTGGCAAAGACGTTTCCGACCTTTTATGACGTGATCGATGCGCTGCGAAGAACGGACGAAACGGTGCCGAGAGTGAATGCGGGAACGCAATGACCTCGTTGCGCATTGTGGCGATCGATGGCGTGCTGGGCGCAGGAAAGACAACCGTGGCTCGGCGTCTGGCGGAGCAACTCGGTCTCGAATATCTCGATACCGGGGCGATGTACCGAGTTATCGGAGTTGCATGTTTGCGGGCCGGACACACGGTTGTGGATGCCACATCGGTTGAGGGTTCCGCCGGGGCGTTGCTTCGAGCCCACGCCATTTGGGTAGCTCGATCCGCTTCTATCGACGTTCGGACCGGTGTCGACAGAAATCAATTAGTGCAGCTCGACGGCGAGGATGTCACAGCCGAGATTCGTTCTGCCGAAGCGGCCCGGGCGGCGAGCGTGATCGCCACGATCGGTGAGGTGCGGGCGGAGATGGTTGAACGCCAACGCGACTGGGCGGTCGCCCGGGGAGGGGGAGTGCTCGAAGGGCGCGATATCGCAACGGTGGTGTTCCCCGGCGCGCCTGCGCGTATTTTCCTCACCGCCGATGTCGAGGAACGTGCTCGCCGGCGCCACGCTGAGCAGGCTCACCGTTCGTTCGAAGACGTGGTGTCGGACCTGCGTTGGCGCGATACCAACGACTCTGAACGGGCCGTCGCGCCGCTCACCGTCGCCAACGGGGCAACGGTTATTGACACCACCGGACTGACACTGGACGAGGTGGTGCGTCGAGCAATCATCGTGGCGAGGGCGGGGTTTGCTCACGCTGACGCTCCCGGTTTGGTCGCCAACGGCACCTCCACCCAAAATCTTGGCCCCAGTCGGGGCGAGCGAATGCTCTGGACTGCGGTGCGAACAGTGGTGGTGAGCGTTTGCAAGTTCTACTTCCGGGCGTCGTGGACCAACGCCAACAACATGCCGGTAAGCGGAGCAGTCATCATTGCTCCGGTGCATCGATCCAATGTGGACACGGTGCTCGTGCCGATGTTGTTTCGTCGGCGAGTCCGATTCCTGGGCAAGGCGTCGATGTGGAAAATCAAGTCTCTGGGACGGGTCTTTGACAAACTTGGAGCGATCAAGGTGGAGCGGGGCACGGCGGACCGCGAAGCGATGAAGCTGTGCGAAAACGCTCTGCGGGCGGGCGAACCGGTGGTCGTGTACCCCGAGGGAACGCGGAAAGAAGGTCCGGTGGTCGAGGAATTGTTTGACGGTGTGGCGTGGCTCGCAGCACGAACCCAAGCCGTCATTGTGCCAATCGGCATCGGCGGATCTGAGCGGGCGATGGGTCGAGGTGACAGGTTCCCCAAACCAAAACGGGTACATCTCATCGTCGGACGGCCTATCAAGCCCCCGGCCACGACGGCGCGCTCAGGGCTTCGAATCTGCACCGCGCAAGTCCAGACCG
Source organism: Acidimicrobiia bacterium (assembly GCA_043775075.1). Lineage (GTDB taxonomy): Bacteria > Actinomycetota > Acidimicrobiia > Acidimicrobiales > JANYDT01 > JANLQX01. Next base: position 20,235 of record JAYVSS010000135.1, read on the forward strand.
AACTCCAGCGCCTCTTCGACGACGCGCAAGCGGTGGTCGATCAGCGCCCGCGACCGAGGTGAGCTTCGTTGCGGTTCGTGTCCAGGTTCGTGTCCCGGCTCGTGGTGGCTTATCAGCGACCAGCACCGATGAGGACCGGCTAGTACTCTGATCGCCTCCAACAACGAAAAGGATCGGCCCGTGAGTGGACTTGACCAAATTCTCGGCGGCGCGCTCGGCGGAGACATGCTTTCTAAAATTGCCGGTCAGCTGAACACCGACGAAGCGGGCGCAAAGAAAGCAGTGGGCGCCGCCCTTCCTGCCCTTCTCGGGCGGATGAAGGCAAATGCCGATGATCCAGCAAAGGCTGAGGCGTTGGCGGCGGCGGTCAATAAGGATCACGACGGCTCACTGCTCGACGGTCTGGGGGACAAGTTCGGCGGCCTGTTTGGCGGCCAGGCTGGCGGTTCGGCCATCGTCGGCAAGGTGTTCGGTGACGACACCGACGCCGTTCAGGACCAAGTGGCGGCCGAGGCCGGAATCGACAAGGGCCAAGCCGCCGGATTGCTCGGCGCGCTCGCGCCAATGGTGATGGGGGCGCTCGGTAAGAGCGGACAGGCCACCGGGGGCGTGCAGGCCCAGGGACTTTCCGGAATGCTTGGCGGGTTGATGGGTGGCGGCGGCGGCCTCGGGGGCATGCTCGGCAGCCTTCTGGGCGGCGGCAGCGGTGGCGGAGGCATTGGAGCGATGCTCGGAGGCCTCACGGGCGGCGGAGATGGGTCTTCCGGCGGCGAGTCGGGCGCGGCTTCTGGGATGATGGGCAAAGTCACCGGCATGCTCGATCAAAACAAGGATGGGTCCGTGGTTGACGACCTCACCAAGATGGTTTCCGGCGGAGGGGCCGGAGCCGCCGGCGGCGGAATATTGTCCAAGCTGATGGCGATGTTCCGCAAAAAGTAAGGCCGGAGCGACCTAACACGGCGTCGTTCGGTGTCGACCCGCCTCGAGCGTGTCGCTCAATCTGATTGGATGACAGGCGTGTCGTCTGGCCCTCCTTCGTCCTCGCACCAGGTATCGGGCGCCTCCGTTTCCGGAGGCGCCCGAGCCTTTCTCGGTCTCCAACCGACGCACAACCCGTTCCGATGGACGCTCCCCGTCACCGAGTCCCTGTGCACGTGGACGGGAAACTTGTTTGGTGGCGCCGGACTGGGCGCAGCAATTGAAGCGATGGAGGCCACGTGCGGCCGACCGGTGATCTGGGCCACCGCGCAATATCTGTCATTCGCCAAAGTTGGATCGGTGCTCGATCTCGACGTGACGTTGGCGGTGAATGGGAAGGCAACAACTCAGGCCCGCGTTGTAGTGCGCTTGGGGAACGAGGAAATTCTGACGGTAAACGGCGCCTTCGGCAGTCGCGATATTGCCGATTCGGGGTCCTTTGCCGTGAGGCCAAACGTGGCTGATCCGCTGGCCTGTCCAGAGCGTCGGCATCGTTTTGGAAATCAGAATTCGATCAATGAACACATTCATTCCCGCCTGGCGCTGGGTCGCGAAATGGAAGCGCTGGACGGCATCGCGTCGGAAGACGGCCGCTCGGCACTGTGGGCTCAGCTTCCCGGCGTGAGCACCACCACGGCGGCGGGGTTGGCCGTACTTGGCGACTTTGTTCCGTTCGGGATCGGCCAGGCGCTCGGTGTGCGCGCCGGCGGAAGTTCACTCGATAACACTCTGCGCGTGGTGCGGCTGGTGCCGACAGAGTGGGTGCTGCTTGACATACGGGTTCACGCCGTGCATCACGGGTTTGGGCACGGTCTTGTGCACCTCTGGGCCGAGGACGGCACGTTGTTGGCGACAGCGAGTCAGTCAACAACGGTGCGTTATTGGGACGAGGCAAGTCGCTCGTCGCGTTCGTAGAACGAGGCTGCCGCTTACCGGAGAGCGGCGAGCACTTCGCTTGCCGCCGTGGTGCGGTCGTTGGCGAGCACACTTTGCTTCGGCGGCGGGCCTCCCAAGCCGAATGCAATGGCCGCAGCGATGGCCGGGACCATTTCGCGAAGCTCCTTGGGCTGTGGGAAGTATTCGTCCTCGTCCGTGACCCGTACGAGTTCGACGCCTCTTCTTGGTGACAGTCGTTCGATGACTTCGTTGACCAGCTCTTCAGGGGCGGAGGCACCCGCTGTGACACCGACGATCCCTGCCAAGTCAAGGGGGAGTTCGTCAGCGCTGTTCACGCGAAACACGCGTGAGCAACCGGCGGCTTTTGCCACCTTGGCGAGCGCCACGGTGTTCGACGAGTTCGCCGATCCGATCACCACTATGGCATCGCATCGCGGCGCCATAGTGGTGAGCGCGTCTTGACGATTCGTGGTGGCGTAGCAAAGGTCGGAATGGCCAGGCACCCACATACCGGGGAATTTGTCAGTTGCCGCCTGAAGAACATCAGCCCAGTCGTGATGGCTGAGTGTGGTTTGGGCCAACAGAGCGACGGGCCCGTCAAGATCGAGCGACGCAACGTCGTGCACCGTTTCGACCAGATGCATGGCCTGGGGGGCGACGGCCATCGTGCCCATCGCCTCGTCATGGCCCTCGTGCCCAACATAGACAATCTCGAATCCCTTGCCAGCTCGAACTTTGGCTTCGTGATGGACCTTGGTGACGAGCGGGCAGACAGCGTTGACGACGAAGCCGCCGTTGGCTTGGGCCGCGGCCACGACTTCGGGTGGCGATCCGTGGGCCGAAAGCATCAGTGGCGAGCCTTTGGGCACTTCGTCGAGGGAGTCCACAAAGACCACGCCGAGATCGCGAAATCGGTCGACGACGAGGCGATTGTGAACGATCTCGTGATAGCAGTACACCGGTGGTTCGAACGCTCGAACCATCCAGGTCAGCGCCTTGATCGCCATTTCGACTCCGGCACAGAATCCTCGGGGGGCGGCCAGCAGCACGAGTTCGACAGCGTCCGCATCGCCGGGCAAGGCGGACGAAGGTACGGTCTCAAGAGAGCTTGTGGAGTGGGTGCTCACCCTATCGAGGGTACCGGGGTGCAGGACCTTTGCTGGCCGCCGGGTCATTTTTGTGCTCGCCGGACCGGTGTGTTCGATGGCACCGTGCGGAAGGCTGTGCCGCGGTTTGGGGCGAGGGGGTGCCCAGTAGGATGTTCGCTTATGTCTTTACCGTCCGTGAACAGCGTCGCGCCCGGATCTCCGGCCGACCTGGCCGGGATCACGGTCGGAGATGAGCTCGTGATGGTGAACGGTCAGACCGTTCGCGATGTGATCCAGTACCGGCTTCTTGTGGACGAACCCACCGTCGAATTGGTCGTAAGTCGCGGCGGGCTGGAGTTCGATGTCGTCATCGAGAAAGCGGATGGGGCAACACTGGGGATCGAAGTCCAATCGGCGCTGTTTGATCAGCTGCGCACCTGCGACAATCACTGCTCGTTTTGTTTCATCTACCAGCTGCCCCCTGGGATGCGCCCCAGTCTCTATCTCAAGGACGACGATTTCCGTCTGTCGTTTCTTTACGGCAACTTCACCACGCTGACCCGATTCACCGAAGCCGATCTGGAGCGGGTCATCACCGAAGGACTTTCTCCGCTCAACGTCAGCATTCACGCCACCAACCCCGATGTTCGATCTTCGCTGCTGCGCAACCGCCGTGGAGCGACGAGCCTGCGCTGGTTGAAGGCACTTCTGGCCCATGGCGTCGAGGTGCACGGTCAGCTGGTGATTTGTCCTGGCGTGAACGACGGTACGGTCCTCGAAGAAACGCTGTGCGGGATCCTCGACGAGTACTCCGGGCTGGCCTCGTTACACGCGGTCCCGCTGGGGATCTCGAGGTTCAACAAGGAACCGTCGTTACGTGTGCATACAAACGAGGAAGCGAGCGCGGTCGTGGACGCCGTGGAGCGTTGGCAAAAGCGTTTCCTGGCGGCGATCGGACGGCGGATGGTGTTTGCCGCTGATGAGTATTACCTCATGGCCGGTCGAACGTTCCCGGCGGTCGAGGACTACGAAGACTTTTGCCAGCACGAAAACGGTATCGGTATGGCCCGGACGTTTGAACGGGAGTTACTCGGACTGGCCGATGAGCCGACCGACGTGGCGAGCGGGTTCTTCGCGTGGGTGGAGGGCGCTCCGGCCGACGGGTACCGGGCAGCGAGAACCGTCGGAGGCACCAGCAACGGGCACGATGGCGGCGTGGTCTTTGCTCCGCGAAAGGACGCACCGGTGGGCATTCTGACCGGCGCCTACGGAGCCACGGTGCTGCGTGAACTGCTCCCGCCGGTGCTTGCGGGCATTGGTCGTACGGACGTGCGAGTGATCACCGTTGGCAACGAATTCTTTGGGGGGAACACTGGCGTTACCGGCCTCATGGTCGGCAGTGATCTCGCTCGGGTATTGCAGGATCAGCCGCTCGGGCATCGCTATCTACTTCCCGATGTCTGCTTATCAAAGGGCGTGTTCCTCGACGGCACCCGTCCGGAGGATCTTCCTCGGGCGGTCGAGGTCGTCCCTACGAACGGAATCGCCCTGCGCGACGCGCTGCTGATGGGCGCCCCGAAGGTCGCGGCCTCGCGACGAAATCTCGAATTGAGTGTGACATCGTGAGTCAACAAAGTGATCGTCGAGCGAAGGCATCGGCCGTTGTCCGGGTTTCGCCGACGAACCCGCAAGGCCTTCCGGTCGTGGTGATCTGCGGTCGTCCGAATGTCGGAAAGTCCACCCTGCTAAACCGCTTTGTTGGCCGTCGGGAGGCGATCGTCGAAGCACTTCCCGGCGTGACCCGTGATCGTAAGGATGTTGAGGCCGAGTGGAATGGCGTGCCGTTCATCGTGGCCGACACCGGTGGCTGGACGGCGTCGGGAAGCGAGCTCGACGACAAAGTGAGCCTGGCCGCAGAGCGGGCCATCTCCGACGCCGACGTGTGTCTCATGGTCGTTGATGTAGCCATTGGCATCACCGAAGAGGACGAAAGGGTCGCTGATCTTCTTCGCCGAAGTCGCCCCAAAGGCACGGTCTTTTTGATCGTCAATAAGGTCGATGGTGAAACGCGTATGCCAGATATCTGGCAGTTCGTCAGCCTCGGGCTCGGTGACCCGTGGCCGGTGAGCGCTCTGCACGGCAACGGTTCAGGCGACGTCCTCGACGCCGTTCTCGCCCAGCTTCCCGAGGCCAAACGCCAGCCTCGCCCGCCGGTAGTAGAGGACGACGGGACCTTCGATCACGGTCGTTCGCTCGATGAGGCGACATTTGACGTGATCGGTGTCGGTGGCGGCGCAGTTCCAAAGGTCGTCATCGCTGGTCGACCCAACGTCGGGAAGTCCACGTTATTCAACCGTCTCATTGGCGACGAGCGATCGATTGTGCATGACATGGCTGGAACGACTCGGGACTCGGTGAATACCGTGATCGAAACGCCCGATGGTCAGATTTGTTTTATTGACACGGCAGGGATGCGGCGTCGAAGCAAAATCGACGACGGCACCGAGTACTTCTCGCTCGTTCGGGC